>DATFRR010000069.1:0-13715 GCA_035263025.1 Micromonosporaceae bacterium
CGCAGCGGACGGCGCTCGCTGAACGGATCGTGGGCTTCGAGCGTGAGGCAACGGCGCTGCCGCGTGGCGACGGCTACGGGTTCGTACCCATCGGTGCGCCCGGCCCGCACCGCACGTGGCCGGACGCGATCCGCGCGGACCGGGCCACCGTGATGACCGCCGCGCACCACGTGGGTGACGACGAACCTGTGGGTGCCGGCGACCTCGCGGGTGCTGGCGACCTAACGCGTGCCGTGAACGACTGCCTCGCCAGCGCAGAACGTCGGCTCGCATCCGTCGAATCCATCTGCTTCCTCGACGACCTCACGATCAAGAACGTGATCGTGTCCGGCGGGCAACTGCAGGGCATCGTCGACTTCGACGTTGTGTGCTACGGCGATCCGATGTACTGGCTCGCGCTCACGGAGGTGGCAGTGCTCAGCGACGTCGGTGCGGCCGGCCAGTCGTACGTTGACGAACTCGTACGGCTCTGGGCACCGTCCGATGTGGAGCGTGCGAACCTGGCGCTCTACTGCGCCGTACACGCCATTGCGTTCTTGGGTTGGGACACCGACGATGCGCCGCGGCGGCAACGGCTGGTCGACGCGACACACCGGTGGCTCGCCGCGAGTCAGTAGCCGCAAAGCGCTTGGTGGCGGAGATCCGATCGTAAGTTCAGAACGGTTCGGCCACCACGTCGACGGAGACGCGGGGCTCCGGCGGCGTCGACTCGTCGGCGATCCATGCCGCGACCGCGTCCAGGTCCACCGGACCGGTGGTATCCACGCGCAGCGTCGCACCGAGCCCGAGTGGCTCGGCATATCGGCGGCACAGCTCCCATTCGTCGTCGTCGGGTAGCGCGCCGTGAATCGGGTGCCGTGGATAACGTGCCTCGAAGCGACCGCGCGCGGTCTCGAAGGGTACGTCGCACCAGACTTCCAACGGTGCCTCGCGACCCGCTCGACGCAGGCCGTCCTCGGCGAGATGCCGTACGTGCGCCAGCCAGCACGACTCCAGGATCGCGCCGCTCGGCGCGTCGGCGAGCAGCGCCCACATCGCCTCGCTGGCGGCGGCGCCCAGCTCGTTGTTCCAGAGTCGCTGCGCGCGACCGTCGGACGGCTCGTCACCCAGGATGTCGGCGGTGGCCTCCTTGATGACGTCCTTGCTGAACAACGGGAGGGCGAGGCGCCGTGACAGGCCGCGGGCGATCGTCGTCTTGCCCGCTCCCGGCAGTCCATTGACAAGGATGACCGGCGCGACCGGCATGTGGCCTCCCGTAACCGCGTTGACCTGCCCCGACGAGCAGTTCCATGGGCACGAGCATAGGGGCGATCTCGGTGGGCGAGGCCCGCTCGGCGGATCTCGTACCTCGGGCTCAGCGCCGCGGGCGGCCTACCGGTACGCCCGGTAGCCAGAGCGGTGTTGTCGCGCTCGACAACCCTGCGTTCGGTGAAAGTTGGCAGGCCGGGGCGGTAAACCGACGTGCCGACTCGGGCGTCGTATGCGCGTGGCACCAAGACTCGTGGCCGCGACATGGGACGGTGGGCCGATGCTGGCCGCCGACGCAGCGACCGGGTGGACCGCCGACGAAGCGGTCACTCGGTTGTTCGCCGCGCACTACCGCTCCCTGGTGCGACTCGCGACGTTGCTGCTGGACGACACCGGCCGGGCGGAGGAGATCGTCTCCGACGCGTACGTGGCGATGCACAGCCGGTGGCGATCGCTGGACGATACCGACAAGGCGCTGGCGTACCTTCGTGCGACCGTCGTCAACCGGTCGCGCTCGGCGCTGCGCCATCGCCGGGTGGTCGAGCGCCATGCCGCCGCGTCGGCCGCGGAAGCGAGCATGACCGCGCCGAGTGCAGAGTCGGGCGCGCTCGCTCGGCTCCAGCACGACGTCGTGCTCGCCACGCTCGCCGAGTTGCCGGCCAGGCAACGGGAAGCGCTTGTGTTGCGCTACTACGGCGACCTGTCCGAGGCGGAGATCGCCGAGGCGATGGGGTGCAGTCGAGGTGCCGTGAAGAGCCATGCCGCGCGCGGCATGGCCGCACTCCGCAATCGGATGGAGCGATGGACATGACCGGCTTCCCGCCGGAGGGCGGCGCCGACCGCGACGACGAGACCGTCCGGCTGTCGCGCGGGCTCGGTGGCCACGCGGTCGACCTCGGCGCACTCCTGCACGAGGCGCTCGAGGACCGCGCGGCGAACGTGACACTCGCCCCGGACGCGCTCGGCGACATTCGACGGCGGATCGCGGCCAAGCGCGCGCGGTGGTGGACGTTTCCCGCCCTGCGCAGCCGAGGAGCAACCATGATCAGCCTGAGCACCGCGGTGGCCGCGAGCGTCGCGGCGGTCACCATTGGGTTCGCCAGTTGTACGCCGCAGAACCCGAACCCGAACCCGAACCCGAATCCGGCCGGCCCGAGCGCAAGCAGCGGCCCGATCAGCACCGGTTCGCCGACCACCGGAGCGACCTCGCCGACCGGTACGCCGACCAGCCCGCCGCCGGGCGGCACGGTCACCGCGAACGTACCGATCTACTACATTGGCGCGAACGACCTGCTCTACCGCGAGTACCACCGCATCCCGGCCGGGAACGGCACGCCGGCCGCGCAAGTGAAGGCCGGCATCACGCAGATGCTGGATGGCCGGACCGCCTACGACCACGACTACGTCAGCCAGTGGCCGGCCAGCGCGTCGGTGCGCAGCGTCTCGATCTCCGGTGGGGTGGCCACCGTCGACCTGCACGGCGCAACCGTCAACGGTGACGATCCGGCCGGCAACAAGGCGGCCATCCAGCAGCTCATCTGGACCGCCACGGCGTTCCAGGGCGCCACCGGTGTCCGGCTGCTATTCGACGGCCAGGCGCGCGCGACGTTGTGGGCGAGCCGCCAGCCGGTCGCCGGCGTACTCCACCGCGCGGCGGCGGTCGACGCGCTCGCGCCGGTGTGGGTCATTGACCCGCAACAGAACGCGGTCACCGGCACCTCGGTCACCGTGAACCTCGCGGGCATCGTCTTCGAGGGCACGATTCAAATGCGGGTACGGTCAGCCGCCGGCAAGGTCGTCGTCCAGAAGACCGTCCAGCTGAGCGTCGGCGCACCGGTGCAAGGCGTCGCCACCGTGCACATCACGCTGACGCCCGGCACGTACACGGTCGAGGCGTACGAGGTGTCGTTGAAGGACGGCTCGATCGTGGCGCTGGACGGCCACACGTTCACCGTGCACTGATCGGCGCCCTGTCCAGTACGTGGACTGGTGTGGCGTGCGAGGTTCCCGGATCGGACCGGACACGCCACACTTGCGTGTTGTGAAGACATTCGACGACCTGTGGGCCGAGTTGCGCACTCGGGCCGACGCGCGCCCGCCGGGCTCCGGCACCGTGGCGCTGCTCGACCGCGGCGTACACGAGGTCGGCAAGAAGGTCGTCGAAGAGGCGGCCGAGGCGTGGATGGCCGCCGAACACGAAGGGCGCGACCGCGCCGCCGAAGAGATCTCGCAGCTGCTTTACCACGTACAGGTGTTGATGATCGCCACCGGCCTCGACCTCGACGACGTCTACCAGCACCTGTGAGGATCCCGACCATGTTGCGCATCGCCGTGCCGAACAAGGGCACGCTGTCGTTGCCCGCCGCGACCATGCTGGCCGAGGCCGGCTATCGGCAACGCACCGACGATCGGGAGCTCGTCTGCCGCGACGAGGACAACGGCGTGGAGTTCTTCTACCTCCGGCCGCGCGATATCACAACGTACGTGGCGTCCGGCGACCTGGACCTCGGCGTGACGGGGCGCGACCTGCTGGTCGACTCGGCGGTCGATGCGATCGAGGTGCTCGACCTCGGGTTCGCGCCCGCCACGTTCCGGTTCGCCGCGCGACCCGGCACGCTGAGCAGCGTCGAGGAGCTGGCCGGGCGACGCGTCGCGACGTCCTACCCGGGCGTGGTCGCGAAGCACCTTGCGGATCTCGATATCGACGCGACGGTGGTCCGCCTCGATGGCGCTGTCGAGAACGCGATCCGCCTCGGCGTCGCCGATGTGATCGCGGACGTGGTGGCGACCGGCAACACACTTCGCCAGGCCGGTCTCGAAACTATCGGCAAGCCCATCCTCGAGTCGTCCGCGTTGCTCATCGGCCGCGACGGAGTCGAGCTGACGCCGGGCGTTCCGCAAATGGTACGTCGTCTGCAGGGCGTACTGGTGGCCCGGCGGTACGTGATGCTCGCGTACGACGTCCGAGTGGACCGTCTCGAAGACGCCTGCGCGCTGACGCCGGGCATCGAGTCGCCGACCGTGTCGCCGCTGCACCGCGAGGGATGGGTCGCCGTACAGGCCATGGTGTTGCGCGGCGAGGTGCACCGGGTGATGGACGAGCTCTACGAGGTCGGCGCGCGCGCCATCCTCGTCACCGCGCTCGACGCCTGCCGACTCTGAGCTCGGCTACATCGCGGCCGGGGTGCCGGCCGGACGGAGACCGGCGGCGTACGTGTCGAGCCAGGCGAGCTGCGCCGGTGCGATCGCAAGTGCGACACCGCGCGCGAGAGCCACCTTCGACAGTGCGGTGGGCGCGTCGAGACCGAGGCGGACGCCGACCGCCGCCGCGACGATCGCCGATGCGCCGGCCGCGGTCGGACAGGTGATCGCGACGCACGCGCCGGATCGCAAACGCTCCGCGACGGCGTCGACCGCCGCGCCGATCGTCGGCGCGTTCGGCGGACGACCGGGCGTCACGGGAACATCGACGACCTCGACATCGGGCGCGCGCAGCGGGTGGCGCGGGCCGAGCGGGTCGGTAGCGAACGTGGCGACGATCATGTCGAATCCCGCCGCCAACTCAGCCATCTCAGCCATCTCAGGGGTTGCGTCCGCGTGGCCCGGCGTCGCCCGGCTTGGCAGCGCGGCCAATGCGAGCATGCCCGGTGTCGAAGTTGCCACGCGGTAGAGATGAATGGTCGACGGTGGCGCGCCGGCGTCCCTCGCGACGACCGCCGCCGCGACGAAGGCGCGATGACGGCGCGCTCGGTGCCGCCACCCGACCCAGGTGACCGCGTGCTCCACGGTTTCCAGCAACGCACCCATCGCGGCGACCGCGGTGAGCACGGAAAGCCAGATCGCCGGACCGTCCGACAGTGCGTGCACGTTGACGACGGACACCACCTGCGCGGCGATCACGACGGCGACCAGAACCACCCCCGCCACCGGCCCGGCGCGGCGCGCAGCGAGGGCCAGTGCTCGGCGACGTGCGTACGCCACCGGTCCGACCCACGCGATCACGGTGCCGACGTAGACCGCGAGCACCCCGACCGCCAGGTACGCACCGGTCGGTGGCAACGACACCTGTGCCATCACGCCGACGCCGCAGAGCAGCGCGCCGTATCCGGCGAGGTTCACTAGCCCGACGGCGATCGCGGTGGCACACGCCCGCTCGAGAGATCGCGTCCGTCGCTTGGCGCGCGTGCTGATTGCGGTGATCGCACCGGCCCGATCGATGACGCGCAGCCAGCGCCGCCCGCGATACGCCGCGTCGGCGGCAAGCGCCCGGAGGGTGATGTTGCGCGGTTCGAGTGCGATCAGGGCCGCGAAGATCGCATCGGACTCGGCGCGGGCGCCCAAGGCGTCGAGCGCCAACGCGTACGAGCCGGCGAGCCGAACCGCGTGCCGGCCGCCGCCGACGACGGCACCGTTCGCTTCGGTCGCGCACGACAGCACCTGCCGGTACCCCTCCTCGGAGTGCTCCTGGAGCCAGGCTGCGGCCAGCGCGTCGTATCCGCCGACGGACCTCGGGTCGTACGCGATGGCCAGTTCCGCGGCGTCGCGCGCCTCGGCCAACCGGTCAAGCGCGGTCAGCGCCGTCGACCGAATGGTCAGCGCCGACACGTCGTCGGGCGCAACACGGAGCGCCGCGTCGGCGAACTGCAGAGCGCTCGCGTGTCGGCCGGCGTCGTTCGCGACCACCGCCAGTGCGACCAATGTCTCGCCCGAATCCGGACGGTCGCGCAGGATGTCGAGCAACTCGTCCATCGCGTCCCGGTGGGCGCCGCGAGCAACGGCCGCCCGTGCCCGGGCGAATCGAGCATCGCGTCCTGGCGCGGTCGGGGAAAGCTCCTCCGCCGGGGACGCCGCCATGGGCACGAATTATCGTCAGGCCGCGTGGTCGCCGCTAGGTCGTCCGCCCGCGCTGTGGACAACGACGGCGTACGGAGCGGGGGCCGCCGCCGATGCTCAGGCGGGGATGGCACACTCATTACCCGTGAGTGAACCGGCGCTGCGCAGCGGCATCGCGATGACCGTCGACGCGCAGGCGCGCAAGGCGAGGAAGGTGGCGTACGTCGCCGCCGGGCTCGTCGCGATCGTCTTTACCGCCGTCGCGTTCACGTTGCACGGCAGGACCGAGAGCGGCCGCAGCGAGTTCCACATCGAGGACCAGATCGCGATGATCGTCCTTGGCGTACTCGCCGCCGCCGGCATCCTGATGTTCACGCGGCCCCGGATCATCGCCGACCGGCAGGGGGTACGAGTCCGCAATCTGCTCGCCTGGAAGTACTTCCCGTGGGACGTAATCGCGGCGGTGCGCTTCGACCGCGGGTCGCCATGGGTGGCGCTCGATCTCGAGAACGACGATGTGATCTCGGTGATGGCGGTGCAGGCGGCGGACAAGGATTACGCCGTCGACACCGTACGCACGCTGCGCCGGCTCCTCGACGCGAGCCGCGACGAGCGCGACGCGGGATCCCAAGATCGCGAAGACGGAGCCACGGACGCGGCGGCCGCGCGCTGACATTTCGATCCTCGGCCTCGCTGACTGCTATAGTTGCGCTGTCGACCAATATGTCTGTGGTGTGCCCGCCTTCGAGCAGCGCGCCGAGGACATCCCAAGCGGAGCACCCGCTCCCACCCGAGTGACGACGAGTTGCCGGGTCCGGTCGGTCGCTGGCGAGCCGGCGACCAAGGCGCGCCGAGACGCGTTGGCCGGTCGAGAGCGGGCCCTGGCATAAATTGCCGGGGCCCGACGTTTTTGGGTCGGTCGCTGACACAGTTGAACCGACTCGAGGAGGCCCCATCAGCGTCGAACCACGCATTAACGATCAGATCCGGTCACGGGAAGTCCGCTTGGTCGGCCCGGAGGGCGAACAGGTCGGCATCGTCTCCCTGGAACGCGCACTCCAGCTGGCCGCGGACGTGGATCTGGACCTGGTCGAAGTTGCACCGATGGCCCGCCCGCCGGTGTGCAAGCTCATGGACTTCGGAAAGTTCAAGTACGAGAGCGCACTCAAGGCGCGCGAAGCGCGGCGCAACCAGCAACAGACCGTCATCAAGGAGATGAAGCTCCGGCCGAAGATCGACTCGCATGACTACGAGACCAAGAAGGGTCACGTGCTGCGATTCCTCAAGGCCGGCGACAAGGTCAAGGTCACGATCATGTTCCGCGGTCGCGAGCAGAGCCGGCCCGAGCTGGGCTACCGACTGCTCCGCAAGCTCGAGGAAGAGATCACCGACTACGGCTTCGTCGAGGCAGCTCCGAAACAGGACGGCCGAAACATGATCATGGTGATCGCACCGCACCGCAGTGTGAAGACCGCCGCGCGCAGCGGCGCCGATGAGGCCGCCGCGTCGCGGGCCTCGTCCGATGCGGGCGACCAATAGGGAGACAACGCAATGCCGAAGATGAAGCCCCATTCTGGGATGGCCAAGCGCACCCGGGTCACTGGCACCGGGAAGGTCATGACCCAGTCGGCCAACAACACGCACAAGTTCGCGCATAAGTCTGGCTCGCAGAAGCGCCGGCTCGATTCGCTGGCCCTCGTGTCGCGCACCGACCTCAAGCGTGTCAAGAAGCTGCTCGGCCGCTGAGGCGCGCCACGGACGAATAGGAGACTGACGTGGCACGCGTCAAGCGGGCTATCAACGCCCAGAAGAAGCGCCGGACGGTTCTGGAGGGCGCCAGCGGCTACCGTGGGCAGCGCTCCCGCCTCTACCGCAAGGCGAAGGAGCAGATGCTGCACTCGATGCAGTATGCGTACCGGGACCGTCGCGACCGCAAGGGCGACTTCCGCCAGCTGTGGATCACGCGCATCAACGCCGGCGCTCGCGCGAACGGCATGACGTACAACCGCATGATCCAGGGTCTGCGCCTGGCTGGTGTGGAGGTCGACCGCAAAATCCTCGCTGAGCTCGCGGTCAACGACGCCGCGGCGTTCGCCGGCCTAGTCGAGATCGCCCGCGCGGCGGTGCAGGCAGAAGGCACCGGCGGCGCGTCGGCGCAGGCCGCCTGACCCCACCGGTAGACGCAATGCAGCCCGGGGTGGCTCCGTTCACGCAGCGGACGCCCCGGGTTGTTGCTGCGCGTCGGCTGCGGCGCCGCCGGGACCGCGAGGCGTCCGCGCGCTTTCTGGCCGAAGGACCTCAGGCGGTACGGGAGGCGCTGACCGTCCCGGGCTGCGTGGTGCAGCTGTTTGCTACCGCGGACGCCTACCACCGCCATGCCGACCTGATCGCGCTGGCCAGCGAGGCTGGGACTCCACTGTCGACGGTGACCGACGACGGCCTTGCCGCGCTTGCCGAAACCGTGACGCCGCAGGGCGTCGTCGCGGTGTGCCGACACATCGACGTGTCGCTCGACGCTGCCATGCGCCGGGTGCCCCGCCTCGTTGCGGTGCTGGCCGACGTCCGCGATCCCGGCAATGCCGGAACCGTGCTACGGACCGCCGACGCGGCCGGGGCCGAATCCGTGGTGTTCGCCGGCGAGGCGGTCGATCCGTATAACGGCAAAGCGGTCCGCGCCTCGGCCGGCAGCTTGTTTCACGTCGACGTGGTTCGCGCCGAAGAACCGCTCGACGTGGTCGCCGCGCTGCGCGGTGGTGGGCTCAAGGTCTACGCCGCGGACGGACACGGCGATCACGATCTCGACCTACTCGCCGACAGCGACGCGCTCGGTGCGCGGACGGCGTGGGTGTTCGGATCGGAGGCGCACGGTCTGCCCGCCGCCATCGGCGATGCAGCCGATGCACGAGTGCGCATCCCGATGCACGGTCGCGCGGAGAGCCTTAACCTCGCTGCGGCCGCCGCAGTCTGCCTGTACGCTTCGGCACGAGCGTTGCGGCGCGTGTCGCAACGTGGGCAGGATGATCGTTGAAGGAGTTGAACCGCCGTGAACGCGTGGCTGCACTCGTTTACCCGGCCCGCCGGAGTCGGCGGGCGGCGGATCTGACTGCTGATTGCCGCGTTCCGCCTCGCTCCCGCACCGGCGGGCCCACTCAAATACCGCTCGATCTAGAGTGAGCTGTCCACCCCGGGAGACTTCATGACATATCGCAACGACCCGTACGACCCGAAGCGAGCGGCCTATCTCGATCCGGGAGTGCTCGACGACGCCGTCGCCGAGGCGGAGAAGGCGTTCGCCGCCGCCGCCGACCTCGATGCGCTCGCCGCGTTGAAGCCGGCGCACCTCGGTGATCGCGCGCCGGTGTCACTCGCGCGTCGCGAGATCGGTGCGCTGCCGCCGGCCGCGAAGGCGGAGGCCGGCCAGCGCGTCAACGCCGCACGCCAGGCGATCCAGTCGGGATACGACAACCGGCGCGCCGTGCTCGCCGCCGAGGCCGCTGCGCGTGTGCTCGCCGAGGAGCGCGTCGACGTCACGCTGCCCTTCGACCGCCGGCCGCGTGGCGCGCGCCATCCGCTCACGACGCTGATGGAGCACATCGGCGACCTGTTCGTCGGGATGGGCTACGACATCGCCGAGGGGCCCGAGGTCGAGTCGGAGTGGCACAACTTCGACGCGCTCAACTTCGTCCCCGATCATCCCGCCCGGACCATGATGGACACGTTCTACGTGGCCGCGGCGCAGCGTGTCGCGGACGGTGGTGTCCTGCCGCCCAGGCCGGCCAACGAAACCGGGAACGGTCTGGTGCTGCGTACCCACACGTCACCGGTACAGGCGCGGACGATGGTCTCGCAGCAGCCGCCGATCGCGATCGTGTGCCCGGGCCGGACCTACCGCACCGACGAGCTCGACGCCACTCACACGCCCGTGTTCCATCAGGTCGAGGGCCTCGTCGTTGACAAGGGCATCACGATGGCGCACCTCAAGGGCACGCTGGATCACTTCGCGCGCGCGATGTTCGGGGCCGATGCTCGGACGCGGTGGCGCCCGTCCTACTTCCCGTTCACCGAACCATCCGCGGAGTTCGACGTCTACTACGCCGCGCACCGCGACGGACCGCGCTGGGTCGAGTGGGGCGGTTGCGGCATGGTCAATCCGCACGTGCTCCGGGCCTGCGGCATCGACCCAGATGTTTATACCGGCTTCGCGTTCGGCATGGGCATCGAGCGCACGCTGATGTTCCGCAACGGCGTGCCGGACATGCGCGACATGGTGGAGGGCGACGTGCGGTTCACGCGCGGATTCGGAATGGAGGTCTGACGGCGATGCGCGTGTCCGTTTCATGGTTGCGTGACTATGTCGACATTGCGACGGTCGACCCGGTGGTGCTGGAGAAGGCGCTCGTCCGGGTCGGCCTCGAGGTCGAAAACGTGACCGACCTTCGCGAGAACGTCACCGGCTCGCTCGTCGTCGGGCGGGTCGTGGCCATCGAGGAGCTGACCGGTTTCAAGAAGCCGATCCGGCACTGCCTCGTTGACGTCGGCACCACCGGGTCGGACCCGAGCGAACCGCAGTCGATCATCTGCGGCGCCACCAACTTCGAGGTCGGCGACCTTGTGGTGGTCGCGCTGCCCGGTGCCGTGTTGCCTGGCGGCTTCGCGATCGGCTCGCGTCGTACCTATGGTCGGCTCTCCGACGGCATGATCTGCTCGACCCGCGAGCTGGGCATCGGCGACGACCACACGGGCATCCTCGTGCTGCCCGCGGATTCGCCGGCCGAGCTGACGGCGCCGGGCTCCGACGCACGGCCGCTGATCGGGCTCGACGATGTCGTCATCGAGCTAGCCATCACACCGGACCGCGGCTACTGCTTCTCCGCTCGCGGCGTGGCACGCGAACTCGCGCACTCGCTCGGGCTGGCCTATACCGATCCGGCCGCGGGCATCACGCCGGTGGTCGCCACCAAGGGTGGGTACCCGGTGCGTGTCGACGACCCGACCGGGTGCGACCGCTTCACCGCGGTCACCGTACGAGGCATCGATCCGTCCGCGCCGAGCCCGGCATGGCTCACGCGACGGCTGGTGGCGGCCGGCATGCGACCGATCTCGCTGGTGGTGGACATCACGAACTACCTGATGATCGACCTCGGCCAGCCGATGCACGCGTTCGACCTCGGCAAGCTGCGAGGTCCGCTCGTGGTGCGCCGCGCTGTTGACGGCGAGAAGCTCGCGACGCTCGACGGCACCGCGCGAGAGCTGGATGCCGCCGACATCGTGATCACCGATGACTCCGGCGTCATCTCGCTTGCGGCGGTGATGGGCGGCGCGTCGACCGAGGTTGGCGACGACACCACGGATGTGCTGTTCGAGGCGGCGCATTGGGCGCCGCTCGCGATCGCGCACACCGCCCGACGGCACAAGCTGCCGTCCGAAGCGTCGAAGCGCTTCGAGCGCGGTGTGGACCCCGCGCTCACCGCGGTCGCCGCGGCACGCGCGGTCGAATTGCTGGTGCGCTACGGCGGTGGCAAGGTCGACAAGGGCGTGACGGACGTCAACACGGTGGCGGGACGCGCCGAGATCCGGATGGCGACCGACCATCCGGAGCGCATCGCTGGCATGACCTACCGGCCGGGCACCGCCGAGCGGCTGCTCGCCGATCTCGGGTGCACGGTGGTCGAGGACGGCGACACACTGCGCGTGATGCCGCCGACGTGGCGCCCCGATCTCACCGAGCCGATCGAGCTTGTCGAAGAGGTCATCCGGCTCGCTGGGTACGACACCGTACCGAGCGTGCTGCCACCCGTGGCGCCGAGCAACGGACTGACCGCCGACCAGCGCCGCCGCCGTACGGTCGGTCGCGCGCTGGCGGAAAGCGGTCTCGTTGAGGTCATCACGTACCCGTTCGTGGCACCGGGTGTGTTCGACGCGCTCGGGCTGCCGGGCGACGATCCGCGCCGGGTAGCGGTACGCCTGGCGAACCCGCTGTCCGACGAGGAGCCGCTTCTTCGTACCACGTTGATCCCGGGTCTCGCCGCGGCGGTGCGCCGCAACCGTGGCCGCGGCATCCGCGACGTGTGCGTGTTCGAGCTGGGCATGGTGTTCCTTCCGGTGCTCGACGCGCCGTCGCTACCGGCCCTCGGCGTCGACCACCGGCCGAGCGATTCCGAGCTGGCCGCGATCGACGACGCCCTACCGGCGCAGCCCCGACACGTCGGCGTCATGTATTGCGGCGACGTCGAACCGGCCGGATGGTGGGGGCCGCCGCGCGCGGCAACATGGGCCGATGCGGTGGAGGCGGCACGCGTCACCATCACCGCGGCGGGCGCGACTGCGACGGTACGAGCCGGCAGTCAGCCGCCCTGGCATCCGGGTCGGTGCGCCGAGATCGTTGTCGACGAGGTGGTCGTCGGGTACGCCGGCGAGTTGCACCCCGCGGTGTGCGAGGCGCTCGGCATTCCGGTGCGCACCTGCGCCATGGAATGCAACCTCGACGCCGTACCGCTGCCCGGTGTTACGGAAGCGCCACGGTTCTCCACGTACCCGCCGGCACTTATCGACGTCGCGGTTGTGGTGGACGCATTGGTCGCGGCCGATGACATCCGCGTCGCCCTGGCCGACGGCGCGGGTCCGCTGCTCGAGGCGGTACGGCTGTTCGACGTGTACGAGTCCGACGCGCTCGGCGCCGGTCGCAAGTCGCTCGCGTACAGCCTGACGTTCCGTGCCCCGGACCGCACGCTGACCGGCGACGAGACGATCGCCGCGCGGGACGCCGCCGTCGCGGTCGCCGCCGAGCGGTACGGAGCCACGCTGCGTACCTGACACGGTCACGCCACCACGACATCGCTGCATTACGGCCGCCGCCTCGACTGTTTCCCCGACATTTCGTCGCGGGTCGATAACGATCCGATCATGGGGGTCTTGTCACCGCCCGTGACAGCGGGTTAGCTAGCCCCCATGCGTGTGCGCGTGGCGGCGAACGTCCTGGTACCCGGTCGTGGCGAGCCGATCGCGGACGGTGTCGTTGTGACGGACGGGCCGGTCATCTCGTACGCCGGACCGGCAGCCGACGCACCGGACACATCGGACGCCACGGTGGTCGAGGCGGCGGCCGTAATGCCCGGACTGTGGGATTGCCACGCTCATTTCATGGGTGTCACGTCGCTCGACCTGACGCGCATGCCGCTCGACTCGCTCGCAGTGCGAAGTGTCCGCGCAGCCGCTGATCTTCGCGCCGCGCTCGACGCCGGCTTCACCAGCGTCCGCGAGGTCGGCGGTCTCGGCGTGCACTTGGCGCGGGCGGTCAACGAGGGCACGGTCGTTGGCCCGGCGATCTACGCGGCCGGCGCGATCCTGTCCACCACCGGCGGCCACGGCGACCTCCACAGCTATCCGCTCGCCTGGGTGCACGAGATGGAGGACGCCCGGCTGTGCGACGGTCCCGCGGAGTGCGCCCGCGCGGCTCGTGAACAGCTCCGGCTCAACGCGAAGGTGATCAAGGTCTGCGCGTCCGGTGGCGTGCTGTCCGAGGTCGACGATCCGATCCACCAACAGTTCACGGTCGCGGAGTTGCGCGCGATCGTGGAGGTCGCCGGCATGGCCGACCGGGTCGTGGCGGCGCACTGCCACGGTAAGCCGGGCAT
>DATFRR010000070.1:0-7418 GCA_035263025.1 Micromonosporaceae bacterium
TGCACGAGCTGGCCCATGTCGCAGTCGGCCGCCGACGCGACCGCGACACCGACGGACACTTCGACGGCGACCTGAATGCCGGCCAACTCGGTCGGTACGGTCAGCTCCGCGGCGAGCGCCTGCGCGCTCGAGGTGGCCCGCTCAACCGGATCGGCCGCGCCGTTGAGCTCGCTCATCAGCGCGAACTCGTCGCCGCCAATGCGCGCCACCAGATCGGTTGGCTCGGCGAATGCCGCGAGCCGGCCGGCCGTGATCCGCAGCAGGTCGTCGCCGGCCACCGGACCGAGCGACTCGTTGACTTCCTTGAACCGGTTGATGCCAAGGACAAAGAGCGTGACGAGGCCGTCGCCGGCCTCGCGCAGCTTGTCCGCGCCGTCGGCCTGCAGGCTGGCCCGGTTCGCGATCCCGGTCACCACGTCCTGATGCGAGTCGTGCTGGCTGCGAGCGGCGAGGGTACGCAGGGCACGCTGCGCGAGCGCGTCATGTAGCGCGGCGGCCACCGCGTCGGCCACCGCCGACAGTGCCATCTGATCGCGGCCGTCCAGCGACGATCCCGGCGGCATCCACAGCCGCAACTCGCCGACGCGTACGCCGCCGATGGTCAGCGCGCGAGTGGCGGCCGGCGGTTCGCCCTCGTCGGCCGACTGACCCTTCAGCTTCACGACCTCGCCGCGGCGCTTTGCCGTGCCGCGGTAGCCGCGTCCCGATGCCGCCGAACGATCGACCCACACCTCGACCACGTCAGCATCAAACAGCCGCAGGGTGCCGTCGATCGCGGCAACCGCAACGGAGCGTTCGTCGAGTTGGTTAAGGGAGTTCGCGATGACTGCGAACTCGCGCCACAACCGCCGCTCGTCGGCGATCCGGGACCGGTAGACGTACGCCTGATGCATCAGCACCGCGACCGGTGGCACCAGGAACAACCACATGCGGTCGTTTGCGTAGAGCAGCACCACGAGTACGCCGACCGTGATGTTGCCGGCGACCATCGGCAGCTTGTCGTTGAGCGTCCGGGCGATGGCGGCCGGCACCGACAGCGATATATCCGACGGCCCTGGCGTTGCGACGTTCAGCAGGACGCTCGATACGACGAAATATGCGATGCCGCCGACGATGAGCGCGAGGATCAGCCGCGGCGTCATCGGAGCTCGGATCGTCATGCCGACCGCGTGCGCGGCGACCGCACCGGCCGCACCCGCGATCGCGAGGTTCGTGATGTTGTAGAGCCGCGACCGGCGCCACGTGCCTCCGGTGCGCAGCAGAAACAAACTATGGCCGATGAGGAATCCGAGGGCGATCAGCAGTGGCACCCAGCCGGCCTTCACGAGGTAGACGACGACGATCAATGCGCCTTCGCCCCAGGCGAAGAAGATCATGCGGGTGCCCTGTCGGAACCGCAACGCCCCGAACTGCGCCATGATCGCCACACCGGCAGCGATCGCGACGGCTGGCAGATTGACCCGACCCATCGTCAGGAACGGGCTGCCGAGGATGACGACCACGCCGAAGACGGCAGCGACCGCGGGAGCGACATTCCGCCGCCCGCTCGTCGCCACGCTCTCGGTCACCCTCGGCCCCTCTCGGCAGCGCGAAGGACTCGAGCGCCCTCCGTGACTGGAGGACCTCTCGTGCCAGACGCGTGTTCCCCTCCGATGCGGAACGCTAGGCCACAACTAGGCGTATGCAAAACCCCTCGCTTGCCGAGCGCTTCGCGTGATTAGGACACCTCGGACATCTGGCGAGCCGATGGGCAACGATGATCATCCGGCACATTGCGGTTCTTCTCGTTCAGCGTGGGCCAGACAGCGATTACCGCAGCCAGATGCGCTCATGACAACGAGTTCCGCGTATTTTCTCTGATGCCGGAAAATGTCGGAAAGTTAGCAGAGATCCGCCCAGCGGAGACCGATACAAAAAGCGGCACAACACAATCGCGCGCGTCGGCAAAGAATTCCGACACGACAGCAAATTGCAATCTGTCACGGGCCGAAAGCGGATTGCCAATAATGCACTGAGAGCGCAAATTCATTGTTCGCCGACACTCTTCGACGGCCCGGCCTCGCGGTCATCGGCGCGTTGCGCGGTGCGGTCAACCAGCCAGGCTCGTCAGTCAACGAACGACACTCCGCAAGGCGGCACTGGTGGCGGCCCCGATCCGGGACAGCGTCCGTGCGCCGGCTAGCGATCGGCGTCCACCGCGCCGGCGTCGCCCGCTCGCTTCCCGGCTTCGTCGTCAAGCCCGTCAGCCGCTCGACTCAGCGGAACGTCGTCCGTCGCCGCGGCGCCTGATGGCGTGGCGTCGGCCGATCCATCGGGTTCGGTCTCGCGGCGAGACGTGCTCGCGGGCGTCCTCGCCGCGTCCTCCGGCCACTTCTCCGGTATGCGCTTGAGGTGCTTGTTCATGCTCCGCATCAACAGCACCGTGCCGATCACGAGCAGGACGATGATCAGCAGGCCGATCGGGCCGGCAACCCCGTCGCCGAGGTCATCGCCAAAGTCGTTGGCGGCCCATCCGATGATCATGGCTCCTCCGCTGCTCATCGCGTCCCATCGAGGGTACGCCTAGGCGCGTGCCCGCTCGACAACGCCAGCGAAGAGATCGTCTTCGGGCAGCGGGCTGTCGACCAGGGACCTCGCGAGCTGGAAGTCGTCGGTCGGCCACACCTGTTGCTGCACCGCGAGCGGCACCCGGAACCACCAACCGTCCGGATCGACCTGCGTGGCGTGCGCGCGCAACGCGTCGTCGCGGACGCCGAAGAAGTCACCGGCCGGCACGCGCGTTGTGATCCGATCGCCGCTGTCCTCGCGGTCGTCCCACTTCTCGATCCACTCGGTATAGGGCGACTCGAGGCCGGCGGCGAGCATGCCTTCGTGCAGCGCCAGCATGCGCGCCTTGTTGAAGCCCATGTTGTAGTACAACTTCAGCGGCTGCCACGGCGTGCCGGCGTCCGGGTACTTGTCGGGGTCACCGGCCGCGTCGAACGCTGCGAGCGAGATCTTGTGGCACATGATGTGATCCGGATGCGGATAGCCGCCGTTCTCGTCGTACGTCGTCATGACCTGCGGCCGGAACTCACGGATCTGGGCGACCAACCGGCCGACCGCTTCGTCGAGATCGGCGCGCGCGAAGCAATCCTCGGGCAGCGGCGGCAGGGGATCGCCCTCCGGCAGGCCGGAGTCGACGTAGCCAAGCCAGCTCTGCCGTACGCCCAGGATCTCGCGCGCGGTCTCCATCTCCTTGCGACGGATCTCCGCGATGTTTTCCCAGATCTCCGGCCGGTCGAGCGTCTTGTTGAGCACGCTGCCCCGCTCGCCGCCGGTGCACGTCACGACCAGCACGTCCACGCCGTCGGCGACATATTTGGCCATCGCCGCGGCGCCCTTGCTCGACTCGTCGTCGGGGTGTGCATGCACGGCCATCAAACGCAGCTGGTCGTCGGTCCGCCCGTTGCCCATCGTCACGCGTACATCCGTTTCGTCGTCAGTGGTGCAAGCTGGTGTGCCGTGCAGCCCTGGAAGGTTGAACTACCGGGAGCGTGCGGGCCAACCTTCGGGCATACCATTTTGTCCGAGCCGTATGACACCGACGCAGGGACCGCCCGATCGTGACCCAGACCTCACCCACCCCCGGCAGCGCAACGCCGCGCGACGGCGCGGTGTTCCCGCCCGGTCGCTACGGCCGTCGCCGCGAGCCGGTGCGCCGCCGGTGGGTGCTGCCGTTGGCGCTGGTCGCGGTCGTCGCGGTCACCGGACTGGTCGCGTTGAAGCTCTATACCCAATACGGCACGCAGCAGTTTTCGCCAACCGTGCTGTCGCTGACAAACGTCACCAACTCTACGGTTACCGTGACGTTCCGGGTCGCCAAGCCGGAAGGCCCGGCGGTGTGCACGATCAACGCCGAGGCGCGGGATGGCACAATCCTCGGCACATCCGACGTACCCGTACCGGCCGGCTCGGTCGTCACGGTGACGCACACGGTCACGACGAGCGGCCGGCCGTACATCGCCGAAGTGCCGGCTTGCCGAGCGGCCGGTTAGCGACGCTCCAGACGCCATTGTCAGCGGTCTGGTGACACCCGCCGCGGCCACGCCAACGGTCGGAAATTGGCCGTCGCCGCCCCCGGAAACGCGGTGGCGTTCGCTGGTACGTTTGATGTTTACGTATCGGCAACGCAAGGAGATCAGCTGTGTCCACCACCGATCGCGACGCGCAGTCGACCTGGCTCTCTCAGGACGCGTACGACCGCCTCGCCGGGGAGTTGGACGAACTGGTCGCGGCGCGCCCCACGATCGCGGCCGAGATCAACGCACGCCGCGAAGAGGGCGATCTCCGCGAGAACGGTGGCTATCACGCGGCCAAGGAGGAGCAAGGCAAGCAGGAGGCGCGCATCCGCTACCTCCAGGAACTCCTGCGGACCGCGCACGTCGGTGAGGCCCCGACGGCGGATTCGGTGGCGGCCGGCACGGTCGTGACGATCTACTTTGACGACGACACCGACGACACCGAGACGTTTCTGCTCGGCTCGCGCGAGATCGCCGCAACGACGGACCTCACGGTCTACAGTCCCGAGTCGGCGATGGGCAAGGCGATCATGGGCGCGCACGCCGGTGACAAGGTCAGCTACACGGCACCGAGCGGCGCGGATATCAACGTCACTGTGGTGAACTTCCAGCCATTCGGCGGCTGACCGCGACGGCTCAGCGTGCCCCAACGGTGACCGGATAGCCGGCGTCGCGCAGCGCGGTGATCAAGCGGTCGGCATGTTCGGCGCCGCGTGTCTCGACGGACATCGCCACCTCAACGAAGCCGAGCGCGAGCCGTGGGTCATGACGCTGATGCGACACGTCGACGATGTTCGCGCCGTGCTCGGCGATGAGTGACAGCAGCGCGGCGAGCGAACCCGGCCGATCCTCGCAATGCACGGTGAACCGCTGGTAGCGGCCGGCCACGCTCAGGCCGTGCTCGATGAGCTTGACCATCAGCAGCGGATCGATGTTGCCACCGGACAGCACCGCGACGACCGGCGGCTCGACCTCGATGGCTCCGGCCAGCAGCGCAGCGACGCCGACCGCGCCGGCCGGCTCGACGACGAGTTTGCAGCGCTCCAGCAGCATCAACAGCGCCCGCGAGATGTCCTCCTCGGTGACCGTCACGACGTCGTCGACGAGCGCGCTGACGTGCTCGAACGTGAGGTCTCCAGGCCGGCCGACCGCGATGCCGTCGGCGACCGTGGCAAAGGTATCCAGGCGCACCGGATGACCGGCCGCGATCGACAAGTGCATGGCCGCGGCGCCGGCGGCCTGTACGCCGATCACCCGTACGTCCGGCCGAAGCGCCTTGACCGCCACCGCGATGCCGGAGATCAGTCCACCACCACCGATTCCGGCGAGGATCGTCTTGACATCCGGGCACTGCTCGAGGATCTCCAACCCGACCGTGCCCTGGCCGGCGATCACGTCGGGATGGTCGAAGGGATGGATGAACACCGCGCCGGTACGTTCGGCGAACTCGGCCGCGGCCACCAGCGCCTCGTCGACGGTCGCGCCGACCAGCCGCACCTTCGCGCCGTAGCTCTTCGTCGCGGCCACCTTCGGCAACGGCGCGCCGATCGGCATGAAGACGGTGGCCTCGGTGTGGCAGATGCCGGCCGCTACCGCGACGCCCTGCGCGTGGTTGCCGGCGCTCGCCGCGACCACGCCACGCGCGCGCTCGTCGGGCGTCAGGCGGGAGATGCGAACCAGCGCGCCGCGCACCTTATACGCTCCGGCGCGCTGCAGGTTCTCGCACTTGAGCCACGCCGGTCCGCCGAGCTTTGCCTGCAGGGGACGGCACGGTTCCAGCGGGGTCCGCCGGATCACGTCGCCGACCACCTCGCGCGCGGCCTCGACGTCCGCGAGCGTCACCAGCTTGGTCTGCACCCGGACATCGTTGCAGGCGGTCCGGCGCCGGTGCGGTCCGCCCACCCGTGGGCTCAAGCGCGTTCGAGGGTACGCAAGGGCCAACCCGGCGCGTGCCGCAACCACGGCGACGCGTCTTCTAGCAGACCGGCCACCGCAAGCAGGCGCAACTCCGACCCGGGCGGGCCGACCAGCTGTACGCCGACCGGGAGCCCGTCGGGGCGTACCCCCATCGGCACCACCACCGCCGGAAAGCCGGACACGTTCCACGGTGCCGCGTACGGCGCGAAGCGAAGGCTCGCGAGGACGTTCGCCGACCACGATCGCGCGTGCCACGGTTCGGCGAGCGGCGGCGAACTAGCAAGCGCCGGCGTCAGCAACACGTCGACCTTCTGGTCGGCGAACCACCGTTCGCAGTCAGCACGCCACGCTGCACGGTGCTCCTCCTGCACGAAGCCGTGCCGGCTCGCCCACCGGCCGATCTCCATGTGTCGCCGGGTCCGCGGCTGCAGCTGGCGACCCTCCAGATGCTCGGCGGCTACGTCGTCGTAGACCGCCGCACACCACGTCGCGAGGACGCGGTACCCGAGCCGAACGGGGTACGTCGGGCTGCGGTCGACCGCGTCATGGCCGGCGCTCAACAGCAGCTTCGCCGCGGACGAGACGGCGAGCTTGGCCGGACTGTCCGGGTTGACGCCAGTCACCGGACTCCGCGTCGACACCGCGATCCGGAGCCGCTTCGGCGGGCTGAGTTGCGGCGGCGTCCAGCCGGCCAGCACCGCGAGACCGACCGTGGCATCGGCGACAGTGGTCGTGAGAACACCGTGCTCGGCAAGGCCGTACCAGTCGTGCGCACCGATCCCGGACGGCACCACGCCACGGCCCGGCTTGACGCCGACGAGTCCACACGCGGCAGCCGGGATGCGGATCGAACCGAGGCCGTCGTTGCCGTGCGCCATCGGCACCATGCCGGACGCCACCGCGGCCGCGGCGCCACCCGACGAGCCGCCCGGCGTACGGTCGGTCCGCCACGGGTTGCGCGTGATCGCGTCGTCGTCATCGGTGAACGGCCAGATGCCCATCTCGGGCGCACGCGTCGTGCCAACGACCACGGCACCCGCGCCGCGCAATCGGCGTACCACCTCATGGTCCGCGGCCGCGACGGACGTCCGGGCCTGCGCGGACCCGTGCCAGGTCGGCAGGCCGGCGATCGGGGTGTTTTCCTTGACCGCCACCGGAACGCCGGCCAGCGGCAGGCTTCCGAGCTCTTGCTGGGCGTCTACCGCATCGGCCTCGGCGAGCGCCTCACCCGCGCGTAGCAAGCGGAACGCGCGAACCACCGCGCCGCGGGCCGTGATGTGCGCGAGATGGTCCGCGATGACTTCGGCCGCCGACGTGTCGCCTCGGCGCACCGCACGCGCGATCTGTTTCGCCGTCGCGCCGACCCACGAGACAGTGCCGTCCGGCGCCTCGAGGGCCATCGGTGCCTCCGACGGGAAATACCACGCGTGGCCTTCGGGC
>DATFRR010000071.1:0-13014 GCA_035263025.1 Micromonosporaceae bacterium
GGCTACACGAACGCCGGCAAATCCAGTCTGCTCAACGCATTGACCGGCGCCGGCGTGCTGGTGGAGGACGCCTTGTTCGCCACGCTTGACCCGACGACGCGACGCGCTCAGACGACCGACGGCCGCGTGTTCACATATTCGGACACGGTCGGTTTCGTACGCCACTTGCCGCACCAGTTGATCGAGGCGTTCCGGTCCACGCTCGAGGAAGTGGCCGAGTCCGACCTCATCGTGCACGTGGTCGATGGCGCGCACCCCGATCCGGAGCAACAGGTGCGGTCGGTCCACGAGGTGCTCGGCGAGGTGGGCGCCGACAAGGTGCCCGAGTTGCTCGTGATCAACAAGATCGACACGGCGGACGAGGAAACGCTGTTGCGGCTCAAGCGGCTCTGGCCGGCCGCGATCTTCGTGTCCGCTCGGACCGGCGCCGGCCTCGACGACCTGCGCGTCGCGGTCGAGGCGCGGCTGCCGCGTCCGTCGGTGGAGCTTCGCGTTCTCGTGCCGTACGATCGCGGCGATCTCGTCGCCGCGGCACACCAGCGCGGCGAGGTGCTCAGCGCGGAGCATCGCGACACCGGGACGGAGTTGTGGGTACGAGTGCCCGAATCCCTGGCCGGGTTGCTCTATCCGTACGAGCTGGCTAGTGGATCTTTAACTGATAACACACTGTGACGTCCACCCGCGAGGCCCCGATTTCGTGTACATCTCTGCGACACTGAACCGATGCGGTCTGTTCAGGTAGCGGCGGCCGCCGTCGTCATGGCGGTGGTCGCTTTCTTGAGTGCGCCCGCCGCCGCCGCGCCAAGCACGGCGCCCGCCCCGAGTGGCACTCCGTTACCGACGCCGGTGCCGGCCGCGGTGGCCCCCGCGACCGTGTGCACGATTGGCAACACCGTCGCCGTCGACATGACGGGCCTGGTCGCTACGCAGTCCGGGTATGTCGTCATCGACGGGAAGAATTCGGACTGGGCGCTACGGGTCGCATATCTGGACAGCAAGTGCCACCGGACCGCGACGCAGACCTACCCGAACGGGCTCGCCGTCGATCCACAGGACATCGCGGTGGACAGCAAGGGCACGCTGTGGATCGCCGACACTGGTGACGACCCGGTCACGCCGCAGCGCAACACCGTTGCGCTGTGGAAGGTGACGAGCAAGTCGTCGATGACGCGCTACAAGTTCACCTACCCGGACGGTCCGCACAACGTCGAGGCGTTGGTGCTCAACGGCAACGGCGCGCCGATCTTCGTCACGAAGCAGATCACCGGCGCCGCCAGCATCTACACGTTCACCGGCACCCTTGCCACTGGCACCACCATGACATTGACGAAGGTCGGCACGTTCACGCCCGAGCAGACCGGCACGGCGAACAAGCTCGGCAACCGTGGTCCGGCGCAGAACGAGATCACCGGCGGCGCGAACTCTCCGGACGGATCGAGGGTCGTGCTGCGTACGCTCACCGACGCGTACGAGTGGGACGTGACGAACGGCAACGTGGTGGCCGCGATCACGAAGGGCAAGCCCCGGATCACGCCGATGCCGAACGAGGCGCAGGGCTACGCGATTGCGTACACGACCGATGGTGCGTCGTTCCTGACCGTGTCGGACACCTCGTCCGCAACGCCGATGCTCAAGTACAAGCCGGCAACCCCGGTCGCGGTCGCTGCGGCGAAGAAGGCGGCGAAGGGTCCGAAGGCGCCGAGCGCACTGCGCAAGTGGTTCAACGGGCTCACGTTCAGCCAGCTGATGTGGTTGCTGGCCGGCGTCGCGGCATTCGGCTTCGTACTGTTGATGATCGGCGTGCTCGGCATCCGCCACTCCCGCCGGATGTTCGGGGCGCAGGCCGCTCGTGGCCGATCGGGCGACGACGATCCACGGGCACCGGCCGCCGTCGGTGGCAGCGGTGTGTACGGATCGGCGCGCTCGGCAGGTCCGGGTGGCGGGACGGTCTACGGCGGCGGCGACCGCCACGGTGGCGCATCGGATCCGTACGCCGCCCCGACCAGCCCACCGGTCGGCAAACCGCCGTCGGGCGGTGTGTATTCGGGCGGCCAGTATTCGGGCGGGCACGGCGGGCCCGGCTATCCGCCGAACGGTCCGGGCAACCGTCCCGAGGATCGGCGCGGCGGCAATTACGGCTCCGGCCGGGGCGACGACCGACGCTGACGTTCGGCCGTGAGCAATCGGCCGTGAGCAGTTGGCCGCAAGCGGTTTGGCCGCGAGCAGTTCCGCGGCGAACAAATCGGCCGCGGACACTTCGCCGAGGGCGTCAGATGCGCCGCATGACGGTGACGACTCGCCCGAGGATCGTCGCGTCGTCACCCGGGATGGGTTCGAACGCCGGGTTCGCCGGCATCAGCGTGACGTGTCCCTCGCGACGGCGGAACGTCTTCACGGTGGCCTCACCGTCGATCATGGCCGCGACAATGTCACCGGTCTCGGCCTCGGGCTGCTGGCGCACCACGACCCAGTCGCCGTCGCAGATAGCTGCCTCGATCATCGAGTCACCCTTGACCTTCAACAGGAATAGCGTGCCCTCGCCGACGAGCTCTCGCGGTAGCGGGAACACATCGTCGATCGCCTGCTCGGCAAGGATCGGGCCACCGGCGGCAATGCGACCGACGAGTGGGACGTATGCCGGCTCGGGCCGGCTGGCCAGCAGCGCCTCGTCCTCATCGGCGGACAAGTCCGAGGAGGTGCGCACGTCGACCGCGCGGGGGCGGTTCGGGTCGCGGCGCAGCAGACCCTTCTTCTCCAGCTCCTTGAGCTGATAGGCGACGCTCGACGGCGAGACTAGCTCGACCGCCTCACCGATCTCCCGCACGCTAGGCGGATAGCCGTGTTGGGCGACCCAGCCACGGATGAACTCCATGATGCGGCGCTGCCGCGTGGTCAGGCCGTCGCCGACCGCGGTGGCCAGCCCGCCGCTGACCGGAGAAACCGCGCGTAGCGGGGCATCGCCTCGGCCACCACGGTGGCGCGTGGCCGGGCGGCGGGTCGGTGCTGCTTTCGGTTCGGTCGGCACGTTGTCCTCCTCGTCGGATCCGTCACGCCGGTCGCGGCCGGTGACGTCGATCTCGTGGTTCGTAGATGTGCTACCCGATCTGGATAGCGCCCTTTAGGCGGCTCTGCGGGAAAACTGCGCAACCGGTGTGCCATGACCGTATCCCGGCGCGTGGTCAACTTCAAACGCATGTACGAGTTGATTTCGTCGTGTCGCTGGAAACTGTCGGCGGCCTCTGGTACATCTTCGTACGTAGGTTCGATCGAACGACAGTTCGATTTCGGCAGTTCGATGTCAGTGCGGCCGTGGAGGTCGAGATGGGCGAGACGGCGTTAGTCCGCAGTCCGGAGGTAGTCGGCGGTTCGGCGGGAATCAGCAGTTCGGGGCGGGGGACCAGGCGGCGTGGCACGTCCCAGGTCGTCCCGGACAGCGTCGCGGCGCGGGAAATGCGGGCGCCGGTCGCGCGTCCGGCGCGAGAACGGTTCGTGTCGGGACAGCGCGGCCACTTGCGCGTCGTCGCGGATCCGTCGGACCGACCGGCGCGCCTCGCGGCACCCGCGGTTTACACCGACCCGTGGCCCGACAAACTGCCAGGATCGCGGGGCGACCGCCGTGGATCCGCCGAGAGCCGATTCGTGGCCATTGAGTCGCGTCTGGGGCAGAAACGTGCCGCCGTGTGGGCCGACCACCAGCCCGCGGACCACGCCACTACCGATCACAGCACCGTCCACGCGCCAGCTGTGCGGCCGACCAGCAGGCGCGCACCGGTCCGTCTGACTCGACGCGGGCGCCTGGTGGTGCTGCTCCTAGTGCTCGCGCTGTCCGCGTCGCTAGTTGCCTTGCTGGCGTCGACGAGCAACGCAGCCGCGCCCGCGCCGCCGCACACGGTCGTTGTCCATCCGGGCGACACGCTCTGGTCGATCGCGTCGCGCATACATCCGCGCGGGCCGCTCACCGCCACGATGCTGGAGATCGAGCGCCTCAATCACATGGCCGACGGGACGGTTTACGTCGGACAGCTACTGATCGTGCCGGCCTCATGACCTGCTCCTCAAGATCGGCTCGCGAAGATCATGGATGCGGATTCGGACAGACGGGTCTGCGGGTGCCGTTGGTCGGCCGACGCACGCATCCCGCACGACAAGGTGGAAAAGGATCGCGCGACACGCCGGGGATGCTTGCGCGTCGCACAGGCGAGGAATAGCGTCAACCCCACATCTAGTAGTTACATGGATGTGAGTTGCCTACAGGTTGGGTCGGTCAGCCTGTAAGCTTGGAATACGCGCGGGCGTCGATGTTCCGACCGGAGGCTTGGCATCGACGTTGTCATGGTGTTCGGCGGCGTAATCGAGGTGCCGGCCCCGCTCCGGTCGGACCGTGCGCGAGTAGTCATCGTGAGGGATCGGGATCACGGGCGGCAGATGCCGCCGTCGGGTAGTCGGGGAGGTGGTCGTCATGCGGTGTCCGTACTGCCGCCACGGCGATTCACGTGTCGTCGACTCACGAGAGGCCGAGGACGGCCAGTTGATCCGTCGGCGCCGGTCGTGTCCGGAGTGTGGCAAGCGGTTCACGACCGTCGAGGAGGCAGTGCTCGCCGTCGTGAAGCGCAGCGGCGTCACCGAACCGTTTAGCCGCGGCAAGATCATGAGCGGCGTACGCAAGGCATGCCAGGGACGACCAGTCGACGACGACGCGCTCGCGCTTCTCGCCCAGCGGGTCGAGGAGTCGATCCGGGCGCGCGGCGTCGCCGAGGTGCCGAGCCACGACGTTGGCCTCGAGATCCTCGGACCGCTGCGAGATCTCGACGAGGTGGCCTACCTGCGGTTCGCGAGCGTCTACCACTCCTTCGAGTCGCTGGCCGATTTCGAGCGGGAGATCGTGGCGCTGCGCCAGTCGTACGAGCAGGACAACACCGCCGGTCCACCGGAGCGCGACGATGCCGACGAACACGGCCCGCCCGGGTCGGCGGTTCCGGCACGCGTACCCGCTGGCGCGGGCTGAGCGCGACCACCGGGACGGCGCGGCGGAGACCGCGTGGCTGGGCATGCCGGCGTCTTGGCCGGCGACCCGACCCGGCAGCTGATCAATGTTTGACGAAGATGTGACGGCCGTCCGCATCGTCGGTGGCCGGGTGTAAGGACGTAAGAGAAGAGACATGTGGCGCGCCGCGATGGCGTGACGCGGACGGCGTCAGCGACGTTGAAACGTCGCCGGAGTCATCCGGACTCAGACGGCGGGCAGCGAAACGGTCGCGTTCCATGTAGCGCGACGCTTGTGAAGAGACAGGGTCTATGACATGGGCAGCGAGGATCGAGGGGGACCGGAGATGACGGAGAGTGTTGGCGCCTCGTCGGGCGGATCGGCGCGCGGGCGGGGTCGCCGGGCATCGTCCGGCATCCGGGTCGAGCGGGTGTGGACGACCGAGGGCGTACACCCGTATGACGAGGTGACCTGGGAGCGGCGCGACGTCGTGATGACGAATTGGCGCGACGGCTCGGTCAACTTCGAGCAGCACGGCGTGGAGTTCCCCGACTCGTGGAGCATCAACGCGGCGAACATCGTGACGACGAAGTATTTCCGCGGCGCGCTTGGCACACCGGAGCGCGAGTGGAGCCTGCGGCAGCTCATCGACCGGGTCGTACACACCTATCGCAAGGCGGGCGAGGACAACGGCTATTTCGCGACGTCGGCCGATGCCGACGTGTTCGCGGAGGAGCTGACCTGGATGCTGCTGCACCAGGTGTTCAGCTTCAACTCGCCGGTGTGGTTCAACGTCGGCACCGCGTCTCCGCAGCAAGTCAGTGCCTGCTTCATCCTCGCTGTCGAGGACTCGATGGACTCGATCCTCGACTGGTACAAGGAGGAGGGCCTGATCTTCAAGGGCGGCTCCGGCTCCGGCGTGAACCTGTCGCGCATCCGCTCCTCGAAGGAACTGCTCTCGTCTGGTGGCACCGCGTCCGGGCCAGTCAGCTTCATGCGCGGCGCCGACGCGAGCGCCGGAACGATTAAGTCCGGCGGCGCGACACGGCGCGCGGCCAAGATGGTCATCCTCGACGTCGATCACCCGGACATCGAGGAGTTCGTTGTCACCAAGGCCCGCGAGGAAGACAAGATCAGGGCGTTGCGCGACGCCGGGTTCGACATGGACCTCGGCGGCGCCGACATCGTCTCGGTGCAATACCAGAACGCGAACAACTCGGTGCGTGTGACGGACGAGTTCATGCACGCGGTCGAGAACGACGGCACATATGACCTGCGCGCCCGGCTCGACGGCTCGGTCGTGGAGACCGTCAAGGCACGCGAACTGTTTGACAAGATCGCGCAGGCCGCCTGGGAGTGCGCCGATCCGGGTCTGCAGTACGACGACACGATCAACCACTGGCACACCTGCCCGGAGACCGGTCGCATCACCGCGTCCAATCCCTGCAGCGAATACCTGCACCTGGACAACTCGTCGTGCAACCTCGCATCGTTAAACCTCCTGAAGTTCCTGCGGCCCGACGGCACGTTCGACACGCAGCTGTTCGTGAAGTCCGTCGAATTCGTCATCACCGCGATGGACATCTCGATCTGCTTCGCCGACTTCCCGACCGAGAAGATCGGCGCGACCACGCGGGCGTACCGGCAACTCGGGATCGGCTATGCAAACCTCGGTGCGCTGCTGATGGCAAGCGGGCTTCCCTACGACTCTGATGGCGGTCGCAGCCTGGCCGCCGCGATTACGTCGCTGATGACGGGTACGGCATACCGGCGCTCCGCGGAACTCGCTGGTGTCGTTGGGGCGTACGACGGCTATGCGCGCAACGCGACGGCACACAAGCGCGTCATGCGACAGCACGCCGACGCCAACGACGCGATTCACGTGCACGGCACGGTCGCGGCAGACGTACACCACGAGGCGACGAAGCAGTGGGCGCTCGGCAACAAGATCGGCGAGAAGTCCGGTTGGCGCAACTCGCAGGCGAGCGTGCTCGCACCGACAGGCACGATCGGTCTGATGATGGACTGCGACACCACCGGCGTCGAGCCCGACCTGGCGCTTGTGAAGTTCAAGAAGCTGGTCGGTGGCGGTTCGATGCAGATCGTCAACCAGACCGTACCGAAGGCGTTGCGCAGCCTTGGGTACCAAGAGGAGCAGGTCGAGGCAATCGTCGAGTTCATCGGCCAGCACGGCCACGTGGTGGACGCGCCGGGCCTCAAGACCGAGCACTACGCGGTGTTCGACTGCGCGATGGGGGAGCGGTCGATCGCGCCGATGGGACACGTGCGGATGATGGCAGCCGCGCAGCCGTTCATTTCCGGCGCGATCTCCAAGACGGTCAACATGCCGGAGTCGGCGACGGTCGAGGACGTGGAGAACATCTACTTCGAGGCGTGGCGACTCGGCGTGAAGGCGCTCGCGATCTACCGCGACAACTGCAAGGTAGGTCAGCCGCTGTCGGTTGCGAAGCCGAAGACGGAGTCCGTGGTGGCCACCGAAACCGCGCCGGCCGAGAAGGCTGTTGAGAAGGTCGTCGAATACCGGCCGGTGCGCAAGCGGCTGCCGAAGGCGCGACCCAGCGTCACGACCAAGTTCGAGGTCGGCGGCGCCGAAGGCTTCATGATTGCGTCGTCATACCCGGACGACGGCCTCGGCGAAGTGTTCCTGAAGATGTCGAAGCAGGGTTCGACGCTCGCCGGCATCATGGACGCGTTCTCGGTCGCGATCTCGATCGGTCTGCAGTATGGCGTGCCGCTCGAGAAATACATCGCCAAGTTCACGAACATGCGGTTCGAGCCGGCCGGCATGACCGATGACCCCGACATCCGGATCGCGGCTTCGGTCCTGGACTACATCTTCCGGCGCCTCGCGCTCGACTTCCTGCCGTACGAACGGCGCAGCGAGCTCGGCATCTTCACCGCGGCGGAGCGGGCAGCGCAGTTGCGTGCCGAGGCGGCCGTCACCGAGGCGTCCACCGCGACGGAGGAGGAGCACGTCGACCTCGCTGCGCTCGCCTCGTCCGCGCCGATCGAGGCACCCGTTGACCGCAGCGCCGAACGCGTCGCCGACAAGCCAACCGGGCCGAAGCCGACTGAGACTCCGAAGCCAGCCGCTCGTGCGGGTTCGTCGATGGAGCTTGCCGAGCTCGTGCAGGGCAAGGGCGCCGACGCACCGTTGTGCTTCACATGCGGTACGAAGATGCGTCCGGCCGGCAGTTGCTACGTATGCGAGGGATGCGGCTCGACGAGCGGCTGCAGCTAGGTCACGCCGTAGTTGCCACAGACATTGGTTGGGGTCGGCGCGGCTTCGCGTGGCCCAACCTATGTGGCGATAAACGGTTGAGCGTCGATGCATCGACATGGGACGATGTAAGCCCAGTTGTGG
Source organism: Micromonosporaceae bacterium (assembly GCA_035263025.1). GTDB lineage: Bacteria > Actinomycetota > Actinomycetes > Mycobacteriales > Micromonosporaceae > DASQPR01. The sequence continues at coordinate 8,370 of DATFRR010000071.1, forward strand.
AGTTAGCGTTCGCTCTGCGCATACCAATTTGTGCACGGTCGCCGAATCGGCCTAAGCGGAAGAACTGGCCCGTACGCTGGGCTGGCGATATGGAGCCGGTGATGCCAGCAACCGTCCGGGTGGGCTTGGTAGCAATCAGCACGCTCCTGAGTGCGTCGAGCACGCTTCCGTACGTAGTCGCGACCGTGAAGCGCGATACGCGTCCAAGGGTCGTCACATGGCTGACCTGGGCGTCACTGACGGCGGTTGCGGGCGCCGCATCCGCAAGTGAAGGCGACTACCCAAGTGCAGCATTCAGCTTTGCTGGGACTGCAGTCACTGGCGTCGTTGTGTTTGCGGGACTTACGTATGGCGATCGTGGCTGTAGCTGGCTGGATGGGATCTGCCTCGCGCTCGTCGTGGTGGGCTTTGTGCTTTGGCTCGGCCTCGACAGCCCCGGAATCGCGGTGATGTTCGCTTGCTCAATTGACTTCATCGGTCTCGTGCCGACTTTGGCGCACGCGTGGCGGCGACCGAGCGAGGAGACTGCCGCCACGTATGCGCTCATCGCCGCTGCTGGTGCCGTTGCGACGGTTGCGGCATGGGGCACGTGGACAGTGACAGCCGTGGCGTACCCGGTGTACGTATTCGTCAGTATGGCCGCCTGCTGGACTATCTTGGTCTACCGTCATCCGCCGGTCAGCGTCGCGCGCAGTCATAGCTCCGAGCCAGACTTGCGATCGAGTGGGTGATTGAACTAACGAACTTGCAAGACCGCGCGCAGGAAATCGGCTACAGCGTGCCACCTGCCGTCCACAGACTGCTCAAGCGTCCTCATCATTTGACGGACGCGGCGTCGCCGGCTGCCGTGCGCCACCGGTCCGCGTAGGAAGTGTGGGTGGGCAGCGTCGCGCCGGCACCGACGCCGCAATCTGCCATTGCGATTCGCATGTCTGCGATGAATCTGTCGATCTGTGTTCTTCCCCGGCCGGGAAGGCAAATGTAATGGCTCCAACGATCGTCGAAGTTGGCTAGCTGCCAGGTGGCGGCAACTCGGGCAGGCGGAGTTTCGAGCACCACAGTCATCGCGTGTGGGTGGCGCCACACTGGCCAATTGAGAGACGTAAGCTGGTCAACGAGGTACGCAGCGGTCTCCCGTGCCTCATCAGCTCGGCGACGCAAGCCGTCGATGCCAAGCGTGTGAATCGCGTACCAGACCATGAGGGCGATGTGTCCATTACGCGAACATGAGACGGTTGTATCCGCTGCACCCGTGTAGCTCACTCTGTCGCCGGCACGCCACGGCGGGGTTTTGCGGCTGACGATCATGCCACCCGGCATTCGGGTTGCGAGAAACTTATGCAACGAAAAGCCGACGCTGTCCGCGCCGGCCGTAAAGTCGAACATCGGTCTGTCGGCATCGTTCAGCAGAGACAGTGGTATGCCCGATAGCGCCGCATCCACATGTATGTATCGATCAGCGACGGCCAGGTCGCGGAGTATCTCGGTGATCCGAGCGACGTTGTCCACGGCCTCAGTCATGGTCGTTCCTGCCGTTGCAAGAACGATCGCAGGCTTATCGGCACGACCAGTTACGGCTTCGTGCAGATCTGTATACGACATCTCGCCGTGGGGGCCTGCGGGCACGGCGACCGCCGGCATGCGAAGATCGTGGAGTTGCCGGGCAACCTTGTAGTGTGCCGCTGTGCTGAAGTACGTAATCCCGTCGGGGTAAAACCGTCGGGCACGCAAGAGTCCGTATTGCACGCACTCTGTGCTTCCAGAGGTCACGTAACCCCATCGATCACCAGTTGGAGCGCGCAACAAGTCGGCGAAGAAGTCGATCGCCTCACGCTCGTATTGCTTCGTATGGTGATCAAAGACCGGATCATCGTATGGGTCGCCGATGTTGTTCAGCTCGAAGCGTAGAAACGGCCAAAGCGGACTGTAGTCGATGTCGTCTGCGCCCGGAAAGCCGGCCTTGTAACGAACACCTTGTTCAAGGTGTTCGTACAGTTCCGCCAGCCGCGCATCAGTGGGAGTCACGAGCTTCGTCACGATGACCTCCGAGGCGGCGAGCACAGCGTCCACATCGACATTAGTGAACGTCTTTCATTGACGTCCACCACTGTGTGAAACTCCGTCGCCTAGCAGCGCGAACCCCCAGGTCAACGAGCCACCCGGATATCCGGCCGTCTGTCTGGGGTCGCGGACTCTACGACTCCTGTGTGAGACTCTGGTTTGACGCAGAGATCGATATATCTACATGGAGGAGAGTCCTGTGACGCACGGCGCCCGAGGTTGGACCGACGATCGACCCGGTCACTACCAAGCGCCGCCGCCGCGGCGAAAGAGCGACACGGAAGTGTGGTCAGAGGTGAGGGTCGAGGCTGTGTACAGAATGCAGACCGTGAGTTCAAACCATGCGAACATTGTCACTGGCGACCGTCCGGGCGGACGGCGCATTGGCCCCCACGCGTTTGCCTTCTTGTATGCCCACCCACGCAAGGACGGATTCGGTCAGGTGCAAGACAGCTACACAATCGAGCCTGCGTCACGAATATTCGCGTGGAGCGACGACGATCGACGTGAGTACAACGTCAAGGACTGTCCGGTCCTAGTCAAGACGATGCTGGAGATCGCGACACAAGAGCACAATGCTGGGGGCTTCGACCCAATCTCACTCACCGATCGAGGTGAAGAACCTCTCCCTGATGGCTCGGTGTTTGTTGGCATCGGCCTGTCTAGCCTTGGTGACTCGTATGGCGACTGGGGAAACCTGAAAGCGAGTGCGTTCGGTCTGGAGCTGCCGGCGCGTTGCCTAATGCGCCTTACGGATCGTTGTTGGATCGAAATGTCACACGAAGGCCGTGGTCAGTGGCGCGTCGACTCAAACTTTGCGCTTGGGTACATGAGCTATTTCGACATTGGGCGGTCGATACCATACGACTGGACCCCGAGGCCCGACAGCGCACATTGGTGGCTCGACAGGCTGGTTGACGTGTGTACCCGTGCATACGACGAGTTGGCGGTACGGCGTGCGGAGACTCGGCGCTCGACGCGTCAGGCCGGACCTGGGCGGTACTGATGTTCGATTCCGATGCGATGTCGACAGCGCGGTCGAATCGCGATTGACCTCAAGTTTCGGGCTAGAGCTTGGTTCCTTGAAATGCGGGTGTCGGATCTCGAAGGGGTTGTCTCTCACCGGTCCCAATAAGGCGGTAGGCGGTAGGGTTATTGGCGCGCAAGACGGCACCCCAGAGTGCGCCGATGACGGCAGCAAGCACAACGACACCAGGAACCGCAACTTTCAGAATATTGGATGAGCTACCGAGCACAGAATCGAGATTAGCAACCGTAATTACGAGCACGGCGGTCAGCGTCGCTATACCGAGTAAGGGAGCGCCGATCGTTCTCCAACGAGGCTCGCTGCGGGCGTCTATCGGATTACGGCGGAAGTACCCGATGACAGCCATCGACGTGCCCGCCATCAGTGCCACGATTGCCAGAGCTGCGACGGTGCTCAGCCAAGTGAACAGAGTTGCGAGTGGATCCGCGCCAGCAAATGCGAACAAACCGAAGACAACAACGGCAAGCCCAGATTGCAGGATCGAGCCAGCGACTGGCGAACTAGCCGTACGACCGCGAGATCCCGTCGCAGCGAGGGCCCGCGGGAGGACGTGTTCCCGCGCCAAGGCAAATGCGTACCGGGCGGACGTGTTGTGGAAAGATAGCATCGCACCGAAAATCGACGTGATCAATAGCAGGTTGGCCAAGTGGGCGAGCGGACTCCCGTAATACCTCGCGATGATCGAAAACGGAATGCCGGAGCTGGGATCCCGGGCTGCATCAACGACCGTCGCAGGGCCTTCGGTCACGCTCAATGACAGCGACGAGAGCGCGTAGACGACCGCGAGGAAGGTCAGCGCGGTGAATGTCGCCCTGCTGACCGGGCGCGTGCCGTTGGCCTCCTCGCTGTATGCGGGACCGGTTTCGTAGCCAACGAAGGCGGCGATGCCGAACGCGAACACACCGCCGATTCCGCCCGTGAACAGACTTGACGGACTGAGCCCGGTCAGTTGGAGATGTCCAGACGCTGGGTGATTGAGCGCGGCGAGGTCAAATAGAGCGATTACGAGGAGCTCTAGTCCGAGCGTGACGGCAAGCACCTTGGCGTTTAGTTGGATGTGTAATAGTCCGAGAATGGCGATCAGAATCCACGCCAGCAATGCCCAACCCCACCACCGCAGATCCACGTCCGGTAGGAAGCCCTCCAAGCTCACTCCGAGAAGGCCGTACAGACATATCTGAATGCTGTTGTAGGCAAGCAGGGCCAATGCCCCACCGGCGACACCGGCGGTGCGTGATAGGCCGCGCGCGATGTATGCGTAAAAGACGCCGGCGTGCGATACGTGCCGCCCCATGGCGGCGTAGCCGACCGTGAACGGCCATAGTGCCACCGCGAGGACCACGAAGGAGAGCGGCACGCCTCTGGAGCCAGTAACCGCATATGTGGCGACAACGGAACCCGCCAGGACGGTCATCGGGGCTGAGGCGGAAACAGTGAAGAAGCTCATGCCCCATGTGCCAACGCTGCCACGATCCAGCCCGCGGGGCTTGATTCCCATAGCGATCCTTGTCGTCATGTGTTGGTCCGGTTCGACGG
>DATFRR010000072.1:0-37751 GCA_035263025.1 Micromonosporaceae bacterium
ACACCGGAGTCACGCAACAGGCGCAGCGCCGCCGCGATGTCTTCGTACTGCACCGACTGGTGGCAGATGTCGAATACCACGCCAAGGTGTCGGCGTACCAAACCGACCGCCTCGCTCGCGGGTACGTTCGCGAGCCGCATCAACCGTCTGATGCCGCCGGCCGACCACACCTCCGTCTCGAAGTAGCGCACCGTCTCCTCGGTCGTCTCGAGGAAGCAGAACGGCTCCGGTTCCAGCGCGAGCTTGACCCGCCGTCCGGTGCGCCGCTCGACGTCGATGAGATGCGCAACGACTCGGAGCAAGTTCTCGGTCAGTACAGTGACGTCCTGTGGCCCACGCACTTTGGGTCGGAACGCGAGCGGCGCGGTCTGGATGGACGGCGCGATCGATCGCGGCGAGATGTCGGCGAGGATGTCCGCGACCCGACCGGTGTAGCGGACCCGGTCTTCGGTTGACCAGTCCGGCTCGTAGACGTCCGCCATGACGACTCGGCCCTTGAAAGGTCCGTACGGAAACGCATTCACCGTGTAGACGTACATGTCGTGGTCCTCGAGCCAACCGCGGAAACGCGCACGCTCGTCGGCGTCCGCGTCCAGCGTCTCGGCCGACGCCGCGGAGAGCCGCAACGATATGCCGTACGGCGCATCCGGGCTCACCGCCGCCTTGACAGCGGGCGCGAACGTCTCGACGCTCGCTCGCATTTCCTCCCACGTATCACCGGGATGCACCAACGTGGAATACGCGAGGTGACCGAGCCGATCTCCGAGAAACACCTGACTCCCTGATGTGAATGGTGGATTAGCCGGCCTCGAGCCTCTCCTTCACGAGCGCCAGGAACCTTGCGGCGTCCGTACGGTCGGCGAACCCCGTGTCGTAGGTCAGCGCAAGGTAGGACACTGGCCGAATCGTGACGGCGCGTTCACCGTCCGAGCGGCGTACCACCATGGGTCGTTCCACCACCGCGCCGATGGCGAGCGAACCGACGTGGCCGGCCACCGCGAGCGGCACATCGACGAGCACACCGAGCTGAGCGACATCCGTCACGGTGAACGTGCTCGGCGCGACGTCATCCGAGGTCAGCTCGCCACGGCTCGCGCGGCCGACGATGTCGGCGATTCGCCGCGACAGCCCGCGCAGACTCAGGTCCGCGGCGTCCTTGACGACCGGCATGACGTGCCCGTCTGGCGTGTCGACCGCGATGCCGATGTGCTGGTGCTCGCGACGCACGGGACGACCCGCACTGTCATTCGACGCGTTGAGATTCGGGCACGCGCGAAGCGTCGGCACAGCGGCGGCCACCACACACGCCGTTACCACCAGCCGCTGGTCGGCTACGTCGATGTCCGCGGACTGGTGATCGCGCAGCGCCACGACGCGCGACATGTCGACCTCGACGACCGACATCGCGAACGTTCCCGGGCGCTGCGCGTCCGGTCGCGCGGCGTCCACCTGGGTTCGGTGCGCCTGGCCACCATCCTGCGAGGCGGCCGCCCGCACCACGTCCGCACGGTTCACGCGGCCGCCCGGCCCAGTGCCGACAACCCGGTCGACGTCTATGCCGGCCTCACGCGTCAAGCGGCGAATCAGCGGCGAATGCCGATGCCGCGTCGGGCCTACCGAGAGCGCGACGTTCACGACTGCAATGCCTTCTCCACGGTCGTCGCGACAAGTTCTGCCGATGGCAGCACAAGGTCCTCGAGCGAGTCCGCGGCGGGCAGCGGCACGTGCGGCGTGGTGATCCGCTGAATTGGACCGTCGAGATCCCAAAAGCACTCGTCGACGGCGATAGACGCGATCTCGGCGCCCCAGCCGAGCAGGCGCGGGTTTTCTTCGACGGTGAACAGGCGCCCAGTCTTGTGAAGGGAACCGAGGATGGTCGCGGTGTCCAGCGGTACGAGCGACCGCACGTCGATCACCTCGGCATCGATGCCGCGCGCCGCCAGATGTTCGGCGGCCTCGATCGCTCGCGGCACCATCAACCCGAGCGCGAGGATCGTGGCGTCCCTGCCGGTACGACGGACCTTGGCCGTACCGAGAGAGTCGACGATCTCGCCATCGGGGACCTCGCTCTTGGCGGCGTAGAGCCCCTTGTGTTCGAAGAAGAGCACGGGATCGTCGTCTCGGATGGCGGCCGCCATGAGACCGACGACATCGGCTGGAGTCGAAGGCGTCACAACCTTGACGCCGGGAATCGCCATCGCCCAGTTCTCAATGGATTGCGAGTGCTGCGCCCCGAAGCGCAGCGCGCCGCCGTTGCCGGTCTTCACCACGAGCGGCAACGTGACCTGGCCGTTGGTCATGTAGCGGGTCTTGGCGATCTCGTTGACCACGAGGTCCCAGCACACCGCGAAGAAATCCGAAAACATGATCTCGGCGACCGGCCGCAGGCCGGTCATCGCGGCACCCATCGCAGCCCCGAGAATCGCTTGCTCGGCAATCGGCGTGTCGATGACGCGTCGCGGACCGAACTCATCGAGCAGGCCGACGGTCGTCTTGAAGACACCGCCCGCGCCGGCGACATCCTCGCCGATCAGTACAACCCGGTCATCGCGTCGCATCTCCTGCGCGATGCCGCGCGCGACGGCGTCGCGATATGTCAGTTGCGCCACGAGGAGCCTCCATCCGACCAGACATCGGTCAGCGCGCTCGCCGGTGACGGAAGCTCGCCGGCGATGGCTTCTTCGGTCGCAAGCTCGACGGCGTCGGCGACTTCCTTGTCGATGACATCGAGGTCGGCGTCTGCAACGCCCAGGCGGCGGAGCCGCCCGCGGTAGACGGTGATCGGGTCGTACGCCTTCCAGGCCTCGACCTCCGCGTCAGGTCGATACTTGCCGGGGTCGGCACGCGAGTGACCGCCATGCCGATAGGTCACGGCTTCGACGAGCGAAGGACCCTCGCCGCGGCGTGCGCGCTCGAGCACCGACAAGGCCGTGAGGTAGACGTCGTCGGCATCGTTGCCGTCCACGACGATCGGCTCGAGCCGGTACGCCGTCGCGCGATCCGCTGCGGGCCGGGGCACCGCCGTAATGTCGGCGATCGCGGTGTACTCCATGTAGAGGTTGTTCTCGCAGACGAACACGACGGGAAGACCGAACACCGAGGCGTAGTTCAGTGCTTCGTGGAACGCGCCGATGTTCGTCGTACCATCGCCGAAGAAGCACACCGCCACTTGGCCGGATCGCCGATATTGCGCGGACCAGGCCGCGCCGTTCGCGATCGTCAGGTGTGCGCCGATGATGGCGTAGGAGCCCATCATCCCGTGCTTCACGCTCGTCAGGTGCATCGAGCCGCCCTTGCCGCCCATCAGACCGTTCGCGCGACCGAGCAGCTCGGCGAGCACCGGCGTCATGGGTACGCCGCGGGCAAGAGTGTGCGCGTGCCCGCGGTACGTCGCGAATGTGTAGTCGTCCGGCCGCATCGCGGCGCCGAACCCCGCTGCGATCGCTTCCATGCCAAGCGACAAGTGACTCGTACCCTTCACCAGCTGCCGCATGAACAAGTCGTACGCACGTTTTTCGAACTGACGCATCTCCTGGAGCTTGCGATAGACGGACAGCCGCTTGCTGAGGTCGATGTCGGCACCGTCGTGCCTATCCTGCGCCTTCGGCGGAAGCACGATGTCATGCTGACCGTAACCGTGGTCAGAGAGCGGAAGTCTCATGCTCCACCTCCGGGGCCACCCGCTGGGTGTTGATGTGCGACTGGCTGTCCCGCTCGGTGCTGAGGTATCCGCCGGCGGTGTAGTAGCGCTTGCCCGCGACGAGCAGCTCCTCGGCCGGGAACTTGGTGATCACCTCGCATCCTGTCTCCGTCACGATGAGCTCCTCCTCGATGCGGGCCGCGCCCCAGCCGTCGTCGGACGGCCAGTAGGTCTCCAGCGCGAAGAGTTGACCGACCTCAAGCGTCTCGGGATTGTCGATCGACGTGAGGCGACTGAAGATCGGACGCTCCCAGATGCTGAGGCCGACGCCGTGGCCGTACTGCAGCGCGAACGCCGCTTCCTCGTCGGGGAAGCCGAACTCCTGCGCGGTCGGCCACACCTGGACGATGTCCGCGGTCGTGGCGCCCGGCTTCACCAGTGCGATCGCGTTGTCCATTAGCTCCCGGCACACCTTGTACGCGCCGCGCTGCGCAGGAGACGCGCTGCCGACTGCGAACGTTCGGTAGTAGCACGTGCGGTAGCCCTGGTAGCTGTGCAGGATGTCGAAGAACGCTGGGTCGCCCGGTCGAATGAGCCGGTCGGAAAACACATGTGGGTGTGGCGAGCAGCGCTCCCCCGATATCGCGTTCACGCCCTCGACGTGCTCGGAGCCCAGGTCGAACAGCTTGCGGCTGACGAGTCCGACACATTCGTTCTCCCGTACGCCCGGGCGAAGGAACTCGTAAAGGTCTTCGTACGCCGCGTCCACCATGGACGCCGCTTGAGTGAGGAGCCCGAGTTCGTCAGCCGTCTTGATGCGCCTTGCCTCCAAGAACAACTGTTGGCCGTCGACGACCGGGATGCCGAGCGCCTGCAAGGCCATCAGCACCGGCGGTTCGACGATGTCGACGCCGATCGGTTGCCCGGAAAGGCCGTAGTCGGCCATCACCTCGGCCACCTTGGCGGCGACGTCGGCCGCACGTCCGGCACCCGGCGAGATGGCGCCGCGCAGCGTCGAGATGCCCGCGCGGGCGCCGTAATGCGGACCGCGTCCGGCCCGCTCATGCGGCTCGTCGAGCCACGGCGCTTGAAGCTGGTGGTGGCGCGCCGCCGAGCCAAAGTCCCACAGGACCGGGTCCCCGCGGCGCGGCAATAGCGCAAACCTGATCATCTTGTCCATCGCCCACGTGCCGATGTGTGTTGACGTCAGGTAGCGGATGTTGTGGAAGTCGAAGGTAAGCAAGGCGCCAAGCTCGGACCTGTCGAGTTCGGACTTGATGCGCCCCAGACGCTCCCGGCGCAGGCGGTCGATGTCGAGCCGGTTCTCCCAGTCGACACCCGTCGTGCCGAAAGTCGGGGACACCATTTGGGTTCCTCCTTATTGCCTTCGATGTGGCGTGGCGTCCGCTGTCGCGCGTGCGAGCCGATCAGGTGATCCGCGCTTCGATGTCGGCGAGGGACGGTCTGGTTCGCAGATACTCGGCGGAGTTCGCGTCGCGCTCGTCCTTCCGGTAGTACGCAACCTCGACGAGTTCGAGCGCGAGGCCGTCTGGATCGCTGAAGTAGACCCACCGCCAACCGGCGAGCGGACCGGTGTCCACGACGTTCACGTCCGAGTAGAACGTGACGCCCTTGGCTTCGAGTTCCGCCTTCGTCGCGAATACGTCCTCGACCTTGAAGCACACGTGCGCCGCGCCGAGGTAGTTGTTCGGCACAGATGCCGTACTCGTCGGGGGCCGGTTGGCATACTCGATGAGCTCCATCGTCGACGCGGCGCCAACCCACATCGAGACCTGTCGCAGGCGCGCGCCAGGCACGCCGACGCCACGCTCCAGATCAGGCCCGTCGAACCACGGCGTCGGCTCGTTCGCGAACGGCAGGCCCAGCAGGTCGTGGTAGAAGTAGATCGACCGGTCCAGGTCTCGAACCACGAGTCCGACGTGGTGAACTGCCTTGAGTTCCACGGCATCCTCCAGAACAGATCGATGTGGTCAGGCCGCCAGCGTCGGCGACGCAAGCACTTTCAGTTGGTCGCCCCGCGGATCGATCAGGACATCGAATCCGCGCGGGACAACCTGTTCGAGCGGGATCTGCGCGGTCACCGCCTTGCCCACCGGATACTTGCCGGACGCGATCAGCCGGATGATGCGCGGCCAGTCGGTGATCAAGTAACACCAGCTGCCGACGAGGCTGACGTCCTTAGCGGACAACGCCATGCCGTCCAGCGTCGCCGGCTTCGTGTGCAGGCCGGTCTGCACGATGGCGCCACGCCGTCGGACGCTCGACAAAGCGGTGGCGAGTCCAGGCGTGGAGCCTGAACACTCGGCGACGACGTCCACGCCGACGCCGTGCGTGAGATTGGCGATGAAGTCTGCGAAGTCGTCGCGCGTCGGGTCGAGCACCGGTCCGACGTCGACGCCGCGAGCGAGGTCGGCACGATTGGGGTTTGGTTCGGCGATGACCACGGTGGACGCGCCGATCGCGTTGGCATAGAGGGCAGACAAGATGCCAATCGGTCCGGCACCGGTGATCAGGACGACGTCGCCACCGTGTACCCCGACCCGGTCAATGCCGTAGGCAGCCACGCTCGCCGGCTCCACCACCGCGCCCGCCACGTCGGAAACGTCGTCTGGCAATGTCGCGACCTGATAGTCCTTAAGCAAAGCGAACTGTGCGAGGCCACCGGTCTCCGCGCTCAGCCCGGTGCAAGCGAACTTGAGGCAGAGATGGCCGAGTCCGCGGCGGCAGTAGTGGCACCGGCCGCACACGATCGCGGGCATGATGGACACTCGGTCGCCGACGGCCACGTCGGTCACGACGGACCCGATCTCAACGACGCGCGCGGAGAACTCATGCCCCAGGGTCTGCGGAAGCGTCGCGCCGGTCAGCGGATGCGGCACCACCGGCGTCACGATCGGCCCGACCACGTACTCGTGTAGGTCAGTGCCGCAGATGCCGCACCACGCGACCTCGACGAGGACATCGTCGGGTGCCCCGATCTGCGGGACTGAGACATCCTCGAGGCGGATGTCCTTCCGGGCGTAGAAGCGAGCTGCCAACACGGTGGAGAGCCTTTCGGGTCGGACGGTCAGGCCACGGAACGGCGGCCGGCGCCGCGTACCCGGCTGTAGAGCAGGGCAGCGACGAGGATGAAGCCGCCCTGGAACACGTATTGCCACGTTTGGGTCAGGCCGAGGAATGTCGTGGCATTCAGGGCTTGCACGATCAGACACGCGCCGAGCAGGGTGCCGACAAACGAACCGCGACCGCCCAGCAGGCTTGTCCCGCCGAGCACGACGGCCGTGATGCTGGACAGCGTGTAGCCGACGCCCTGTGCAGGGTCGCCGATGCCTAGCTGGGCCAACAGCACGACGGCGCCGAGCGCGACGAAGATCGAGGAGATGACGTACCCCAGGACCACGGTACGGCTGACCTTGACACCGACCCGCCGCGCCGACTCCTCGTTGGAACCAACCGCCCGCACTCGCAGCCCCTCCATGCGCCGGCGCAATCCCCACTCCATCAGCACCGTGATGGCCACGAGCACGAGGAAGACGATCGGGATCTCGCCGACCTTTTTCGTGATGGCCGCCGTGACGTTCGCGCTGATGATGCCGCCCGGGGCCGCGCGGAGCAGGAAGCTCACGCCCTGCAGCGCGATGTACGTGGTCAGCGTCGCGGCCACCGCGGTGAATTTGGCGAACCTGATCAGCGAACCGTTCACCACGCCGGTGCCGGCCGCCATCACAAACATCAGCACGAAACCCAACGCCATCAGCGGGACGGATTTCTTGTCGTTGACGAAGAAGCTCGCGATCACCACGAGACAGCCGGCCAGCGGCCCGACCGACAGGTCGATGCCACCCATCATGAGCGCGACGGTCTGGCCGAGTGAGATGAAACCCAGCGCGGCAGCGGCAACCATGAGGGAGCCGACGTTGAACGAGTTCAGGTAGAGGCCATTGCGAGACAGGATGTATCCACCGAGGGCAACGATGGCGATCACCAGGATCACCGCCGGCGCATAGTCGCCCTTGAGGAAACGCGTCACGCGCGACGACCGCCATGCCCTCGTCGGCTCAATGGCGCGCGTCTGCGCGGTCGACCGCACGGCGGCGTTCACGATCCGCTCCTCGGTGATCTCCGCACCGACGAGCTCCTCAACGACTTGACCGCGCGACATCACGATGACGCGGTCGCAGAGTCCTTCAAGTTCCTTCGCATCCGACGACGCGACGACCACGGGCACGCCCGATGTCGACGTCTCGCGCAGGATCTTGTAGATCTCCGCGCGGGCGCCGACGTCGACACCTTGTGTCGGCTCGTCCGCGATAACAATGCCCGGCCGAGCGAGCAGCGCTCGCGCCAACACCACCTTCTGTTGGTTGCCGCCGGACAGCGACGCGACAGCCGTTTCGCCCGACGGAGTCTTGACGGCAAGTTGGTCAAGCTCGCGACCGACCGCCTCGACCTCGCGTTGGCGACTGAGCACCGGGCCACGCGTGAACTGGCGCAGTGCACCGACCGCGGCGTTCTCGCGCACCGACAGGGACATCATCAGGCCCTCGCCGTGGCGATCGGCCGGCAGATAAGCGGATGTGTCGAGCAGCTGCTTTGACCCGGACTCGACGCCGCCGACGGCGACCGTGCCGGTGTAGGCCTCCAGCCCTGCGAGTGCGCGGAGCAGTTGACTCTGTCCATTGCCGACGACACCCGCGACGCCGACAATCTCGCCGGCGGTTGCGGTCAGCGTCACGTTCGAGAAACCGTTGCCGGAAATGCTCTCCACGTTCAGGATCGTCGCGCTGTCGCCGTCGGCCGGGTGTTTGGGCGGGAACGTGGAGTCAAGCTGCCGGCCGACGATAAGCGCGAGCAGTTCGTCGTCACTGATCGTCTCGACGTCCGCGGTGCCACGCAGTTTCCCGTCGCGCAGCACGGTGACGCGATCGGCGAGCTCGCGGACCTCGGCAAGCCGGTGCGTGATGTAGACGACGGCACAGCCTCGCGCCGCCGCCGCGCGGACGAGCTGGAATAGCAACTCGACGCTGTCCTGTCCGAGCGGCGCAGTCGGTTCGTCCAGGATCAGCAACCTCGGCGAGATGACAAGTGCCTTGGCGATCTCGAGAAGATGTTTCTGCGCAACGCCGAGCTCTTCCACTCGGTCCGCGAGATGCGCCGTTGAACCAACGACTGCGAGCATCGCGCGCATCGTCGCCCGCTCGTCGCCGTCCGCGCGCAGCACGGCGCGCGGAATGGCAACGCGAATGTTCTCCTCAACCGTCATGTCCGACAGGATCGCCGGATGCTGGTGCACGATCGCGATGCCGAGGCCGGTCGCGGTTGCCGGGTCGAGCGAATGGATTGACTCACCGGCGAACGCAATCGAACCGGCATCCGCATGAGTAGCGCCGGACGCCACGTTCATCAGCGTGGACTTGCCGGCGCCGTTCTCGCCGAGCAGCGCGTGGACCTCGCCCGCGTACACCTCGAGCGAGACGTCCGTCAGCGCGGCAACGCCGGCGTACGACTTGCTGATGCCGCTCATGACGAGGGTCGGATGCCCAACGTGAACCTTCGTGTCGTCAACCACCGTGCTGGCCCTCCGATGCGAGACGTATTGCGACGTGCAACGCGGAAGTGGGGCCGACGCCGCCCTCGACGTCGACCCCAACCACCCGCCTACTTCAGGAGCTTCGCTTGGTCCTGCCCAGACATCTCAGCCGACAGGTAGACGTCGCCCGGCAAGCTCTTGTCACACGTCACCGGGTGCGGCTGGCCGGACACCGAGTCCTCGAAGACCGGCGCCTCGAATTGCTTCGACGCAGGGGGCTGGCCGCCAGTCGCCAAGGCAACCGCCCAGTCGACGGCGAGTCGCGCGTTGTCGTTGCCGGTCGCGACGGTGAACAGCTTGAAGTCCGGGTTGGTGGCCTTCTGGGCCTCCCAGAAGCACGACAACACGTTGCCGTCTGACGTCACGAGCGCCGGGATCGACCGGTTGCTCTTGTCGAACGCCGGTAGCGCACCGACCAGCGACGGACCGAAGTCGGACACGATCACGTCAATGTTCGGGTATTTCGCGATCGCGGCGGTGAGGACCTGCTGTGTGAGGGCTGGGTCCCAGTTCGTCACCTCGAACGGCTGCTGGCCGATGAAGTGGTATTTGCCGGTAGGATCGAGCACCGAATGCAGCGCCTTGCCCTCGTCGATGCCCTGGCTGTTGCCGGCCGGGCCGGACAGGAACAAGACGTTGCCGCCGTTCGGCAGGTTCTTGAGGATCCAGTTCGCCCAGTTCTTTCCGTCGGTCGTGAAGTCCGCGCCGACCCACACGTTGTAGTCCGTGCCATCGGTGCCGCCCGGGAACACGCGATACGGGACGACTTTCACACCAGCCTGGTACGCGCTGCGCAGCGTCGGCAGGATCGCCTGGCCCGCATCCGGGAACACGACGAGCGCCTTGATTCCCTTCGCCACCATGCCCTGGATATCGGAGATTGCCTTCTGCGTGTTGCCCTGGCCGTCCGCATATTCGAAGTCGGTGATGTTCGGGCACTTGGCAACCTCGTTCTTTGCCGACGCCGTGGTGACCAGACGCCAGCTGTTGCCGCCAAAGCCGTCGGTCAGGCCGAGCGTGGCCTTCTTCGGACCGCACCACGAGGGCAGGTTTCCGCCGCCGCCCGCCGGGGCCGCGGTGCCACCGTTGCCCGATCCGCTGCTTCCGCACCCGGCGAGGAGCACCGCAACCGTGCCCATCGCAGCGGCGACGCGAAGGAATTTCCTGGAGGGACGCATGTGTCGATTCCCTTTCTTCGAGACTTCCCGGCCGGCTGGGACTGGGATGCGCGGACGAGAAAGACTGGATCGAACGTGTCGAGATGTGCCTTCACGTGGCGGTGCGATGGCGCACCCACGGATCAGGTAACGGGGGTTGGGGTCGGCAGGCGGGACGGCCGCAGCCGCTGGCTGAGCGCGGCCCAGTCGACGGTGTACAAGCCAACCCCGAGCGCAAGCGCAGCGGCTTGCACCAGAGTCTGGATCGCGAAGTTGACGCCGAGGGCTAGGACGAACTGTTGGAGTTGGGTGAGAAACAGCGCCGCCAGCGCAGTGGCGACGATGTTCCCCTTGCCGCCCAGGAGCGAGGTGCCCCCGAGGACGACGGCAGCAACCGACGGAAGCAGGTAGGCGTCGCCTTGGAACGCGGTCGGCTGGACGATGATGCCGGCAAGCAGTACGGCACCGAGCCAGTAGAGAACCTGCGCCCAGACGTACGCCGCGGTGCTGTGACGGTTGACCTTCAGCCCGGTGGCACGGCCGGCACGCGGATTCGCGCCGACCGCCTCGAACCGCCGGCCGACCACGGTGGACTTGACCGCGACGGTCGTGATTGCGACCGCCGCGACCGCGAAGAACACCGCGTTCGGGATGCCCAGGGACACGCCGCCAGCGATCGACGCGAGCAAGCTCGTCGTCCGCCTTGGCGACCCCGCCGAGATGCCGAGCACGCCCGCGTAGAGGAGCGCATTCGTGCCGAGCGTCGCGACGATCGGGTTCAGCCGCAGCCGACCGATCAATGTGCCGTTGACGAGACCGGCCGCGATCGCTACGCCGAGTGCCATCAACAGCGCTGGGAGCAGCTTGCCGTTGTCGCCCTCGGGGTGATGCGTGCTGATGACCACGACGATCGAGACCGACCCCGGTACCGATAGGTCGAACCCGCCTTGTTGGATCACCAGTGTCTGTCCGAGAGCGACGATCGCCAGTACTGAAGCGAACGGGAGCATGCCCTGCAATGCGCCCTTACTCATGCTCGTCGACGCGAACAGCAATCCGGCGAGCGCGAGCAGCACGAGCGCGACCACCATCGTCCACAGGCCACGCGACGTCGCGATGCGCCCTGCGACGGTCCGCGTGGGCACGGATTCGGCGGTGGTGGTCATCTCATCTCCTCATGGCGAGGGGGCTCCACGAGCCCGCGATGTGTTGTGCGGGACTGTACAGTTGGGCCTAGCTGTTCACAAGAGGCTGACGCTTAGAAGGCTCAATGACTCCGATTCGTGATCTGCGTGGGTTAACGGAGCACAACGCGACGCCTACACAGAGTCCCGGTGAGCGGTGAGAAAACGGCTGAGCGACGCCATGTCCCGCGGTCCGTACCCGGCTCTGCAAGCGGCTGCCACCGATGCCGCGTTCGCCTCGGTCATCCGAACCGGCACGCGTAACTCGTCGGCCAACGCGACGATGAGCCGCAGATCCTTGCCAACCAGATCGAGACTCATCGCCACCGGCCCGTCCGGTTCCAGGAACGCGGCGCGCTTGTAGTGCACGAACGGCGCAGCGATGACACTCTCTTCGAATACGTCGTACGCCGCCGCCGCGTCGATACCGGCGCTCGTCGCGATCACCAGCGCCTCGGCGACCGCCGAATTCAGGTCGTGCACGACCAGGTTGACCGCAAGTTTCATGGTCTGGCCGGCGCCGGCGGGTCCGACGTGCAGAACCGTTCGCGCGAATGCGGCCAACACCGGCCGGGCCACCGCGACGGCGTCCGCGTCGCCGCCCGCCATCACCAGCAACGTGCCGGCTTCCACCGCGGGCACGCTGCCGGACACCGGAGCGTCTAAGAACCGCACCTGTGCATCCGCTAGGCCGCGCGCGAGATCCGTGGCGACCGAGGGTCCACTGGTGCCGAGATCGCAAAGCACGGTGCCGGGTGTTAAGGCTGTGAGAACCCCGCGGTCAAGCACCGTGGTACGGGTGGCGTCGCCGTCGGCCAGCACGGTCAACACGACGTCCTTGTTCCGCACCGCCGCCGCAGGCGTGGACGCGACGCTCACGACACCGGGTATGCCGTCCGCGACGACACGGGCCGTTGCCTCGGTACGGTTCCAGACCGCGAGTCGGTGTCCAGCCCCGGCCACCCGCCGCGCCATCGCGGAACCCATTCGTCCGGTGCCGAGAATGGCGACGTCAGCCATGGCGTACGTCCACAACGATCTTGCCGCGGGCGGCACCCGATGCTAGCCGTTCGAAGCCCGCAACCACGTCGTCCAGTGGCACAACTTGGTCGACCACCACGCCTGACAAGGGTCGGTCGGCCAGCAGTTCGAGGGCGGCCGGCAGGTCGGTGTCGCATACGTGAGCCACGGTCGTGCGTACGTCGATCTCGCGCAGTACGACATCCGCGAGCTCGATCGGTTGGGGCTGCTTCGTCAACCCGACCAGGAGGACGGTGCCACCGCGTGCGACCAACCGGAGCGCGCGCTGCGCCGACCCGGGCGCTCCCGAGCTCTCGATGACGACGTCGGCGCCATCGGACATCAGCGCGCGCAGGTCGTCGGGCGCCATGTCGCCGTCGATCAGCACCGTCTCCGTCGCGCCGAGCCGTGCCGCGGTCCCCAGCCGCGCAGGGTCAACGTCCATCGCCACGATCTGCCCCTCGTGTCCGGCGAGCCCGGCCAGCAGGAACGACCCGATGGCGCCCGCGCCGAGTACAGCTACCGTGTCGCCTGGGCGTACGCCCGACCGGCGTACGCCGTGCAACCCGACTGCGAGCGGTTGGGCGAGCGCGGCCTCGATGTCCGGGCAGCCGTCCGGAATCTCGCGAAGCGTGCCGACCGGTGCGGCCACGAAGCGTGCGAGACCACCGTGGGTGCTCAACCCGAGCGTGTAGTAGTGCGCGCACAGGTTTGTCCGGCCGCGACGGCACCACGCACACGTGCCGCACGAGACGCCGGCACCACACGCCACGCGACGGCCGATCCATCCGGGGGTGTCCGCGGCGGCGGCGACGACCGTACCGATGAACTCGTGTCCGAGGATCGTCGCGCCGTGGTGGCCACTGCCCGGGTGTGGTGTCGTCAGCGGCACCATCAACGGGCCCTTTGCGTACTCCGTCGCATCCGTACCGCACAGGCCGTTGTACGCAACTTCGATAAGGACCTCGCCTGGCCGGCATGCCGGCTCCGGCCGCTCCTCGAGCCGAAGATCATGTGGCGCATAAAGGATGGCAGCTCGCATACCAAACCCGATCTCACATAGTCGCGTCTGAGTTGACGTGCACCTTGACTTGGGCGCGGTCGGTCAGCACGGCGTCGATGGCGTCGTCGGCCCGGACGAGCGGGTACGAGGCGGTCACGAGCGGCGACAGGTCGACGCCACTGCGGCCGAGGAACCGAAGGGTTTGCGGCCACACGCCGGGCGAACCGACAATGCCTCGCGCTTGCAACTCCTTGGACTGGAACTGGCCCAACTTCGCTGGTGCCGCGCCGCCCACGTCGATGCCGATATACACCAGACGGGCGCGGAATCCGGCGACGTCCAGTGCCATTGCCATCGCGGCGAGCTTGCCGCTTGCCTCGAACACCACCGACGCGCCCGCGCCATGCGTAAGCGCGTTGACCTCCGACATGAACGAGTCGGCCGTCGGATCGACCACGACGTCGGCGCCCAGAGCCTGAGCGAGTCCTGCCCGGGCGAGATTCGGTTCCGCCGCGATCACGCGGGCGCCCTTGCGAGCGGCCGCGGCGATCACGCCAAGGCCGATCGGGCCCGCACCGAACACCACCGCGGTATCGCTCGCGTCAAGATTGTCCGCCCGTACCGTCGCGTAGTAGCCGCAACTAAATGGCTCTACAAGTGCGCCCTGCGTCCATGTCAGGTTGTCGGGCAGACGATGCAGCCACGTCTCCTTCGCGACAAAGAACTCGGCGGCGGCGCCACTGATGCTGAAACCGAAGTGCTCCTGCCCGATCACACACTCACCCACCACGCGGTCGCCGACGCCGAGTCCGCGTACCGCCGATCCGACCTTTACGACCTCCGCGGACCACTCGTGGCCGGGAATGACCGGGAACTCGAACGGGATGATGTAGCGTCCGGCGAGCAATTCGAGGTCGCTGTGACAGATGCCGACGCTGCGACTGGCGAGCAGCACCTCGTCGGCGCCGATGGTCGGCATGGCGACGTCGTTGACCTCGCACCGGTTGTCGCCAACAAACTGCAGAGCTTTCATGATCACCTCGTAGATCGCGGACGAGTGACCAGACGTACTGCCCGGCCATCCGTCGTTCAGGCATGGTGAACGTGCGTTCGCACGGATGTCAAGACTGGCTGACCGCTGTCGCCGGAGCCGGCGTGAATCGCTGCACATCACGCGCGGTGCATCACGCGCGAAGCCTTAACGCTGAGTTCGTCACGCGGGCGGGCGTCACGAATGCGGATGCCGGACGAACCAGATGCCTCGAGCAGGCTTGTCTGTCTTGTTCGTCAACAGGTGTGGCGTCGACGAATCAAATCCGATCGCGTCGCCGTCTCGCAGGATCACGACCTCGAAGCCGACGGTGACCTCGAGCTCACCCTCAAGCAGATAACCGAACTCCGAGCCGGCGTGCTGCAGCATCCGCTTATCGTTGGTCGACGTCGAGTGCGGCGGATAGAAGATGTACATGAAGTCGAGGTCGGCGCCGGTGTTCGTGGCCAGCTGCTCCCAGATCACCCCGGTGTCCATCTCGAGCCTTTTCCGCCCGCCTGGACGGGTCACCGAGATCCGCGGGCGCACCTGATCGTGCGGCCACGCGTCGGCCGGCGATCCAAGGGCGGAGCGGCTAATCGGCTCGGCGGCGCCGTCCGGCGCCGGCCCGTGGTCTCGCACGGCCGGACTGTGCGCCCGCGCGCCATCCTGGTGCTCACCCGAGAACAACTCGTCGATGGACACATCCAGCAGCTGGGCCATCGAATAGAGGGTCGCTACCGATGGCGTCGACTTGCCGTTCTCCATCTGTGACACAAAGGACGCGGACACTCCAAGCTGGCGGGCGACTTCGCGGAGCGCCAAGCCGGACTCTTGTCGTGCGCGCTTGAGCCGAGCCCCGAGGTTCTCGATCGGCTGAGTGGCCGCGCCGCGGCCCTCCGCCCCGGAACCTTGCCGATCTGACACGGCTCTCCTTGTCTTGGGCGGCGCATGTCGCCCGTCTAACCATAGTCCGGCCCGCTCAGGACCCGGTATCTGCACGCTCATCAGACAAGCACCATCCCGCCGTCGGCCATTACAATCTGGCCAGTGATGTAGTCGGAGTCGCTCGATGCGAGAAACAGCGCGGTGCCGACCATCTCGTCGGGAGTCGCTGGACGGCCGCGGAGGATTCCGGCGGCGAAGTCGGCCATCGCCTGACCGGGTTGTTCGGCGTCGCCGATCTCGACGAGATCCGCGTCGAGTTGGGTCCACAGCGGCGTGTCCACCACGCCGGGCGCGAACGCATTGCAGGTGATGTTGAATTCCGCGAAGCCTCGCGCCGCGGCCTGAGTCAGCGCATTCACCGCGAACTTGCTTGCGCAGTAGGGTGCGAAACTCGGGTAGCCCTGCCGGCCGGCGATCGACGAAGTGTTGACGATCTTCCCGTTACGCCGGGGGATCATCCGCTTCGCGGCCTCTTGGATGCCGATGAGGCAACCGAGGGCGTTGACCTCCATGATCGAGTGCCAGTTGTCCTCGGTCACGTCGAGCAGACGCATCGGCTTGTTGAACCCGGCGTTGTTGAACATCACGTCAAGCGCGCCGAATCGATCGACGAATAAGTCCAACGCTCGTGCGATCTCTGCACGCCGACGCACGTCTGCACCGAGTGCCATCGCGGCTGCGCGGTCGCCAGCGTTGATCTGCTCCGCGACCGCTCGAGCCGCTACCTCGTTGACGTCGAGTACGCCAACTGACGCACCCTCGTGCGCCAGTCCCAGCGCGAATGCCCGCCCCATGCCGCTGCCCGCTCCGGTGATCACAATCCCCTTGCCCGCGACGCGTCCCGGCATGGCGGCTCCTTCGCGAGAGGTCCCGACGGACCGATCGCCCGTGGATGCGCGCAAACGTTAACCCCTACTTGACGCCATGTCCAGTACCGGGCATATTTGGCGAAGCATCGATCCGCTCGGGTGTTTATCAGGACACCACGCCACAGCGCCCCGAGGAGACCTCATGGACCGCACCGCCCTCGTGGTGGGCGTGACCGGAATCGCCGGGTACAACACAACGCAGGCGCTACTGGCCGCCGGTTGGCACGTGGTCGGCCTGTCCCGAAACCCGCGCTACGAGATCCCTGGCGTCGCGCACGTCTACGCCGACGTCCTCGACACCGCATCGGTCGAGCGCGCGCTGGCCGGCAAGGCCATCACCCACTTGTTCTTTACGACCTGGTCGCGCCAGGACACCGAAGCGGAGAACTGTCGGGTGAACGGCGCGATGCTCGCCAGCACGCTGGCCGCGCTCGGCCGCTCGTCGAAGCTCAGACACGCCGTGCTGGTGACCGGATTGAAGCACTACCTTGGCCCGTTCGAGGCGTACGCCGCCGCGCCGGCCGAGACGCCGTTCCGTGAGAGCCAGGATCGCCTGCCGTACCAGAACTTCTACTACGACCAAGAGGACATTCTGTTCGCTGCCGCCGCGGAGCAGGGCTTCACGTGGTCGGTGCATCGACCGCACACGATGATCGGCTACGCGCTCGGCAACGTCATGAACATGGGCGTGACGCTCGCTATCTACGGCACCGTGTGCCGCGTCACCGGTGAGCCGTTCGTGTTCCCCGGCAGCCCACAACAGTTCGGCGGCGTCACGGACATCACCGACGCACGGCTCCTTGGCCGGCACGCGGTGTGGTCGGCGACCGAACTCGCCGCACACAATCATGCGTTCAACACCGTCAACGGCGATGTGTTCCGGTGGCGACAGATGTGGCAGCGAGTGGCCGAGGGACTAGGCGTTGAAGCAGCGGAGTATCCCGGCTCGCCAAATCCGCTCGACGGTCGCATGGACCATGCCGACGACGTGTGGGCCAGTCTCGTGCAGCGGTACGACCTCCGGCCGTACAAGGCGTCAGAACTTGCGTCGTGGTGGCACACCGATGCCGATCTCGGTCGACAGGTCGAGACGTTTGCTGACATGTCAAAGAGTCGGAGCCTCGGTTTCCTGGATTTCCAGCCGTCTGCGCGATCATTCCTCGACCTGTTCGACATGCTCCGTGCGCAGAAGGTGATCCCGCCAGTCGGCTAGCCCGCTTGGTCGGCGGAATCAGCCGGCGGCGTGTACGGCCGCCGGGGCGCGCCCGCCTGGTTCGGCTCCGCCGCCCCGGCGACGGCCGATACCGACGCGGAGCCGGTGGCGATCGGAGTCGCCGACGCGGCGGGCAACGTGACGACGACCTCGAGGCCGCCGTCGGTCAACGGTTCGGCCCGCACCGTGCCGCCGTGTGCGTCGGTCACCGCGCGAACGATCGACAGGCCGAGCCCCGCGCCCCGACCGGAGCCGGTGCGGTCTCGTACCCCGCGACGGAACGCCTCGAACAGCTTCGGTACGTCGGCCGGCTCCACCTCGAAGCCGGTGTTGCCGACGACGAGTCGCGCCACCGCGCCATCCGTCTCGGTACGCACCCAAACGCGGCCCTGACCATGGTTGTAGCGCACTGCGTTCTCGATCAGGTTGCCGGCCAACCGTTCGAGCAGGCTCGGGTCACCGACGACGAGCGCAGGCCGCAGATCCGTGGTGATCTCGAGCCCGAGGCGGCCAACCTCGCGACCGACCGCGGAGAGCGCCGCGGTGGCGCCGTCGGCCAGGTCCACCGGCACCTTGCGAACCAATCGCCGGCCGGCCTGTGCTTCGGACCGCGCGAGCACGAGCAGCGAGTCGACGAGCGCGTTCGCCCGCTCCGATGCGTCGCGCACCACGGTGCCCATCCGCCGGAATTCCTCCATGTCCGCTTCCGGATCTGACATCGTCACGTCGATCTCGGTACGCATCACGGCAAGCGGCGTACGCAACTCATGCGATGCGTTGGCCACGAATCGCTTCTGCGTCTCGAACGCGGCCGACAGCCGGTCCAGCATCGCGTCGAACGTCGCGGCGAGCTCGGCCACCTCGTCGTCCGTACCCGTGTAGTTAATGCGTTGATCGAGCGTCTCCCCGGACAACCGTTGTGCGGTGGCCGTGACGCGTTGCAGAGGCCGTAGGGCGCGGGCGATGACGAGATAACCGGCCGCCACGCCAGCGAGCGTGATGACCGCGACCGCGACGATGTCGGTGGCTACCCGATGCCGGCCGATGACCGTCGAGATGATGACGAGCGCAAGCGCGACTGCACCGAGCACCGCGCCGTTGATGAGCGCGAGCCGGACCCGCAAGGTCGGTCGCGGCCGGTGCGGCGCGCGGGTGCCGTAGATCGTCACGTGGGGATCCGGTAGCCGACGCCGACGACGGTCTCGATCAGCGGCGGATCGCCGAGCTTCTTGCGCAACGTCATCATCGTGACGCGGACGATCGTGGTGAACGGATCGGTGTTGGCGTCCCACACCCGGTCGAGCAGCTCCTCGCTCGACACCACCGCGCCGCGTGCCTTGAGCAACTCTTCGAGCAGGCCGAACTCCTTGCGGCCGAGATCCAGCGGGCGACCGGCTCGGGTGACCAACCGCTTGGCGGGATCCAGCACCACATCGCCGAGCGCCAGCACGGGCGGCGCGCCCGGTGACGAACGCCGGCCGAGGGCTCGCACCCGGGCCACCAACTCGTCGAACGCGAACGGCTTCGGCAGGTAGTCGTCGGCGCCGAGGCCCAAGCCCGCCACGCGGTCCGCGACCGTACCGCTCGCCGTCAGCATGAGCACGCGGGTCAGCGTGCCGGCGGCGGCAAGGTCGGCACAAATCTCGTCGCCGTGGATCCCGGGCAGGTCGCGATCGAGCACGAGGACGTCGTAGCGCGTGACGAACGCCATCTCGTGCCCGCTGTTGCCGTCGTACGCGACGTCGACCGCCATACCCTCACGCCGCAATCCTCGGGCGATCGCATCCGCCAGATTGCGCTCGTCCTCGATCACCAGAACTCGCACTGCCGCTCCCGCTACCGGTCCGCGCCGCCGGCCCCGGACAACCGGTGGCAGCGCTTTTCGAGCCACCGTAGCCGGCCAGCGCACGCCGCACGATCACGGCACCGTCGGCAGCACCCAGAATGTCATGATCTGCTTCGCGGTCATGCAGGCGAGGTATGAGCCGACCGGCAGGCACACGTCTGCCGCCGGGCCGTCCAGCAGCTGAACAGCGTCGCGTACGCCGCCGGCCGACATCGTCACCACCCAGGTGCGGCCCGGCCGAAACAGCGGGACGTGCACGACCATCTGCTCGGCGACGTGGCTTGCCACGTACGTGGACCGGTTCGTTATCGGCAACACGGTGCCCGGCGTGGGCAGCAGCAGCGTGCCGATCACGGTTGCCGGTACGAACGGTCGCGGTACGACGGTGGCCAGCTCGTTGGCGTTCGGAAGCGTCGGGATCAGCGCGCCGGTGCGGGCGTCCAGCAGTGCGGTAAGACCGCCGGACGAGACGCAGATGTCCGATCCGCACGCGTAGGCGGAGTCGTTGGGCGTGAACGCTCGCGTGGTCCACACCGGTCGCAGCGAGTCGAGGGCGTACGCACTGATCAACGGCGGCTTCTGAGCACTGTCCTCGACGACCACCTCGTTGGCGACGGTGAACATCGTCGCGCCGGCCTTCTCCGTCGACGTCAACGAGATGTGCGAGGTTGCCCGCACCGCGCCGGTGTCGAGGTCGATTCGGCTCAATACACCGGTCGCGGTACACAACTCGACCAACGCGTTGGCCACCTCGGCGTCGCCCGGCACCGCCACATCCGTGCTGCACGTGGCACCGACCGGCACCGACCAGCTCTGTTCACCGGTGCGCTTGTCGAGCGACGCGACGTTGGCCGGCCCGTCCGACGCCAGCACCGACTCGCTGCCGCGGCGCGGGCTCACGAGCGAGAGCGGGCTGGTCCAAAGCAACCGGCCGGACTTCTCGTCGACCGCGAGCGTGTGTGGCCCGCGATTGCCGAATCGGCCCGCCGACACGAGCACGATCCCGTCCGTCATGGTCATCCCGACGTCGTCGGCCTGCCGGATGGGCAACTCGGTGAACCACGCCCGATGTCCGCCGGCAACCGCGTACGCGGCGATGCTCTCACCGACGCCGTCCCGGCTCGCGAGGACGACGGCGCGGGTCCCGTCGACCGCGAACGCAGCGCCGAGCGGCATGCTGATGCTGCTGATTGGCGACATGCGAGGCAGCGGCGGTGCCACGGAGCCGCCGACGAGCAACGCGAGCACGGCAATGGCCACCGCGACGGTTGGCCGGGCGTGTTCGCGCCAGACGACGTTGGCGCGCCACCACGGCGAGAGCGCGCCGAGCCGGTCGGCTGCCGACATCCTGCCGTGCCGCTCGCCGAGGTCGATGACGGGTGCACCGGTTGCACGACGGCGTGCAGGCGATCGGCCCAGCCGCCGGACTAATCGAGTTCTCGCCGACTCGGCGCGCACCTCGGCTCGGGACACCGCGTCGATGCCGTCGCGCACATCGCCAATGTCGATCATGTCGAGATCGCTGTCCTCGAGCTTGGTCAGCGGCCTGGCCTCGGACAGTGCGACATCGACGGATGGCGACGAGTTCGGCTGCACGGGTGACGGTGGCAACGTTGTCGCGATCGATTCGTCGGGTTGCCACGGCGATCGGGGATACGCGTACGTCCGATCGGATGGGATATCCCGCGGAGCGGCCGCCAAAGGCTCGACGCCTGCCGGCGTCGCAGCGGGCGTTGATGCCGCGGTGCCGGGCCGGGCAGACGGCGAGCCAGTGTCGTCGTCGTCCGGCCGGGCGTACGGCGACTCGCCCCCGTGGTCATCACCGGAGTCGGTCAGATCGTCGTCCATGTCGCGCCGTCACATCCCGCGTGGCGCGCAGACGCGCCGGTCGTCCCGATCGGGCTGTTCCCATTGTCGGTGCCCGAACCCGCTACCACAAACACGAGCCGGCCCGCGGTGCTTAGCTGCTTGTCGCTTGCGATGCTTAGCGCCTATCCTCCATACTGTGAACTCGCGAGAGGTCATCAAGCGGATCGCAGACCTCGGCGGCACGGAGGTACGTCGACGCGGATCACACCGACACTTCGTCGCCTCGTCAGGCGAGGCAACTGCACGCACAACCATTCCCGATCATGGCACCCGGGACCTCGGCCCCGGCTTGCTCCGGGCGATCGAGCGGCAGATGGAGCCGGTGTTCGGAAAGGGGTGGCTACGGTGACTTATTTCGTGTCCGTCTGGCGGGAGCCGGACGGCACCTGGTCCGCGACCGCTGACGCCGTCAACGGCGCTAACACCTGGGGCGACAGCCTCGCCGAGGTGGATCGCCGGATCCGCGAATCGATCGCCGTGACGCTGGACCTGCCGCGCAGCGCTGAAGACGCGATGGACGTCGCGCTGCGCATCCGCGTCGACGACGAGGTCGACCCGCTCGTCGACGACGCACGCGCCGCCCGCGAGGCCGCCGCGCGCGCCGCCGACCTCACCGCCGGCGCCGTCCGCAAGCTCCGCGAGCGCGGCCTGTCCATCCGCGACACCGCGCGGATGCTCGGAATCACGTCAGGACGGGTCACGCAGATCGAAAAGGAGCGCGTCACTGCCTAGGCGGCCGCGTGGCCGTCCGATCAGCCGCGATCCACAATCGACGCGATGTCGACGTCCGACAGCGCCGCCAAGACCTCGCGTGCCACATCCGCACCAGTCAACCCGAGATCGGCCAGGATCTCCGACCGTGTGCCGTGCGGATGCCAGTCGGCGGCAATGCCGAGGTCCCGCAGTGGGGTACGCACGCCGCCGTCGCGCATCGCCTTCGCCAGCGCGTCGCCGACGCCACCGGTACGCACGCCGTCCTCCAGCGTCACCACCAGCGCGTGCTCCCGAGCCATCGCCACGAGTTCCAACGGAATCGGACGCACCCAACGCGGGTCGGCAACGGTCACGCCGTACCCGGCCTCGCGCACCAGCGTCGCGGCGTCCATCGCCTCGTGGGCGAGCGCTCCGATCGACACGAGCAACACGTCGCGGCGGTCGTCCTCGGCGAGCACGTCAACGGGTCCCCTGCGGCGCACCGCCGGCAGGTCGGCCGGCACGGAGCCGGTCGGGAACCGTACGATCGTCGGCCCGTCGCCGATCCCGACCGCCTCTCGCAACTCCTCGCGGACGGTTGCCGCGTCACGGGGTGCCGCGATGCGCAGCCCAGGTACGACGCCGAAGACGGACAGATCCCAGATGCCGTAGTGGCTCGGGCCGTCCGGCCCGGTGATGCCGGCGCGGTCGAGCACGAACGTCACGGGTAGCCGATGCAGCGCGACGTCTAGCAGGACCTGATCGAACGCGCGATTGAGGAACGTGGCATAGACCGCGACAACCGGGTGCATGCCGGCCAGCGCTAGTCCCGCCGCCGACGTGACGGCGTGTTGCTCGGCGATGCCGACGTCGTACGCCCGGTCCGGGTATTTCGCGGCGAGCCTTGCGATGCCGGTCGGTTCGGCCATCGCGGCCGTGATGCCGACGATGTCGCTGCGCTCGTCGGCCAGCGCGACCAATTCGTCCGCGAACACCGACGTCCACTTCAGCGACGGCGGCGCAAGAAGCTTGCCGGTGGCCGGGTCGAAGCTGCTCGGCCCGTGCAGGCAGTCCGCCTCGTCGTCCTCGGCCGGCCGGTAGCCGAAACCCTTACGTGTCACGGCATGCACGAGCACCGGGCCGCCGAACCGCTTGGCGCGCCGCAATGCTGACTCGACGGCGGTCACGTCATGCCCGTCGACCGGGCCGACGTACTTCAGCCCGAGATCCTCGAACATGCCCTGTGGCGAGACGGCGTCCTTGACGCCCTTCTTCATCGCGTGCAGCGCCTCGTACATCGGCGGGCCGACGACCGGCGTACGGCCGAGGGCACCCTTCACGACGTCGAGCATCTTCTCGTAGCCCGGGTTCAGGCGAAGCGTGGCCAGGTGGTTCGCCAACCCGCCGATGGTCGGCGCGTACGAGCGGCCGTTGTCGTTGACGATGATGACCAAGCGGTTGTTCGTCGCCGCGATGTTGTTCAGTGCCTCCCAGCACATGCCGCCGGTCAACGCACCGTCGCCGACCACGACGACGACGTGCCGGTCCTCGCCGCGCAGCGCGAATCCCTTGGCCATGCCGTCGGCATAGGACAGCGCCGTCGACGCGTGCGAGTTCTCGATCACGTCGTGCTCGGACTCGGTCTGGTTCGGATATCCGGACAACCCGCCGCGCTGGCGCAGCAGGTCAAAGCCCGCCTGACGACCAGTGATGATCTTGTGTACGTAGGCCTGGTGACCGGTGTCGAAGAGGATCCGGTCCTTCGGCGAGTCGAAGACCCGGTGCAACGCCAGTGTGAGCTCCACCACGCCGAGGTTGGGACCCAGGTGGCCACCGGTCCGGGACACCTTCGCAACCAGGAAGTCGCGGATCTCCGCGGCGAGCACGTCAAGGTCGGAGCGGGACAGGTCCCGAAGGTCAGCGGGGCTGCCGATCCGTTCCAGCAGGCCACTCGCCTCCGGGATGCCGGCGGTCTCGGACTCGGGGAGGCTCATGCGCGTCCTCGCTTCGCTCCGGGCGCACATGAGGCACGGGATGCGCTGCGATTCTGATTCGCTCGCTGACGCTCGCTCATGACGGGGAAGTCTAGCGATACCGTGCCGGCCCACATCCGAATGGCGTACGAGCCGCAAAAGCGACACCGACCGGGCCGCTGGGCGCAGCCGTTACGAGTCCGGCGGCGTGAGCAGCGCAATGCACTCGACGTGATGTGTCATAGGGAATGCGTCGAACGCTCGCAGCTGTGCCAGCCGCCACTCTGCGGCGCGGAACGTCGCCACGTCGCGGGCCAACGCGGCCGGGTCACAGGCGACGTACGCGATGGCGCGTGGCCCGGCCTCGACGAGTTTGCGGACCACTCGCGCACCGGCGCCGGATCGCGGCGGGTCGAGGACCACGATGTCCGGTCGGCCGCGCGGACGAGCCCGCTCGACCGTCGACGAGACGACGGTCACCTGCGGCAGGTCGCCGAGGTTCGCGGCAGCGGCGAGCACCGCCCGGTCATCCGATTCCACCAGCGTCACCGAGCCGCGCGGGCCGACCGCGTCGGCCAGCGGCGCGGAGAACAGGCCGGCGCCACCGTAGAGGTCCCACGCGCGCTCGCCGGCCCGCGGCGCGAGCATCGCCAACACGGCCGACACGAACGCGGCCGGTGCCGCGCTGTGCACCTGCCAGAACACCTCAGGATCCAGGCGCCACCGGTGGTCGCCGACGGTCTCGATGACCTTGTCCGGGCCGGACACCGAACGTGTCGTGGCACCGGCGACCGTGCTGACCGCGATGCCACTGGGTGACGCTACGACCTCGATCGCGTCCTCGCCCGGCCAACTGCGCGCTGTGACGTCGGTCGCCTGTATGCCCGGCGCCGCGATCAAACACGTGTCGACCGGTACGACCTCGTGTGACCGGTGCTTGAGCAGCCCTGCCTGGCCGTCGGCAGCGACGGTGTAGCGCAACCGGGTACGCCATCCGAGCGGCCCGCCGGGCAGCGGCATAACCCGTACGTCCAGCGCCACGACCTCGGCCTCGGACAGCCGACCGAGGCGAATCAGTTGCTCCCGCACGACCGCTTCCTTCAGCGCCCGCTGTCCGGCGGGCGTGACGTGCTGGAAGTCGCACCCACCGCAGCGGTCCGGTCCGGCGTACCGGCAGGGCGGGGTGACTCGATCCGGCGACGGCCGCAAGATCACGACGGCGTCGGCCCGCAGGTAGCCCGTGTGTTCCTCGGTGACCGTGGCGACGACGCGCTCGCCGGGCAGCGCGTGCCGGACGAAGACCACCCGTCCGTCCGGTGCTCGCCCGACGCAGTGTCCGCCGTGCGCGACCTGGCCGACCTCGATGTCGAACCGCATTCCGACGGACTCGTCGCTCGGCCCGGGTGCGACCTGGTCGGCCCGCACGCGTCCCCGCGACTGTCCCGCGCGCCCGGTCACGTCCGTGACGTGCGATCCGACTGCGCGCTGTCGGACCGATCCTGGTCACCCGCCGACCCACTGCCGCGGGTGTCGTCCGGCGCGCCGGCGGCTGTCCCGGTGCCGTCGTCTCCTGACGTCGCGTCTGCCGACCGGGCCGCGGCCGCACGATCGGTCGCACCCGCTGCGTCGGATGCGGACGCGACGTTGCCCGGCCTGCGGTCGCGCGGTCCGCGCAGTGGACCCAGCGCGAGCTCGCGGTCAAACTTGCTGAGGTTCTTGGTCGTGCTGGACTGCAACTGCCACGGCACGCTCGTGACCATCACGCCCGGCTCGTAGAGCAGCCGACCCTTCAGGCGCAGCGCGCTCTGGTTGTGCAGCACGTTCTCGAACCACTTGCCGACCACGTATTCGGGGATGAACACCGTCACGACGTCGCGTGGCGAGTTCCTCCGCAGCGACTTCACGTAGTCGATCACCGGGCCGGTGATCTCCCGGTACGGCGAGTCGACGACGACCAGCGGAACCCCGATGTCGCGTGCCTCCCACTCGTGTTGGATGCGGCGGGTGTCGGCGTCGTCGACGTTGACGGTCACCGCCGTCAACGTGTCCGGCCGGGTGCCCTGCGCGTACGCGAGCGCCCGCAACGTCGGCAAGTGCACCTTGCTGACGAGCACCACGGCGTGGTTGCGCGCCGGCAGCATCGGCCGTTCCTCAGCCGGTGCCAGCTCGGTGGCCACGTGGTCGTAATGGCGGCGGATCGCAATCATGACCATGAAGATCACGACCATCGCGGCGATCGAAATCCATGCCCCGGCCAGGAACTTCGTGAAGATCACCAAGCACAGAACGAAGCCGGTCATGACCAGGCCGATGCCGTTGATGGTCCGCGAGCGATACATCCGGCGCCGGATCGCGCGGTCGCGTTCCGTCTTCAACAGCCGGTTCCAGTGCCGCAGCATGCCGGTCTGGGACAGTGTGAACGACACGAACACGCCGACGATGTAGAGCTGAATGAGGTGCGTCGGCTGCGCCCGGAACGACACGATGAGCACGGTCGCGAACGTGGCGAGGAACAGGATGCCGTTCGAGAACGCCAGCCGGTCGCCGCGGGTGTGCAGCTGGCGCGGCAGGTAGCGGTCCTGCGCGAGGATCGAGCCCAAGACCGGGAAGCCGTTGAACGCGGTGTTCGCGGCGAGCGCGAGGATCAGCGCGGTCACCCCGACCACGATGTAGAACGGCAGCCGGAAGCTGCCGAATACGGCGTCCGCGAGCTGCGGCAGCACCGGCTGCGACGAGGCGTCGACGATGTGTACGTGAGTCAGCCGCGCCAGCACGACGATGCCGATCAGCATGGTGACCGCGAGCGTGCCGAGCAACAACAGGGTGGTGGCGGCATTCTTGCTCTTCGGCTTCTTGAAGGCTGGCACGCCGTTGGAGATTGCCTCGACGCCGGTCAAGGCGGCACAGCCGGACGAGAACGTGCGAATCATCAGGAACGCGAACGCGAGGCCAGTGATCGACTTCGCGCTGATGTGCTGGTTTGCGGTCGACGCTTCGACGTCGTTGCCGAGCCCGAAGATGCGTACGAAGCCCCAGCCGACCATCAGGAGTACGGAGATCATGAACGCGTACGTCGGAATCGCGAATGTGACGCCCGCCTCCCGGATGCCGCGCAAGTTCATCGCGGTGAGGACAGCGACCACGCCAACCGATACGCCGACCGGATGATCGGCGGCGAACGTCCACGCGGACCCGATGTTCGCCACGCCGGACGACACCGACACCGCGACGGTGAGCACGTAGTCGACCATCAGTGCGCTGGCCACTACGAGACCGAATCGCGGCCCGAGGTTGACGGTGGCCACCTCGTAGTCGCCGCCGCCAGACGGGTAGGCGTGCACGTTCTGCCGGTAGCTCGCGACCACCACCAGCATGACGACCGACACGGCGATCGCGACCCGCCACGAGTACGCGTAGAACGCGGCACCGCCGACCGACAGCGTCAGCAGGATCTCGTCCGGTGCGTACGCCACCGAGGACAGCGCGTCCGACGCGAAGATCGGCAGTGCTATGCGCTTCGGGAGGAGCGTGTGCTGCAGGCGGTCGGAGCGGAACGGCCGGCCGACGAGCAACCGCTTGACGAGCGAGGTGGGTCGTGCCACAAACGACAAGCGTACGGGGACACGGCACCCGTGGTGGGCAGGGGTGATTGGCAACGATGCGCTCTAGCGACGATCACCGGGCGCAATCACCGGTACAGTTTGGCCGCCTACCGGGCAGGTCACCGACCGACCGGCGGAGCCGACGAGGGAGTCCGACGTGCACTTCGCCTCCGGCATGGCACCCTTTGCCTAACACACCTTGACGGGTGGGTAGCGCAACAGCGGCGAGAGGAACGGATCGTGCACGTCGTGATCATGGGTTGTGGTCGAGTGGGCTCAACCCTCGCCTACAGCCTGGAGGCTCGCGGCCATTCAGTGGCGGTGATCGATGCCGACCCCGACGCGTTCCGCCGGCTCGGCACCGAATTCACCGGGCTGACCGTCACCGGCATGGGCTTCGACCGCGACGTGCTGATCTCGGCCGGCATCGAGCGGGCCGACGCGTTCGCCGCGGTGTCCAGTGGTGACAACACCAACATCATCTCGGCCCGCCTGGCGCGCGAGAACTTCGGCGTGAACCGAGTGGTCGCCCGCATCTACGACGCGAAGCGCGCCGAGGTTTACGAACGGCTCGGCATCCCGACCGTCGCGACGGTCCGCTGGACCGCCGATCGGATGCTTCGGCAACTGGTGCCGGAGGCGAACACCGAGCTATGGCGCGATCCGACGAGCGCGATCTCGATCATCGAGGTACCGGTGCATCGCGAGTGGGTCGGTCGACCGCTGCGGGCGCTCGAGGACGCTACCGGTACGCGCGCGGCATTCATCACGCGATTCGGCATCGGTACGCTGCCCACCGCGTCCACCGTCATCCAGGACGGCGACCAGGTCTTCATGCTCGTCACGGACGCGATCGTCGACGCGGTCACGAAGATCTCCGGTGGTACGTCGGACGGAGGGCACTGATCATGCGAGTCGCGATCGCCGGGGCCGGCAATGTCGGGCGCTCCATCGCCGCCGAACTCATCGACAACGGCCATCAGGTGATGTTGATCGAACGCGTACCGCGAATGTTGCGCCCCGAGCGCGTACCCCAGGCGGAGTGGGTGCTGGCCGACGCGTGCGAGCTTGCCAGCCTGCAGACCGCCCGCCTGGAGACGTGCGACGTGGTGGTCGCCGCCACCGGAGACGACAAGGTGAACCTGGTCGTCTCGCTGCTGGCCAAGACGGAATTCGGAGTGAACCGGGTGGTGGCGCGCGTCAACCGGGCCGAGAACGAGTGGCTGTTCACCGAACAGTGGGGCGTCGACGTCTCCGTCAGCAAGCCGCGTCTGATGGCCGCCCTGGTCGAAGAGGCGGTCACCGTCGGCGACCTGGTGCGCCTGATGACATTCCGGCAGAGCGAGGCGAACCTCGTCGAGATCACGTTGCCGACGTCGGCGCCGTACGTCGGTCATCCGGTGCGCGACGTACCGCTCCCGCGTGACTCGGCGCTCGTCGCGATCCTGCGCGGCAAGCGCGTGCTGGTGCCGACGCCCGACGATCCGTTGGAGGCCGGTGACGAGCTGATCTTCGTCGTCACATCGGAGGCTGAGGACGACGTCCGCAGTGTGATGCTCGGCGCCGACAGCGTGGCACGGACGCGTGGCTCCGCGCAGACACGGGCCGGCCGCGGGCCGCGACCGACCAACTGAGGTCAGCGGACGTCAGCTCGGCGGACGTCAGCTAAGCGGACGTCAGCTCGGCGGACGTCGGCGAGGCTCGGATCGGACGCGGTCAACCGGCGTACCGACCAGACGGTGAACGCAAGCAGCGCGGCGTAGGGCGGATAGCCCAGGGCCAACCGCGCGATGCCGAGCGAGGTGCCGGGGTCGTGCGCGCCGGTGTTGCCGAACAGCCACGTCTGGATGGCGACCTTCGCGAGATACGTCGCCGCCCACAACAGCGTCAGGCGGCTGAACAGCCGCACCATCGGCGGTTGCTCGCGCCACTTCGTGCTGCCGCCGGCAATGAGCAGCGACCAGATCCAGCCGACGAGTGGCCGGCGTGCCACCACCGACGCGATCATTGCTACGCCGTAGACGAAGCTCAAGATGATGCCGGGCAGGTAGAAGTTCTTCGCGCTGCCGGTCTTCCACGCGAACGCGACACCGATCGCGACGCCGAACACGCCATTGACGGCATGGCGTACGGTCTGGCGCCGCAACAGCCGAACGATGGCGATGAGAACGGCGGATGCCACCGAAACGATCATCGCGGCCTTCAGCGACCAGAAGTTCACCACGATGAACACGGCCACCGGGATGCTCGACTCGAGCACGCCGCGCACGCCGCCGAGCTGCTGAGCCAGCTGCTCCGAGAACGTCGGCAGCACCTCAGGTGGCGCGGACCCCTCCTGGATCGGGTCGGACCACTGATCGACCGCCTGCGACCGCCGATGGGCAGCCTCGGACGGTTCGGTCGGCGTCCCGTCCATTCGCGTGGCGGGGTCCGTCATGCGGTCGTCTCCCATCGGGGCGCGCCGACGTTCACCGTGGCGGCTCGAGCTCGTAGTAGGGGTTGTAGATGACCTTACGGTCCGCGCGTACCGCAATGCGGCCTCGTACGGTCAACTGCCGACCCGGCTCGACGCCGGCGATGTGCCGACGACCAAGCCAGACGAGCGTCACGACATCGGTGCCGTCGTAAAGCTCCGCCTCCAGTGTCGGCAACGTGGTCCGCGGCGTATACACAACGGTCCGCAATCGGCCACTGATCAACGCAAGGTCGCCGCGGTCGGCCTCGTCGACCGGGCAGCAGCCAGCCGCGACCACGTCGCGCTGGAGCTCCTCGGCTTCGAGTTCGGCCTCAGTGGCGACCAGCCGGCGCATTAGCCGCCGGATCGATGATTCGCGATCAACCGACACCATGGTGCGGTGGTCACTCTCCCTGACCGCCGGCCCGACGTGTGAGGGCCGCTGCAACAAGCGTACGTCCATCAGGCCGGCGACGGTCGCCGCCGATTTGGGCGAGGAGCCTCCGCGTCGTCACGCGGGGTTGCCCGACCGACACCCAGCCGCCTCACGCGAGGTTCCGCCGGGCCGGCCCCGGCACCACGCCATTTGTCGCGTTCGGTGCCGGCGCGTTGGCCTCTGCCTGCGCTCTCGCCTGTTCGGCGATCTCCCGGGGGAGCCGCAGCGGCAGCGCCTCCAGCGCCGGCATGGCGTCGCGGCCGCGGTCGACGACCAGTCCGGCGAGGCAGTCGGCAAGCGGACCAGCCGCCACCGGATCGGTCGCGGCGCGCCCTTGGTAGATCGCCCGTACCATCCAGCGTTCGCCATCCACCCCGACGAACCGCAGGTCCACTGCGCCATCCGCGCTATTGACGCGGGTCCGCAGCTCCGGACCGTAGACGCCGTCGATCTCGTCGGCCCGCGCTCCACTGCTGGCCAGCTCCTTGCGGATGTCCGCGCGGACCTCGTCCCAGATCGACTCGCCACGCGGCGCGGCGAGTGCGCTCAACAACAACGCGCTGTCCTCGTAGGTCAGCGCCACTTGTTGGACGACGCCGTCGTTGCTGGCCTGTACCTGCACGGCGACTCCCTCGACGACGGGGATCTGCAAGCTGCCGAGGTCGAGGCGATCCACGCCGTCCGGCGCGTCAGCGACGTCGTACGGCCCGGTGCGCGCCACATTGTCCGGCGCCGGCCGGCGAGCGCGGCGCGGGCGACTGGAATCGTCGGCGGCTGCGGCGGGCGGCTGCCGATCGCGCTTCGCGGCTCCGCCCGGCGGGCGACCGGACCGACGTGACTGATCGGCCGCGTGCCGGCCGCTCCCGCGATCCCGCGAGAAGATCACCGTGTAGCCCTTCGTTCGATCCTGTCGATGGCCAAGCGTCGGAGCGACTGCTCTGAGCGCACTGCGACGCGGTCACTCTATCCAAGCAGGCCGGCGTGGCCACCCGTCGAACCGTGCCTACCCGCGCCGCGTGCTGTCTCACCGAGGACGTCTGCGCGACGGAACTCCGCGCGCTCGACTCGCTGGATCACGAGCTGCGCGATCCGGTCCCCTCGCGAGATGTGTGCGACCGATGCCGGATCGTGGTTGACCAGGATCACCATGATCTCGCCGCGGTACCCGGAGTCGACCGTACCCGGGGCGTTCAGCACTGTGACCCCGAGCTTGGCGGCGAGCCCGGAACGCGGATGTACCAGGCCGACGTAGCCGTCCGGCAATTCGATCGCGACTCCGGTCCGCACTACTGCACGGTGGCCCGGCGGGACGTCAACGGCGACCGCCGCGTAGAGATCGGCACCCGCATCGCCGGGATGGGCGTACGTCGGCATCGGCAAGTCCGGGTCGAGTTGCCGGACGGCTACCGGCACCGGGTGCGCCACATCCACGGCGTCTCCTCGATCCATGGCGTCTCCTCGCATTCGCGTCGTCGCACCCGCGGCAATCGCGGCCGCCAAGTCGGGCCGGCACGGCCTGCCCTCGCACTCGCGCCGGCGAGGTCGCTCATGCGTCCGGCATGCCCGAACCAGCGCGAACCAGCGGTGACATACCCTCGCAGGGTGGCACACGACTCCGCGACCCCGCCCAGTGCGACACGGGGCGGCGACCCGCGACCTGGCGGGAACGGCGTCGCGGCACGCTATCGCGAGCGCCTGACTGTGCCGTGGTTCGCGTGGCCGCTCGCCCTCGCGGTCGCCGCGCTACTTGCCGCCGAGGTGTTCCTCGGCGCTCCGACCGCACTGGCCTGGGTGCCGTACGCGATCCTGCTGCCCGCCACGGCGGCGACGCTGCTCGTGTTCGGTCGGATCGTGGTCGAAATACGCGACGCCGAGCTCTACGTCGACGACGCGCACCTGCCGTTGACGTACGTCACCGAGGTCAACGTGCTCGACGCCGCCGCGAAGCACGCAGTGCTCGGGCCACTGTCGCAGCGGTACGCCTTCGTGGTGCAGCGCCCCTGGATTGGCGGCGCGGTACGCGTGGTCATCGACGACCCCGACGATCCGACGCCGTATTGGGTGGTCAGCTCACGTCGGCCGGCGACCCTGGCGGCGGCGATCGTCGCGGGTCGAGACGGCGCCCGCGGCTCGAGCTGAACGAGCGGCGGCCATCGTCGCGGGATGGGACGCCGCCCGCGGCTCGAGTTGAACGAGATGACAGCCGCTACTGCGCCGAGCCGTCGATGACCTTGAGCCGCTTGCCCCGAAGATCCTTGCGAATCTCACCGGCGAGCGCGAGCGTGGCGCGCCGATTCAGGTAGCTGGCCACGGCGGCCCCAGTCAGGAACGGACCAAAGCTCGTGAGGTTGCGGCCGAACCGGCGCAGCAACCGGTCGCGGAGGTCCCGCCGTGCGGCGGTGCCCAAGACTGCGGCCACGCCGACGCCCGGCACCAGCGGATTGACGCCGCGTCGGTGCGCCCAGGACGTCATCAGCGCGACGCCGCGTTGGGTGGCTGAGCCGGTGACCGACCGGCCGTAGATCTCGTGCAGCTCACCGAGCAGCTTGATCTCCACGGTGACCACGGCCACCGTCTCGGCGGCCAGCACCACCGGCGCGGTCAAAAGTGTCGGTGTCGCCACCCACTCCACCGCGGCCACCCCGCCGCCCGCCGCCCCGATCGCCGCGGTAGCGCGTGCCGCGTTGCGAATCAACCGATCCGCCACCTCGTCGTCGGTCATGCCGGGAAAGTGTTTGCGCAGCGTCTCCCGACCTCGGATC
Source organism: Micromonosporaceae bacterium (assembly GCA_035263025.1). Taxonomy (GTDB): domain Bacteria; phylum Actinomycetota; class Actinomycetes; order Mycobacteriales; family Micromonosporaceae; genus DASQPR01. The sequence continues at coordinate 33,312 of DATFRR010000072.1, forward strand.
GGTACGTGCGGAGCCACATCACCGACCGTGTCCGCCACCCAGCGGAGTGCGGCACTCGGCTTGAACGTGTCGGACACTCCGCCGCGCGCGCGAACTTGGCTAGCCAGCCGTCCGAGCAACCTCCGACGCTCGCCGACGTCGAGGTCGGGCTCTGCGAGCCGCTCGATCGAGCCGGCCATCGCCTCGGTCGGATCACTCGTCGCGCCGGCCGTCGGGTCGGCCGCTCCGGCCCGCCCACCGCGGCCGAGTCGGACACGTCGTGCCGGCAATCGGCGAAGCACCGCACGCGGTCCCCAGCCACCCGGACCGGCCCCAGCGGGCGCCGCCGGCGACGTGCCGCGGCCCGACTCCGAACCGGTGGTCGGTCCCGAGCGAGCCTCGGGTGCAGGCACACAAGAGCCCGTGTCCGGCGGCTGGCCGGACACGGGCGTCACGTCTTCAGAGCTCATCGCCGCCACCCCCTCGTGGCACTGGTCGACTCCACTGGGCGGGAACCGGTCTGGACAAGTGCTGGTTCCCCGGCTCCGGCGTCGTCAACCGTACGACGGCAATGCTCGCTCTATCGATCTGTTAGGCGCACTCCTTGCAGATCAACTGGCCGTTCTTCTCGACCGCCAGCTGACTGCGGTGGTGCACGAGGAAACAGCGAGAACACCGGAACTCGTCCTGCTGCATCGGCAGGACCTTAACGGTGAGCTCTTCGTCGGCGAGGTCGGCACCGGGGAGCTCGAAGCTCTCCGCCACCTCGGTCTCGTCAACGTCCACGACGGCGGACTGGGAATCCGTCCGGCGTGACTTGAGCTCCTCCAAGCTGTCCTCGCCGAGGTCTACCTCGTCGCGACGCGGAGCGTCGTAGTCGGTGGCCATCGGTGTCACTCTCCCGTATCCGTATTCGCCCCTGTAACGCCTAAACGAACGTCGTTCATGCCAGGTCGGTCCGAGGACTTTCTGGCGCCCCTCCGCCGCGGTCGCGCGGTGCGCGCGCCTCGCGGTGTAACGATGGTTCCCCCCTTTGGGTCTTCTCGCCAGAAGATCCCATTCGAGCGCGGTACCTTACCTCCCCGGCGGTGCTTGTGTAAGGCCGCGACGCTCGATGTTGTTCCCGATGTGATCCGAGCGACACAAAGGTAGGGGCAGCATCCCTCACGTACGGTTCGGCGCGCCGGAGTTTGCAAACGTAATCCCCGCCCGGGCAGAAGTTGACGCGTTACCCTCGGACCCGGACGATCCCGCTGCCCGGTGTCGTCGAGCCACATCGACCACCACGGGAGTCGTAAACATGACAGCAGCGCGCGCTCGAGCGATTGCGGTCGTCGCCGCGCTCGTCCTGGTCGCCGTGGTGCTGAGCCTGGAAACAATGGCACACGACAGGCAGACACACGCCAGTTACCTCAGCAGCTGCCCAGCCAACTCGGTTCCGGTGATCACAAAGCCGCTGCCGCCCCGTGGCGACATCACGATCAAGGTGTGGAACGGCGCAAGCCAGCCCGGCCTCGCGCAGTCGGTCGCCGAAGACCTTCAACACCGTGGCTACAACGTGCAAAAGGTCGGCCCTAAAGACAACAAGCCGACGATCGACGACGTCGCGTACATCATGTTCGGCCCGGACACCGTCGCGGCCGCACAAGTCGTCCGCGCCGAGTTTCTGATGACCAACATCCAGCAGAACCGGGACATGAAGTTCAACATCAAGTCGAAGGCGAAGGTCGTCGACGTGGTGGTCGGTAAGGGTTTCCGGCAGCTCGGCTCCACAACGGAGGTCAATCAGGCGATCGCCCAGCTTGGCGATGCATCGGCCCCGGCGGGCACCTGCGCGCGCACCAGCTGAGTCCGCGGTTGGCCGTCCGCCGTGCGGCGGTCATGGTCCGCCGGCCGCGTCAAGATTCGCGAGTACGGGCCGGAGCGCGCGGTGGATCGCCGGCGGTGCGGCTACCAGGAACGATCGATCCGGCGGCCCTCCATCGATATTGGTCACCATCAGACCTGCCTCCATCGCGATCAGCGCGCCGGCCGCCATGTCCCACGCGTTGAGGCCCTTTTCGAAGAAGCCGTCCACGAGCCCCTCCGCGGCCAGGCACAGGTCGAGCGCCGCGGCGCCGAACCGGCGGATGTCCCTGATCCGGTCGGCTAGGGCGGCGAGCACCTCCGCCTGATGGCGGCGGCGCGCCGGGTGATAACCGAACCCAGTCGCAATCAATGACTGCCCGAGTGTCGTCTCCGCGGAGCCGGCCAGTCGTGGCCCGACGCCGAAGTCGCCGCGGTACGCCCCAGAGCCTCGTACCGCCACCCACCGCTCGTTGGTAGCGGCGTTATGCACCACACCGGCGATGACAATGCCGGCCACCTCGGCGGCCAGCGACACCGCGTAGTACGGCACGCCGTAGAGGTAATTCACCGTGCCGTCGATCGGGTCCAGGATCCACCGCACGGCGGCGCCGGCCTGCTCCCCACGACTGCCCGACTCCTCGCTGAGCACCGCGTCACCGGGACGCAGCCGAGCAAGCTCGTCGATTACGAGACGCTCGACGGCGTGGTCGGCCGCAGTCACCACATCGGTGTCGCTGCTCTTCGTGCCGATGTCCGTGATGGCCTCGCTGCGGAGCTTGCGCGCGAGTGCGGCGCCCTGATCGGCCAGCCGTACGGCAAGCGCCAGCAGGTCTGGCGCAGGTGGTGCCTCGGTCATGACGGCATCCTGCCAAACGTCGGTTAATTGTCGGGTCGTTCAATTCGATCCGAACGGGCGTCGTATTGTCGACGGATTCGTACGTACTACGGCGTGCGTGACGGGTCGAATGCCAAACACAGCGCTACAATTCACGCTGCCCAGTGCTCATCGACCGGTCCGCCACCAGCGCTCGGGTCACAGAACATAGTCATCACACTGGCGATCGCGCGTCACTCGCCTCGCGAATATCAGTTCGTGAGGTCGGCGACCGTCGCCACAGTCGTTCTTCGCCTCGGAAGGTCGCTCGTGACTGAAGCCCGTCAATCCGAACCGGACGTGCGTACCCTCACCGACACCCTGCTCCATCGCGCCGCCGAATCCGGCGGAGAGCTGTCGTCGGCGGCGTTGGAAGAGGCGGTCGAGGATGCCGCGTTGAGCGCAAGCCAAGCCAAGAAGCTGGTGCGATCGTTGACCGAGGCGGGTGTGCTGCACGTGGATGGATCGTCGAGTCCCGCACGTAGTCGCGTCGCCGCGGCTCGTTCCGCCACCGCGGCCGCCAAGGCGACCACCGCGAAGGCCCCGGCCAAGAAGGCGGCTCCCGCGGTCAAGGCCGTGCCGGACATCGACGGCGCGAAGTCGAACGGCCGCAAGGCAACGCCGCCCAAGCAGACCGCGAACACCTCCGCCGACGAGGGCGCCGCGGGTGTCGATGGTGCGGTGACGTCGAGCGCGGCGGCCAAGACAACCCGGACTGCCGCGAAGGCGGCAACGACCGGCGAGACGGCGACCAAGAAGGCCACTTCCGTCGCGGCAAAGAAGGCCGCCGCGAGCGAGACGCCGACCAAGCGGACGCCCGTGAAGGCTGAGGCGGCCACGACCGCGAAGGATGCGCCAAAGGCGGCTGGGCGGGTCGCGAAGGCCGCGCCGGCAGCGGCCGACACGGCAGCCGCCGCGGACAAGACGGCGCCCGCGAAGGCGGCACCAAGCAAGGCGGCCGCAAAGGCCACCGCCGCGGAGAAGCCCGCGAAGGCGCCGGCAAAGGCTCCGGCGAAGGCAACGGCAACCAAGACCGCCGCCGAGACGGCGGCCGAGGCGACCGCCGAGGCGGTGCCGACGGATCTGCCGGAGGGCGTCGCGGTCGAGATCGACGCCGACGCCGATGTGGTCGGGCCGCTCGAGGACATCGATCCCGAAAAGTTGGCCGAGGAGATCGAAGACGTCGTCATCGACGAGCCGGCCGAGGTCACCGCGGCCGCCGAGGCGGACGCCGAGAAGGCCGACGACTTCGAATGGGACGACGAGGAGTCTGAGGCCCTCAAGCAGGCCCGCCGGGACGCCGAGCTGACTGCGTCCGCCGACTCGGTGCGCGCCTATCTGAAGCAGATCGGCAAGGTGCCGCTCCTGAATGCCGAGCAGGAGGTCGAGCTCGCCAAGCGGATCGAGGCCGGACTATATGCCGGCGAACGCCTGCGCGCCGCGGCGGACGGCGAGGAGAAGCTCCGCACCGAGATGTACCGCGACCTGATGTGGATCTCTCGGGACGGCGAACGGGCGAAGAACCACTTGCTGGAGGCGAACCTGCGGCTGGTGGTCTCGCTGGCCAAGCGCTACACCGGCCGCGGCATGGCCTTCCTCGACCTCATCCAGGAAGGCAACCTCGGCCTGATCCGCGCGGTGGAAAAGTTCGACTACACCAAGGGCTACAAGTTCTCCACGTACGCCACCTGGTGGATCCGCCAAGCGATCACCCGCGCCATGGCCGACCAGGCTCGCAC
>DATFRR010000073.1:0-25889 GCA_035263025.1 Micromonosporaceae bacterium
GAACTGGCCCTGGAAGTTGACCAGAGCCAACGGGATGGTGCGCTTCTCGGGACTTTGCGTCAGCACCAGCGGCAGGAGGAAGCCGTTCCAGATGCCCAGCGCGTTGTAGATGGTCACGGTGACGAGCGCGGGGCGGGTCAGCGGGAAGGCAAGTTGCCAGAGGATGCGCCACTCGCTGGCGCCGTCCATGTGCATCGACTCGAACAGTTCGCGCGGCACGTCCCGGATGAAGTTGGACAGGACCAGCACGGACAGCGGGATCGCGAACGCGATCGACGGCAGCACGAGGGCGAGCAGGCTGTCGTAAAGCTTGAGGCGGATGATGATCAGGTAGATCGGGATGATCACCGCTTGCAGCGGAATCGCGAGGCCCATCAGGAACATGCCGTTCGTCCACCGGAGCCAGCGGTTGCCGATGCCGCGGATAATCGCGTACGCCGCCATGAACGAGATGACTACCGCGGGGATCACGGCGCCAGCGGTGACGATGACGCTGTTGAGGAAGTAGCGGATGATCTCGTTGTCGATGACCGTCTTGTAGTTCTCGAACGTCGGGTGGCTCGGCGGCGCGAACGTATTGGTGATGAAGTAGTTCGCCTGGGTCTTGAAGCTCGTGATGACGATCCAGTAGATCGGGATCATCACGATGAACAGCCAGATCCACCCGAAGGTGCCGCCCGTCCAGTTCAACTTCGACAGCTTGGCCGGCAGCTTGCTGCCTCGGTTTGCTTGCCGGGGCGTCTGCCGCGTCGGCGTGCTGGCGACGTCGACCGTCTGCGTGACCTCAGACCCGGTGGTCGTCACGTCAGGCCCCTTCCATCATGCTCTCGTCGCCGCGGCCACCGAGGCGACGCAGCAGCTGAGCGAGAAGCAGGCCGACTAGGACGAGGATCATCGCAATCACGCTGGCAAGGCCCATGCGATTGGCCATGAAGCCCTGTTGGTACATCTCCAACGCAAGAGCGCGAGTGGCATCGCCAGGACCGCCGCCGGTGAGCACGTAGATCAAGTCGAAGAAGGTCAGCGAGCCCACCACCATCAGCGTCGAAGACGTGATGATGGTGTATCTGATCTGCGGCAGCGTGATCGAGAAGAACTGCCGGACCCGTCCGGCGCCGTCGATCTCCGCCGCCTCATACATGTCGGCGGGGATCTGGCGAACCGCGCCCTGGTAAATCAAGGAGTGGAAGGGGATGTACTGCCACGACACGACGAAGATGAGCACCCCAACGGCGAGCTTGGGGTCGCCCAGCCAGTCCTGCTTGAGGATGCTGATGCCGAGGCCTTCGCCGACTCCGAAGTTCGGGTCGAGCAGCGCCTTGAACGTGATCGAGATGGCCGCCGAGGACAGCAGCAGGGGCAGGAAGTAGAGCACCGCCAGCAGTCCGCGGTACTTCTTGAAGGCGGCCAGGAAGACGCCGATCAGGATGGAGATCGGCGTCTGCACGAGCCACGAGATGGCCATGATCTCGAACGTGACCCAGAGCGCGTGCAGCAACCCGGGGTCCGAGAGTTCCGCCCGCCAGCTAGTCAGGCCGGACGGATGGATCACACCGATCCCGTCCCAGGTTGTGAAGGTCAGCAAGAGCACACCGACCAGCGGGACAAGGCCAAACGCCGCGAACATCAGCAGTGCGGGGAGCGCCATCCATCCGACGCCGCTCCGCCCGCCGGCGCCAGTGGACGCGTTCACTCGTGCGGCGGGCGGAGCGAGCGACGTCATTGACCGATGACCCCGTTCATGCTGTCGATCCACTGCTGCGGGCTGATCTGCAGCTGGAACAGCTTGGCAATGTTGTCAAGCAGGGTCTCCGCGACGGTCGGGCTGAGGGCCTGGTCCCAGGACTGGGCGAAGACCTTCGCACCGGATGCGATCGCGGACATGTCCTTCAGGTATTGCGCGTCGTCGCCGACGAACAGGCTGGCGCTGTCGTTCAGCACCGGCACGCCGCCGGACTTGACCCAACCGGCCTTCTCGGCGTCGTCAACCAGGGTGGTGGAGAAGAACTTCTTCGCCACGGCCTGGTCAGCCGCCGACGCCTTCGACGAGATCGAGAGGTACTGGCCGGGGTTGCCAACCGTGTCGGTCGGGTCGCCCTTGCCGCCGTCGATCCCGGGGAAGTTCATCCAGCCGAGGCCGCCGGACTTGACGAAGTCGCCGCCGTTGGCCTGCTGGATGCCGTACGACCACGAGCCGTGCACCATCATCGCGGCCTTGCCGGTGTAGAGCAGAGCCTGGTCGGCGTTGGAGTCGGCGGTGATCGACGAGAAGCCCTTGACGAACGCGTTCATCTTCACCAGGTTCTGGACCTTGGTCAGCATTTCCAGAACGGACGGGTCGGACCAGGCGTTCGGCGTGCCGGCGAACACGTTGTTGAACACATCGGGGCCGGCTTGGCGGTCGAGCAGGAACTCGAGCCACATCATGTTCGTCCACCGGGACTGGCCGCCCAGTGAGAACGGCGCGATGCCCTTGGCGTTGAACTTCGGGATCAGGGCGAGGATGTCGCCGTACGACTGCGGCGGCTGTACGCCGACCGCGTCGAAGACCTTCTTGTTGTAGAACAGCACGATCGGCTGCACGGTCTCAATCGGCAACGCGTAGACCTTGCCACCGACAGTGGCGGCGCCGAATGACGACGGCAGGATCTTCTGCTTGACCGCGGCGTTCTGGCCGAGCCAGTCCGTCAGGTCGACGACCTGGTTGGCATCGACGTACGCCTTGAGTCCGCCACCGCCCCAGCCCCAGATCATCGTGGGGCCTTGACCGGCGCCGAGTGCCGTCTTGATCTTCTGCTTGTAAGCGTCGTTCTGGAAGAACGTTGCGCCGATCTTGGTGGACGGGTTCGCCTTGTTGAAGCGGTCGACAGCCGCTTGACGGATCGGCTGGCCGGGCGGGCCGGAAAGCGACCAGTAGCTAGCGGTGCCCTTGCTGCCGCCCGCGCCGGACGGGCCTGAGGTGCCACATGCCGCAAGTGCGGCAGCACCGGCGGTGCCCACGGCGAGACCAAGGAAGTTACGCCGGGACAGAGCTGGTTGACTCACGTTGACCTCCGTGCTCGAGACCTGAGATGCGCTCGCTGGGTGGACTGGGGGAAAGTGGCGCTTTCGCTGGCACGCCGTACAACCTCGAACGACGTACGCCAAAAGCAGCCACCGGAGAAACTGACGTCAACTTCAGATTTCAAAGACCCGACGTCATGCGCTGAAGACCGTACCTGAGCTGGGTCGGTGCTTGGGGTTCGTGATGATCACTTGTGGACGCTGCGGGAGCGTTCCCGTAACCGGTCCCGGGAACGTTCCCGAACGCTAGAGCGCAGTGCCCTGCCAAATCAAGATCAACGACGTCATCGATGCCGAACCGAGACCTGACGACTACCCGAGACGTCGGATTGCGTTCTCCGAGGCCGGAACGGCTGACGTCCGGCTCGCCTATCGGCCGAACGCTTGCCAATCGACCGGCCTCGCCAGTCGGCCCGCCGCACGCCAATCGGCCGACCTGCGAAGGACGCGGCATACCACCGTTCGAGCGTGAGCGGGGTTGCGGGATCGGGCGGCGCGGGCGCGCCGGGATCCGCGGCGTCCACCTCGAAGCCGCGGGGGAAGTATTCCAACCACCAGCCGGACGGCGGTATGTGGTCGCTGAAATTCTGCGCTGGCGGACTCCACTGGTATCTCGTCGGCGCAGCCGGCGAGATATCTGACATCGGGATGCTCCGACTGCGCCTGCGCAATCTCGCGCATGCGAACCGACGACTCGACGCCGGTCACCGGCCCGAACGCGCGTGCCAAGGCGGGCTCCCGTATCAGCCAGCGATAGCACGCCGAGCATGGCTTGGAGCTGCCGCGCACAGCGACCGAACCCTAGAACTGGCTGTGGTCTAGCCAATGGGTGAACAGTGCTCGATCGCCGCTGATCTGCACGCCCTGCTGCGCGGCGTCGAGCCGTCTGTTCAACATCAGCAAGAGCTCGCGCGCGGGCGCTCGTACGGTCACATCGGCCGGCGCTTGCCGATGTTGCCAGTGGACACCCGCCGGAGTTCGTACCACGTGCCATTGCCCCACGCTCGGCTCCGCGTCGATGGCGACGAACTGCAGCGTTTCGCCGGCGCCAACAAGTCCGGCGAAGATCGGATCGGGACTATCAGTCGGCGACAGCGTCGCGATAGAGGTCAGCATGTCGGATATACCGTCCGCGCCGACGTCAGCGGCCAGGTCGCCCAGCCGACCGCCGGCGAGCTCTGCGTCGAAGCGGTGCACGACCTCGTCATGCAGCATCTTGCGCAGCCAGAACGCGGCTGTGCGGTCGGACTGCCAGGTCCACACCGGCTCGTCGGCGCCGGTGGTGCGGATCGCCTCGACCAGCCCGCGGGTGCCGTCGACCAGCCACTCCGCCCAGTCGGCCGGATGCGCGGGAGGATCGAGGACGACGTAATCGGGCGGCGTCTGGAGCCGTTCGGCCACGATCTGCGTCGACCAACGATGTCCCGTCCCGACGTGGCCGACCAGATCCCGGACCGTCCACTCCGGACATGTCGGCACCGGTGTCAGCGGTTCGAGTTCGTTGGCCGCCGCGGCGAGCCGGACGGCCTCGGCCTCGAACTCCACTTCGTACCGGTTCCGTTCCAGCCACGCCACCGGCCAAGCGTAAACGTCCGTCGCGCCGCGGCAGTCACGGCGACTGCGACCAGAGGATCCCGTCGATCGTCGCGCGCCGATCGTCCGCGCGCCGCCGACCCACCGCTCGCGACAAGCTGCCTGGCTTTGCGGGTTCGGCCATACGGGGACTACGGCGCGAATAGGCTACTTAAATGGCGACGTTGCCGGTGCTTCCGGCACTCTTCGTGGTTGACCGCGACGCCGGCGCGCTCGGCGTGCTGATCGAGGACCTGTCGCGCCGCTTCGGACATGACTTCGATGTGCTCGGGCACTCGTCACCTGCCACGGCGGTGGCGGAACTCGAGGCGCGGGCGCGCCGCGGCGAGCCGGTCGCGTTGGTGTTGACAGCCGCCACGGACGCCGACGTGTTGTCTCAAACGCATCACCTGCACCCGCACGCGAAGCGCGTGTTGCTCGTCGACCGCGACTACTCCGCGAATAGCCCGGCGGTGGCCGCGATGATGCTCGGACACGCCGACTATCACATCGTGCAGCCGTGGGCGGACACCGAGATGCTTTACGGCCCGATGAGCGAGTTCCTGTCGTCGTGGACCCGGGAGCACGAGCCGAGCTTCGAACTGTTCCGCATTGTGGCCGCCGATGACGACGCGCGCGCCGGGCAACTCCGCGACCTCATGACGCGCTTCAGCATGTCGCACGGCACGTACGCGGCGGACGGAGATGCGGGTCGGCGATTGCTTCGAAAGGCCGGTGTGGACGGGTCGAAACTGCCGGTCGTGATCCGCTACGACGGCCGCGTGCTGATCGATCCGACGTTTTCCGACTTAGCGAACGCCATCGGTGTGGTCGTCACGAACAAGCTCGACACGTGCGACATGGTCATCGTCGGCGCGGGTCCGGCCGGGCTGACCGCCGCCGTGTACGGCGCCTCCGAGGGCCTCGACACGGTGCTCGTGGAGGAGGAGGTCTCCGGCGGTCAGGCCGGCACCAGTCCGTTGATCCGCAACTACCCCGGTTTTCCGCACGGCATCAGTGGTGGCCTGCTGATGGAGCGCACCTGCGAGCAGGCCTGGCTGATGGGCGCCCACCTGGTCTTCGCGCAGCGGGCCGTGTCGCTAGACGTGACTAACGGCGAACGGGTCGTTCGCATGCTTGACGGCTCCTCGGTCCGGGCCCGCGTCGTGGTCCTCGCCACCGGCATCGACTGGCGGCGGCTCGGCGTACCCCGGCTTGAAGCTCTGGTCGGCTCCGGCGTGTTCTACGGCGCGGCGGTGAGCGAGAGCCGTGCGATGACCGGACAGCACGTGTTCATCGTCGGCGCAGGCAACTCCGCCGGGCAGGCCGCGGTGCATCTGGCAAACCACGCGCACACCGTGACGCTTCTGGTTCGGGGCGACCACCTGCAGGCGTCCATGTCGAGCTACCTGATCCGTGCGATCGAAGCGACACCAAACATCGCGGTACGCCTGCGTACCGAGGTGGTCGACGGCGGCGGTAACGGCACTCTCGAGTCGCTGACGCTGGCCGATCGCGCCCGCGACGGGCTCGAGACGATAGCCGCGAACGCGCTGTTCGTCATGATCGGCGGCGAGCCCAATACGCGATGGCTGCCGCCAACCGTGGCACGCGACGCACACGGGTACGTGTTGACCGGCCGCGACCTACTTGACGCGCCACGTGACACGCACCTGGTTCGCGAGCCACTGGCACTCGAAACGAGCGTGCCAGGGGTCTTCGCGGCCGGCGACGTACGCCACGGGTCCATCAAGCGTGTCGCGTCGGCTGTCGGTGAGGGCGCGACGATCGTCCGCCTCGTCCACGAGTACCTCCGCGACACCGAGCCGGTGTACGCCACCTGACGCTTCACGGCCCGAAGGCGCGAGTGTCGAGTTCCCGACAATGCGCGACCGTGCGTGCTCCACGAAAGCGCCCTTATCAGCCGACCATCGGCCGCTGAGCGGCGTTGGCGCTGTCGGGTTCGTCCACTGTGCAACGTCCGGTCTCGCCACGTAGAGTGCTCCACGCGTGTCCACCCTCTCAGCCTCCGCACAGCGGTCAAACGCGACGTGACGTCGGCGGATCCAGCGAACGGCCGGGCGGCTGGACGTCGCGCGACGCCGAGCAGTCGGCGAAACACCAGCTGTACTCGATAGCACGGATGAAGCGCCGCACGAGTGGGCCCGCTGCACCATCGAGGTGCGGCCACCGCGGCACGAATGGATTGGGGCGAGACACGGATGGGCTTTCTCGACAAGCTGAAGAACGCAGCCGGCGACGTGGTCGACTCGGCCAAGGACAAGGTAAGCGACGCGACGGGACTCGACACCGACAAGGTGATCGACGCCTCGCGCAACGTGGCGGATGCGGCTCAGAGCCTCAACGACGCGCAGGATGCCCTGTCGGAAGCGCGGCAGGAAAACTGACCACGGACGGCGGCGTCCGCATCTTGCGGACGCCGCATCGCATTTCACATCGTGCCGGCGGCGGCCTCATCGTCGCCGAATCGTCAGTACGGCCGAGTCGACCCGTGGCGGCGGGACGAACGCCCGGCGTGGCACGGATCGACCGACGTCCACGGTCCATCGGCGAAGCCATCGCTGCGATCCGGGCACCCGACCGTCGGCGTAGCGGCGTGCGGCGGCCCGTTGCAGTACGAGGTCCGCGCTGACGAGTCGGGAATCCGGCGCCAGCAAGGCACGTAGTACGGCGCTGGTCACGGCGTACGGCGGGCTCGACACCACGCGGAACGGTCGGCGCGGCAGTCGCAGTGCGGCGACATCCGCCCGTACCACCGTCACCGGCCGTCCGGCGAACCGCTCTCGCAGGTGTGCCACGCGATCCGGGTGAAGCTCCACGGCCACCACCCGGGCGCCGGCCGCCACTAGATGCCGGGTCAGGGCGCCACGGCCCGCCCCGATGTCGAGGACGAGGTCACCAGGGCGTACGCCGGCGTCGGCGACCACCCGCGCGGCCCACTCATCGGTGAGCGGATGCCAGCCCCACGCATTCGGTGCCCCGACCGCGGACACGACGTACCGCGATCATAAAAATTCCCACGGATCCGACGCTACGAATGCCGCGCCGTCGGTGCAATCGAGTTATCAGTGTGCTGACCCGAACGCGGCCGGCCCGAGAGCGCCGCCCGGCCGAGCACCTAGCCGCCCGGCCGAGCACCTAGCCGCCCGGCCGAGCACCTAGCCGCCCGGCTGCGCACCTACCGGAGCAAGCGGATGTTCTCCACCGGCATGAAGAACCGGTGCCCGTGCGGACAGACCGTTCGGGCGTGCGCGACGGCGCCATCGGTGCTCGCGAGGTCGACCTCGTCGTACATCTCGGTCGCCTCGGTGCAGCCGGGTTCGGGACAGGCCGCGATCATCGTTTCCGTGCGATCGCGCGCCATCGGTCGTTCGAGAAGCGTTGCGGTCTGCATTTCGTCCGCCTCCTCATCAAGGACGAATTGACAGGTTCGATCGGGTTGCGACGGCGGCACCAGATGTCGGCTGGGCTCAGTGCGCGGACGCCACGCGTACCCACGCTCCGAACATCGGCGGGCCGATGACGCAGCCATCGCGGTCGAGAGCCTCGGCGAGCAGCCGGTCGGCGAGGGTTGGCGGGTCCACCTCCGCACGCGTCGCGACCCCGAATCGTTCCATCAGTGGCACCGCCGCGCCGATCACGTTGGCCCACGCCCACGCCGGCGCGTCCGGCCCACCGGCGGCGAACAACTCGACCAGCAGCGTCGGCTCGGCCAGCCCGGCGGCCCGGAACGTCGCGAACAGCGCGGGTCCCATGGCGCACGCGATACCCGCCTTCTCCAACGCCTGTGTGAAGAACGTTTGCGCTTGATTCGACACTGGCCCCAGCGGGGTGGCGCACGGATACGTGAGGTCAGCCTCGTGCAGGCAGACGATGCCGCCCGGGCGGACCAAGCTCGCCGCCCGGCGCAACGCGGCCACCGGATCGGTGAGGTACATCAGGACGAGCCGCCCGACCACGGCGTCGAAGTTGCCGTCCACACCATCGAGCGTCTGCACGTCGCCGACCCGGAACTCGATGTTCGGCGCATCGGTGCGCCGGCGTGCGAGCGCGACCGCGTCCGGGTCCCGTTCGACGCCAACCACGGCGCCGTCCGGCCCAATCAAGTCAGCGGCGAGCCGAGCCACGTTGCCGGCTCCGCTGCCGAGATCGAGCACCCGCATGCCGGGCGCCAACCCGGCCTGCTGCAGGACTCGGCGGGTGAGCGGGTCGAACAACCGTCCCTGAGCAACCAGTCGCTCGTCCTCGGCCACGCGATCCGCAAACGGATAAGTCATCGCCCATGCCTTTCTGCCCATTCGCTGTGCGACCAGCGTGGGCTAGCAAAGGCGGACTGTCGTTGGGCTACCGCGCAGAGCTGTTCACAACGCGTGCAGACTCTCGGTATTCGGCCGGCGGGATCCCGTGCGTTGCCCGGAACGCCCGGCTGAAGTCGGCCGCGCTGGAAAAGCCCCACGTGGCGGCGATCGCTGCGACGGATCGCGACCCCAGCGACGGATCACACAGGTCGCGCCGACAGCGTTCCAGCCGGCGGCGCCGGATCCAGCCGGCGACGGTCAGGCCTTCGTCGTGGAACAGTTGGTGCAGCGAACGCAGCGAGATGTGGTGTGCCGCGGCCACCGCCGCGGGTGTGAGCCGCGGATCGCCGAGGTGCTGCTGAATGAACGCTTGTACGGTGGTCAGCTGCGCGTGTCGACGAGCTTCCGGCGTGCTCCAGCCATCGGCGTCCACCTCGTGCGCCAGCCGGGTGGCCAGCACTTCCAGCGCCGCGTTGGACAGTCGTGCGGCCTCGGCCGGACTGTAGTGATCGATGTTCCGTGCGAGCTGGAGCAGGAACTGTGAGGTCAGGTCTCCGAGCCCGGCGGTGGCCTGGATCCGCTTGGCGGTCAGCTGCCGGACATGTGCGCGCGACATGGGCAACAGCGACGGCGGAAACATGAACGTCATGATCTGTGTGGGCCGGTCGTTGCCGACCCCGCAGTTGACCTCGTACGGCCGCCGCGTGTCGTAGAACGCGAACTCACCCGTGGTGAGCAGCGCTTGCCGGCCGTCCTGCTCGACAGTCGACGATCCGTCATCGCAGACCAGCAGCATCTTCAACATGTCGGGGTCGGCTTGGGAAATCAGCGCCGGGGTGCGCCGCACGGTTATCGGCATCACGTCCAGTACGACCACCTGCATGGCGCCGAGACCGCTGGCGCGGAACTGTCCCCAGTAGTTGGCCCGGAACTCGCTCCGGAGTTCCATCGGAACCCAGGTGCTGCCGGTCAGATCCTGGACGTAGTCGAGCCGGTCCGCGGCGGACACTTCATCGGTGCACATCAGCGTGCTCATCGTTCCCCCAAGCTGACCACCTAGCGTACGCCCGGGTGCGTCGCGGAACCGCCGCCCTGCTGGGTACCCGACACACGCCCCGGCTAGTCGCTCGGACCGCCCGCGTCACGGTGCCACCCGGCGGCACTGTCATGGGGACCCGGGTGAGCCAGGTCCGGCGGCAGCGGGACGCCTGGGTCGTAGACGAGCGGCGCGTCCCCGTCGGCCAGCGCGGCCGGCGCGTCCGCGAGGCCGAATCGGGATCGCACCCGGTCGAAAAAGTTCGAGTCGTCAACGCGGACGAGACGCGAGCGCTGCGGTCCGGCGTACACGCTGACCCAGTCTCCTGGATCGAGCACACCGCGCAGCTCGCCGTCGACACTGACCGCGACCTGTCCGGAGTGCCGCAGCACGAGTACGCCGATCCGCTGCTCGACGGAGACGACGAGGCTTCGGTTGAACACCATGTGCGGGGCGACCGGCGTGAACACGAGCGCGTCGAGATGCGGCGCGAGAATCGGGCCACCGGCCGCGAAGCTGTACGCCGTCGACCCGGTCGGCGACGACACAATCAGACCGTCCGCCGAATACGACGCGAACAGTCGACCGTCCACGTACACGCCGATGCTCGCCTGCCGGTCGCGCGCGAGCTTCTCGAACACGACGTCGTTCAGTGCCAGGATGTCGAGCGGTACGCCCCAGCCCAGCTCCTCCGCCGAAGCGGCGCGCGCCTTCGGCGGTGGCAGCGCCGGGCCGCGGCCGTAGCGCAGCAACGCGTCCATGCCGCTCGGCACCTCGAGCGGCCGCGATGCACGCATGGTCAGCATCATCCGGGCGTCGACGGTGATCGCGTGGTTCTCGACGGCGGCGAGCGCGTCGTCGAGGCTGTCGAGCGTCACCTCGGTGAGGAAGCCGAGCCGGCCGACGTTGATGCCCAGGACGAGCGCGCCGATCGGGGCCGCGATGCGCGCGCCGCGCAGGAACGTGCCGTCGCCGCCGATCGTGACGACGAGATCCGGGTCGCCGGCTCGCGCCGCCTCTTCGCGCGCGCTCAGCCGGCCGAAGTCGGCGTCCCAGACGTCGACTTCGGTGCACCGGACACCTCGGTCGGCTGCCCATCGACTGACGCGCTCGGCGGTCTCCTGCGCAATGGTCTTGCCGCCGTGCACCACCAAACCGATGCCCCGGATGGTCACGGCACGCTCCCTCGTCGTCCACGCGGCGCGCCACCGGCCTGACGTGCTCGCGCTGTGTCGTGACCAGTCTCGACCAGAACCGAGCGCCGCGCAGCGAAGTGCGGCCGTCGCGAATGTTCGGCCGTTATCGGACGCCGGCCGGTCGGAACTGGATGCTGATCCGTGGTCCGGTCGGGCGTGCGGTCTTCGGGACCGCGTGGTCCCAGGTGCGCTGGCAGCTGCCGCCCATCACGATCAGGTCACCGTGACCGAGCTCGTAGCGGTGCGTGCCACCGGAGTGGAATCGGGGTCGCAACAACAGAGCGCGCGGTGCACCGACGGACACGATGGCCACCATGGTGTCCTCGTTGGAGCCGCGGCCGATCCGGTCGCCATGCCACGCCACGCTGTCCCGGCCGTCCCGGTAGTAGCAAAGGCCCACCGTCCGAAACGGTTCGCCGAGCTCGAGGCCGTAGTGCGCGTCCAGCGCCGCCTTCGCGTCGTCCAGCGCCGGATGAGGCAGTGCGTCGCCCTCGTCGTAGAACGACAACAGCCGTGGTACGTCGACCACGCGGTCGTACATCTGGCGGCGCTCCGCATGCCATGGCACGGCGTCGACCAGGTGCTCGAACAGCGCGTCAGCGCCCCGCATCCAGCCGCGTCGCAGGTCGATCCAGGCGCCGTCGGTCAACTCCGTGCGGCACAACGCACGACCGAGCGCGTCGACGCCGACGGGATCGTCGTCGATGTCAACGAGGTCGAGCAGCGATCCCTGGAACGAGGTGACCATGGCCTGACCCTACCACGGCTTTCGTACGCACGTACGAAGCCACGCTAGCCGAGCACGGAGCGGTAGACCTCGACGGTACGGTCCGCGATCGCCGACCACGAGAACTGCTCAACGGCTCGGACCCGTCCGGCCGCTCCCATCGCGCGCGCCCGCTGCGGTGATGCCAGCAACTCCTCGATCGCCTCGGCGAACTCGGCGGCGAAACGGTCCGCATCCACCGGCTCGCCGTCGGAGCGCTGCGTGATGGGTACCAGCAGCCCGGTCTCGCCGTGCGCGACCACCTCGGGGATGCCGCCGGTGGCGGTGGCCACGACCGGTGCCTCGCACGCCATCGCCTCGAGGTTCACGATGCCCATCGGCTCGTAGACCGACGGGCACACGAACATCGACGCGTGCGTCAGGATCTGGATCACTTCGGGCTTGGGCAGCATCTTCGGGATCCAGACGATCCCGTCCCGCAGGGTCCGAAGCTCGGCGACCAGGGCCTCAACCTCGGCCGCGATCTCCGGTGTGTCCGGCGCACCGGCGAGCAGGACGAGTTGAGCCTCACCCGGCACCGTACGCATTGCCCGCAGTAGGTGTGGCACGCCCTTCTGGCGGGTGATGCGGCCGACGTAGACAACGCTCGGCCGAGCCGGATCGATGCCGTGGCGCGCGAGGACATCGGTGCCGTGGTCCGGGGCATACTCGTCGGTGTCGATGCCGTTGTGCACGACGTGCACGCGGTCCGGGCGTACCGCCGGGTATGCCGCGACCACGTCGCGCGCCATGCCGGCCGACACCGCGATCACCGCGTCGGCAGACTCCAGCGCGGTTCGCTCGCACCACGACGACAGCGCATATCCGCCGCCCAGCTGCTCAGCCTTCCACGGCCGCAGCGGTTCCAGGCTGTGCGTGGTGACTACGTGCGGCACGTCGTAGAGCAGCTTCGCCAGATGGCCGGCCAGATTCGCGTACCACGTATGGCTATGGACCACGTCGGCGCCGGAGCATCCGGCGGCGATGGCCACGTCGACCCCGACGGTGCGCAACGCCGCGTTCGCCGCCGCGAGGTCCGCGGGCTCGGCATAGGCGGTCGCGATCGGCTCGCCGGACGTCGCCGTCCGCGGTTCGCCGAAACACCTGACATGTACGTCGACCGATGCGTTCAGCGATCGCGCCAGATATTCCACGTGTACGCCGGCGCCACCGTAGACGTCCGGCGGGTATTCGCGGGTCAGTAGATCGACGCGTAACGATGTGCGTGCCTCGCCGGGATCCGCCCCGGCCGAGGCTGACTCGGTGGACGGCACGCCAAACATTATCTCGACCTAGCCGGCCAACCGCTGGTTTACCCGGCCTTGGAATGGTTACCGTCAGCACATGGCGGCGAAGGTTCTCGCGATGGTGCTCGCCGGCGGCGAAGGCAAGCGCCTGATGCCGTTGACCGCAGACCGGGCGAAGCCGGCGGTACCGTTCGGTGGCATCTACCGGATGGTCGACTTCGTGCTGTCCAATCTGGCCAACGGCGGCTACCTCAAGATGGTCGTGCTGACGCAGTACAAGTCGCACTCGCTCGACCGGCACGTGTCGATGACCTGGCGGATGTCGACGTTGCTCGGCAACTACGTGACACCGGTGCCGGCGCAGCAGCGCCTCGGTCCCCGGTGGTTCGCCGGCTCGGCGGACGCGATCTTCCAGAGCTTCAACCTGGTCGACGACGCCGAGCCGGACTACATTATCGTGTTCGGCGCCGACCACATCTACCGGATGGATCCGTCGCAGATGGTCGCGCAGCACATCGATTCCGGTGCGGCGTGCACGGTCGCCGGGATCCGGCAGCCGATCTCGATGGCCGACCAGTTCGGCGTCATCGACGTCGGGCCGGACGGCCGCACGATCCGCGCGTTCCGTGAGAAGCCGTCCGACCCGGTCGGGCTGCCCGACAACCCTGACGAGATCTATGCGTCCATGGGCAACTACGTGTTCACCGCCAAGGCACTGCACGAGGCGCTCGCGCTCGACTCCGTTGACCTGAACAGCCGGCACGACATGGGCGGCAACATCATCCCGATGATGGTGGACAAGGGCGAGGCGCAGGTCTATGACTTCCGCGACAACGTGGTGCCGGGCAGCACCGACCGCGATCGCGGCTACTGGCGCGACATTGGGACGCTCGACTCGTTCTACACCGCGCACATGGACCTCGTCGCCGTAACCCCGATCTTCAACCTCTACAACCGCGAGTGGCCGATCTTCACCGGATACCCGTCCTGGCCGCCGGCCAAGTTCGTGCACGCCTACGGCGAACGGGTCGGTCGCGCGGTCGGCTCGATGATCTCCCCCGGGGTCGTGATCTCCGGTGCGCTCGTGGAGAACTCGGTGATATCGCCGAACACGACGGTTCACTCGTGGGCGCACGTATCCGACTCGGTCATCATGGACGGCTGCGACATCGGCCGCCACGCCGTGATCCGCAACGCGATTCTCGACAAGAACGTGGTCGTACCGGAAGGTGCCGAGATCGGCGTCGACCTCGAACGCGACCGGCAGCGGTTCACCGTCTCCGACGGTGGCATCGTGGTGATCGGCAAGGGTGGGCGAGTCGAGGCATGACGCCTGCGCTCGCCGGGCGGGCTCGGACTTTGCCGCCCAAACATCGCTCACGCGGTCGTCACCAACTGCTCCAGACATCCCAGGTCGAATTCGTCCAGCCCCCATTGCGCGGCCAAGTCGACGATCACATCCCGATCCTTTGCCGTCAGCGGCAGTCGGTAATCGCAGAGGCTCGCGCATAACGCATCCAAGCCCAGAAGCTCCTCCCCGGCCTTGACGCACTCCAGGGAGAACTCGAGTCGCGGCCGCAACGGTGCTCCCATCTCTACCTCTGCCGCTGGATCCACCGCGCGCAGCACAAGTCGCTCAATCAGCTCAATGAACAGCCGACGATCGTCAGTCCAGAACACGCAACTATGATGCCGTCGGCCCGGGGTCCGCGCGTGTACAGAGACGACTGGCCCCTCCTCTGGCCCCTCCCCTGGTGCGTGGCGGCCATTAGCGTCGAAGTCGTGGACCAGCCATGCGACACGGCGACCGACCGAAGCACGGATCCGCGAGCGGATCCGGTGGACGACCTGCGTGAGTGTGCCCGCGGTGCGGCGGTGGCGTCGGCCAGGCTGCTTGGCGCGGTCGTCGCGGTCGCGGATCGCGCCAAGCCGGGCTTCGACGCCGACGAGGTCGCGATCGCGTTGGCGTGGACGCAGTCGGCCGCGCGTTCGCAGGTGGACTTCGGCCGCTACCTGACCGGCACACTACCGGCGGTGTTCGACGCGCTTTCCCGCGGCGACGTCGATGTCCGCAGGGCCTGGGTCTTCGCCGACGTGCTCACGTTGGTCGACGACGCGATCGCGGTCGACATCGCCGCCACCGTGCTGCCACGCGCACCCGGGTTGACCACCAGCCAGCTACGCGACCGACTGCGCCGCGCGGTGCTCAAGGCCGACCCGGACGCGGGCAAACGCACCGCCAGATCCGAAACCGACCGGCACATCGGATGCCAACCAGACCGCGACGGCACCGCCAGCCTGTTCGGCGCACGGCTACCCGCCGCCCGGGCCACCGCCGCGTTCGAACGCGTCGACGCCTACGCCCGCGGCCGCAAACGCGCCGGCGACGACCGCACCCTCGACCAGCTACGCGCCGACACCTTCCTGGACCTGCTGGCCGGCACGGATATGCCGACACCGCCAGTGCACCGCGCCGGAGTTATCGAGCTGACCGTGCCGTGGACCACTGCCACCGGCGCCACCAACGACCCCGGCCTGCTGGCCGGCCACGGACCCATCGACGCCGACACCGCCCGCGCCATCATCGCCGGCCACCTGCCACACGCACCGACGTGTGCCGCCCAAGGCCGCAATGTGAGATGGCGACACACCCTCACCACCGCCGACGGCACCCTGCTCGACACCACCACCATCAAAGCGCCGATGCCTCGGCCACCCGTCGAAGCCGACCTGCGCCGTCGCTCACCCGGTCCCGCGCTGACCCGGTGGATCACCACCCGCGACCGCACCTGCCGGGCCCCTGGCTGCCGGGTACCTGCGCGCGCCGCCGACATCGACCACTCCATCGACCATGCCGACGGCGGACACACCAACCACGACAACCTCGCCCTGTTGTGCCGGCACCATCACCGGCTAAAACACGCCGGCGGCTGGCAAGTCACCCAACCAACACCCGGCACCCTGATCTGGACCTCCCCGGCCGGCAACACCTACCGACGTGAACCCGACCCGCCGTGACGCCAGTCCGCGTCTTTCCGGATGGCGCTTAGTCCAGCTGAAGGATCGTCTCCTCGATCTCGGCGTGCCGCGCATTCGCGAACGAGACCTCGGTGCCGACCACTCGAAATCCGGCTTTCTCCAACACGCGAAGCGAGGCCACGTTGTCGCTCGCGGCGCGCGCTCGCAGTGGTCGTTCGGGAGCCGATTCGAGTAAGAGGTCAAGCGCTCTGGTCGCGATACCGTGGCCCCACATCGACCGGTCGACCCAGTACGTAATCTCCAAGTCGTCGTCGGCCACGAAGCGCGCGATGGTGCCGATCAGGCGTCCGTCGAGTGTGATCGCCCGATGCACAATGTCGCTCGAGCCCCGCACTCGCGCCATGTGCGCGTCGAACGCGGTCCGGTCATCCGGGTCTTCGGCCGTGAACGCCGCCATCCACACCGATGCGGGGTCCCGCTGCTGATCGAAGAGTGCGTCAAGATCCGAATCTTCGATTTCTCGCAGCGCGACAACCGTCATGCCTCGCTCCCCGACTCGCCGCGCATCCCGGCGGCGATCACTCGACCCGCTGCTGCGAGATCCTCGACGGGCTGCGGCTCGAGCACCGGCGACCACGCGGTGATGAACGAGCCGCGCAACTGGAGTCGACCGTACGGCCGTGGATAGAACCAGACGTGGAAGTGCGCGCCGCCGTCGCCCCAGCGGTATAGATGGACGCGGCCGATGCCGCCGAGGCCGTAGAGCGCCCGTTCCACCCTGGCGCACATCGGACCGAACGCGGTCAGCAGATCCGGCGGCAGGTCCAGGAACGAGTCCGCGTGCACTCGGGACTCGAGCAGTACGACGCCGGGCAATGGACTCTCCGACCAGATCCGCAGCCGCCACGACTCGTCTGTCCAGATGTAGTCGTCGTCGACCGAAGCGCACGCATGACAGTCCTCGGCGGACAGCCCGTGCCTCGGCGGCTCCTGCGCCACCGTGTCGGCCAGCGGCCGGACCTGCACCGGCAGATCGAACGGAAACGTCTGGTACGAAGCCAACGCGGACAGATCCGAGCGCACACGAAGTTCGGCCACGGCGGCACGCTACCGCACTGGCAACGAGTCTGCCGGCCGTGGCCGCGCCCGACCGGCGGGACACGTAGGCTCGTGGTCGGCAGGTGCCACGAACGTTTGTCTGCGTTCCGGGAGCGACCCTGATGAGCAGTGATCCGACGAAGACCGAGGCCTGGCACGCGCTCGCCGCGCACGCCGACGAGATGCGGCAGGCCCATCTGCGGGACCTCTTCTCGGCCGACGCCGAGCGGGGGACGCGGCTCGCCGCGCAGGCCGCCGACCTCTACGTCGACTACAGCAAGAACCGCGTCACGGACGAGACCATCCGGCTGCTTCTCGCGCTCGCCATGGAACGCGGACTCGCCGAGCGCACCACGGCGATGTTCGCCGGCGAGCACATCAATACCAGCGAGGACCGTGCCGTCTTGCACACCGCGTTGCGCCTGCCTCGTGACGCGTCGCTTGTGGTGGACGGTCAGGACGTGGTCGCAGACGTGCACGCCGTGCTGGACAAGATGGCGGCGTTTGCCAACCGGGTACGCAGTGGCCAGTGGCACGGGCACACCGGCCGCCCGATCACGACGGTCGTGAACATCGGCATCGGTGGCTCGGATCTCGGGCCGGTGATGGCGTACGAGGCGCTGCGGGCGTATCTCGACACGGACATCCGGTGTCGGTTCGTGTCGAATATCGACCCGACCGACGTCTACGAGAAGACTCGCGACCTCGACCCGGCGACCACGCTGTTCGTCATCGTGTCGAAGACGTTCACCACGCTCGAGACGCTGACTAATGCCGCCGAAGCCCGCCGCTGGCTGCTCGACGGGCTCGCCGCATCCGGTGCATCAGACGACGGCGGCGCATCCGGCGCCGCCGTCGACGGCGCATCCGCTGCCGTCGACGACGGCGCGGTCGCCAAGCATTTCGTCGCGGTGTCCACCAACGCAGAGAAGGTCAAGGCGTTCGGCATCGACACCGAGAACATGTTCGGCTTCTGGGATTGGGTCGGCGGCCGCTACTCGTACGACTCCGCGGTGGGGCTGTCGTTGATGCTCGCGATCGGGCCGGAGCGCTTCACCGAGATGCTCGCCGGATTCCACGCGATGGACGAGCACTTCCGGACCGCGCCTCTAGACCGCAACGTGCCGGCGCTGCTCGGGCTCCTGAACGTCTGGTACGACAACTTCCTCGGCGCCCAGACGCACGCCGTCTTGCCGTATTCGCAATACCTGCACCGCTTTCCGGCGTACCTGCAACAGCTCACCATGGAGAGCAACGGAAAATCGGTGCGCGCCGATGGCACCGAGGTGCGCTACCAGACCGGCGAGATCTACTGGGGTGAACCCGGAACGAACGGTCAACACGCGTTCTACCAACTGATTCACCAGGGTACGAAGCTGATTCCGGCGGACTTCATCGGGTTCTGCGCGCCGAACCATGAGATCGGGGACATGCACGACTTATTCATGTCCAACTTCTTCGCGCAAACCGCGGCGCTCGCGTTCGGGCGCACCGCGGACGAGGTGGCCGCGGACGGTACGCCGGCGGATGTCGTAGCGCACAAGGTGATGCCGGGCAACCATCCGACCACGTCGATCCTGGCGCCGAAGCTCACCCCCGCGACGCTCGGTCAACTCGTCGCGCTCTACGAACACATCGTGTTCACCGAGGGCACGATCTGTGGCATTGACTCGTTCGACCAATGGGGCGTCGAGCTCGGAAAGACGATGGCGAAGCAACTTGCTCCGCTTCTCACGCGGGCCGACGGTGCCCAGCCGCCGATCGGGCAGCCGGATCAGGACTCCTCGACGACCGAGTTGATCACGCGCTACCGGGCGGCACGCGGCCACTGACGGGACCGTCGCAATCAACTCGCCGGCCACGTGGCAGGTGAGAAATGCCTCAGCCGAACGCCCGATATGTACCACTAGACGGTCGGACGAGGGGGGCATGGGCGACTGCTGTCCACCAATGAGCCACATGTGGTGATCCTGTGTGGCGCCGGTCACACCAGGCGTTCGAACGCTTGCACTGGGTTGACCAGCCGTTACGATCTGTGGCTTGTCTTGCCGGGTCCGAGGCACACCGCTTCGGTGCAACGAGGCGAGGAGGCGGCAACAGTGGCGATGGCGATGGAGGTCCCCGTCCGGTGGGCCTCGCGACGCCGACGCGGGTTAGCTTTCGAGGTCGTGGCCGGTGCGGTAGCGATCGCGATCGTGGTGACGCAGCTGCCGCACATCGCGTACACCATGTCCACCTACAGCGCGTTCTGGCTGATGCTCGCGGTTTCGCTGCTCGCCGGCACGCAGGCATTCGTGGCGGCCAGGCCCGCCGGGCGTGCGCCCATCGTCATCTGGCCGACGATCTGCTTCACGTTTGCCATCCAGCTCTGTTGGGGGCTCGGGCCGGCCATCGTCGCGCAGACCGCCGCCGTCGCGGTCGGTGCGGCACGGCTGCGCGCCGGATTCCGCGGCGCGGCGTGGGCATCCACCCACTTCGCCCTGTCGTTCGCCGCCGCGGCGCTCGTACTGTGGATCGGCGATGCCGACCCGTTCCACCACGACGCGACGAACTTCGTCATCGACGATGCGCTGTCGGTGGCCGGGGCGGTCGCCGCGTGGCTTGTCACGTACGGACTCCTGGACGCAGCCAAGGCTCGCATCCACACACCGCGCCGCCGACATACCTTCGGCGAATACGCCACCACTAACCAGACCCTGTTCAACGCCGCGCTGTTGCTGCTGGGCCCCGCACTCGCCATCACCGAACACGTCGACGCCGGCTTCGTCCCCCTGGTCTTCGTTCCGCTCTACGCGGTGCACCGCATGGCAAAGCTCTCCGCCGAGCGCGACCTCGCGGCCCGACTGGATCCGCTCACCGGCCTCGCGAACCGCAACGGGTTGCGCGATGGTCTCAACCGGATCTCCGCCGAGTGCGCGGCCGACGAGGGTTCGACGAGACGGGCCACTCTGCTCGTCCTCGACCTCGACCGCTTCAAGCAGGTCAACGACGCGCTCGGGCACGACGTCGGCGACCAGTTGCTGATCGCGGTCGCGGAACGCTTGCGCGCCCTGCGGACTCCGTCCGGCACAGTGGCTCGGCTCGGTGGCGACGAATTCGCCATCCTTACGGCGACGCGCGATATCGGCGACGGACACGCCCTCGCCGAACGAGTCGTCGCCGCGCTCGCCGAACCCGTCAGCCTCGATGGGCTGCGCGTCGACGTGACCGCGTCGGTCGGCATCGCTGATCGCGACGACGAGAGCATCGACTTCACGACGTTGATGCGCCGGGCCGATGTCGCGATGTACGACGCGAAGCAGCGCGGCGCAGCCATCGCGTCCTACCGGGCGGGCGTCGACAATAACTGCCCGAAACGGCTCCGGCTGCTGACCGACTTCCGACACGCGTTGGAAACCAACGACCGCGCGCAGATCTCCATGCACTACCAGCCGCAGGTCAACCTCGCGACCGGCGCCGTCGACGGCGTGGAAGCGTTGCTGCGCTGGCGACATCCGGCCTACGGGCCCATCGACACGCACGAACTGCTTGCCGTCGCCGAGCACAGTTCCGTCATGCACTTGCTCACCATGCGCGCGATCGACGACGTGGTGGCACAGGTCGGCGCTTGGCACGACGACGGATTCGACCTTCGCGCGTCGATTAACGTCAGCGCACGCGACCTCTATAGCGACGACGTCATCTCGCATCTGGCGTCTACCCTCGCGCGGCACCGCGTCGCACCGTCGCGGATCCAGCTCGAAATCACCGAGGGCGCGCTGCTCGCCGATCCCAGCCGCGCGATTGGCACGGTCAACCGGATCCGCGCGCTGGGCGTGGCGATCTCGCTCGACGACTTCGGCACCGGATGCTCGTCACTGCAGCACCTCCGGAAGCTGCCGATCACGGAAATCAAGATCGACGGTACGTTCGTCGGCGGCATGGCCGACAACCACGACGACGCCGCGATCGTACGGTCAACCGTCGACCTCGCGCGGGCGCTCGGCATGCGTACCGTGGCGGAGGGCGTCGAGAACGAGTACACCCGCCAGCTGCTCGCCGACGCCGGCTGCACCCTCGCCCAGGGCTGGCTCACCGCACACCCGATGCCGGCCGCCGAGATCAGCGCTTGGCTCACCGACAACCTGACTGCGGCGGCCGACCGGTCGATCGCAGACGTCGGTCCGACCACACCGGTGCCGGACGATGTCCGCGCGCCGTAACCGACCCAGCAGGCGTGACGGCGGCGTCTTTCTCAGCGCGCCAATCCGTTGTGGCGCACGGTGTCCGAGTAGAACGCCGCGCTGTCCTTGAAGGTCCGGTGTTGCGTCTCGAAGTCCACGTACGTGATGCCGAAGCGCTTGGCGTAGCCGTACGACCATTCGAAGTTGTCCATGAACGACCAGAGGAAGTAACCACGCAGGTCGACCCCGGCGGAGATCGCGGCGTGCGCGGCGGCGAGATGGCCGCGCAGGTATGCGATTCGTTGCACGTCGCGCACTCGACCGTCCGGGTCGAGCGTGTCCGCGAAGGCGGCGCCGTTCTCGGTGACGGTCATCGGCATACCGTAGTCACGGTGCAGGCCGATGAGCAGTTCCTCGAGCCCACCCGCGTCGATCGGCCATCCCATCGCGGTCTTCGGCCCGGACATCTCGAGGAACTGTACGTCCTCGCAGCCGGGCCACGTCTCGCCCGCGCCGTCGCCGTGGCCGTCGACGCGAGCCCGCACGCCCACGCCGTCGTAGCGTGCCACGACCATCGGGTTGTAGTAGTTCACGCCCAGCGTGTCGATCGGTGTCGCGATGATCTCGAGGTCGCCGTCGTGCACGTGCGACCAGTCGCTCACCTCAGCGGTGAATGCCCGCACGTCGTCCGGATAGGAACCACGGAACAACGCGCCCAGCCACAGCCGGTTCTGTAGGCCGTCGACCTTGTGCGCGGCAGCCGCGTCCGCGGGCGACGCGGTCGCCGGCCGCACCACGGCCGGGTTGAGCGTGATCGAGACCTGCGCGGTCGACGGCAGCACGGAACGCAACGCCAGATTGGCAAGGCCGTGCCCGAGCAGGAGGTGGTGCGCGGCGCTCAACGCCTCGGCACCGCTGGTGTGTCCCGGGGCGTGTACGCCGGCACCGTACCCGAGGAACGCCGAGCACCACGGTTCGTTCAGCGTCGTCCACAACGAGACTCGATCGGCGAGCGCGGCCGCGGTGATGGCGGCGTACTCGGCGAAATACTGCGCGGTGTCGCGGTTCGTCCAGCCGCCCTTGTCCTGCAACGCCTGTGGCAGATCCCAGTGGTAGAGCGTGACGACGGGCGTGATGCCCGCCTCGAGCAACCGGTCCGCGACGCGTGAGTAGAAGTCGAGTCCGGCACGGTTCGGCGCGCCGGTGCCGTCGGGGACGATGCGCGGCCACGCGGTGGAGAACCGGTAGGCCTGCAGGCCGAGTTCGGCCATCATCGCGATGTCGTCGCCGAACCGGTGATAGTGGTCGACCGCGACGTCGCCCGTGTCGCCGTCGGCCACTTTGCCGGGCGTGTGGCTGAAGGTATCCCAGATCGACGGCGTACGGCCGTCCTCGTCCGGTGCGCCTTCGATCTGGTACGACGCGGTCGCCGTACCCCACCGGAACCCGTCCGGGAACGTGAGCCGATCGATGGTTGCCTCCGCGGCCGAGGACTTCGCCCCCGCGGTCGACTGCTCTGCCGAGGTCATCTCCGTCGACGTCATCGGACCGCCCAGATCGGCGGATGTGCGCGCTGCATGGGAAATCCTCCAGAACATGGTCGGACGGCGGGCTCGGGACGACATGGTGGGGCGACGCAATCGCGGACGATATCGCGGCGACGCGTTGCGTGACGTTGATGTGCGCGGTGCCCGCGGCGGCAACCGATGAACTCGTCATGCGGTGCCCGGCCACGTTGCCGGCCGCGGTCAAGCGCGGTTCCGGCCGGCGGCGAGGCGCCACCGCCGGCCGGAACTCATGCGCGTTGCGGGTGGATCAGACGGCGGGCTTCAACTGCAGGATCACGTACTCGACCTGGGCCTGGTTCGGCGACGGGTCAATGTACGAGTTGTCCTTGGTCGGCCAGCCGGTGTAGTTCTTCGTGCTGTACTCGAACCAGCCGGCACCGTAGAGGAGCGGGATGACCGGCATCTGCGTGGACACGATGGTCGCGACCTTGTTGATCGCGGCCTGTTGCGCGTCCGGCGTCGCCGCCGCCGCGAACTCGGCAAGCGCCGACTGCGTCGCCGCGTCGTTCCACCGGCCCTGGTCGCCGGAGGCGGTGCTGCCGCTGACCAGGTTGAAGTCCAGCCAGCCGTCGTACTGGGTGTAGGCGGTCGGACCGCCCGCGCCCCAGTGGATCGCGCTGTCGAACGTGCCCGCCGACAGGTCGTTGTTCCACTGGTCCGGCGTGACGCCGTTGACCTTCACGTCGAAGCCGAGTGGCTTCAGGTTCTGCGCGATGATCTGTGCGTCCGCGTAGTAGTCGGTGTACGAGGTCGGGTCCTCGACCGCGAACGACACTTCCTTGCCGCCCTTGGCCCAGATGCCCTTGCTGTCCTTGGCAAAGCCGCCGGCCGTCATGATCGAGTTGACCTTGTTCGCATCCGGGGTCGGCGCGAGGTCGTTGACCATATTCTGCGGCACGTTGGCCTGGAAATTCGGCAGCAGCAGGCCGGACGACGAGGTGGCCGGCGGCTCGTAGCCGGTCTCACCCTGCGTGGAAAGCTGCTGACGGTTGATGCCGGCGCTGACCGCGAGCCGCACTGCCTGCTCGCTGAACGGCCACTTCGTCACGTTCGGGATCAGCACCACGGTGTTGGTCGCCGGGAAGAAGTAGTGGTTGTGCGCCGGGTCCTTGGCGACAAAGTTCTTCTCGATGTTATTGATGTTGTTGCCGCCGTAGTCGATTTCGCCGTTGGACATCGCGGTCAGCGCGACGTCGTTCGACGAGTACGCCGGGAAGCTGATCCTCGGCACGCTCGGCGTCCCGCCCCAGTAGCGCGGGTTCGCCTTCAACGTGAAGCCCTGCGCGGTGAACTTGTCCATCAGGTAGGGCCCGGTGCCGATCGGGTTCGGGTCCGTCCACGTGGCGGGGTCGGACTGCTGGCTCCACACGTGCTTCGGCACGATCCACGTCTGGCCGGCGATCGCGTAGATGTTGGTGAACTCGGGCGCGGAGAACGAAATCGTCACGCTATTCGTGCCACTGGTCGTCGCGCCGGTGATGGGTACGCCGTCGTAGTTCAGCGCCTTGTTCTGCTGCATCAAGGTGAACGTGTAGGCGACGTCGTCCGCGGTGAACGGCTGGCCGTCGCTCCACTTCACGCCGTCGCGCAACGTGAACGTGAGGGACTTGCCGTCCGTGCTCCACGTGTAGCTCTTCGCGAGCCACGGATAGGTCTGGCCGGCCTTGGTGTTGTTGAACTGCATGAGCGGCTCGTAGAACAGCGCGAGCGCGTTCTGGCTCTTGCCCGTGCTGGTCGCCGCGAACGGGTTGAACGTCTGGGTGAAGTTCGGCTGCGGGTTGTTCTCGACGACGAGCGTCTTGCCGCTGCCGGACGCCTTCGAGCCGGTGGATTTGGTGCTGCTGCCGCACGCCGCGACGCCGAGGGCGACGACGCCCACGACGGCGAACCCGGCGACGGCTCGGGTGAGTGCACTGGTTCCGCGAAGCATTCTGACTCCGTTAGCGTTCGGTCGGCACGTGCCGACGGTCGGGGTCAAGCAAGTCGATGTGATATGTCGGAGTTACCTTGGGGCGCGGCGGCTCGGGACACGACCGCCACCGCGGCAACGTCGACTCGACGCTCCCGTGTGTGGGTATCGGGAAAGATGTGGTACGAATTCCGGGGATGTGGCACATCAGTTCATAGGCGCTCCTGTCTCGCGCCCGAGCGCGTGAGCATGACCGTCTGCCCCGCTCACGCCGTCGGCGTGCAGCCAGCACGCGCTCTGGTGGGCGTCCGCGGTCGGGAACATTGGCGGTGCCTGGTCGCGACAGATCGGCATCACGAACGGGCAGCGCGGATGGAAGCGGCAGCCGCTGGGCGGCGCCACCAGCGAGGGTGGTGCGCCACGGTCACCAAGGCGCACCGGCACGCCGGCGTCGGGATCCGGCGCGGCCGACAACAGCAGCTGCGTGTAGGGATGCGACGGTTCGTCGGTGACCCGTTCCGCGGGGCCGGACTCCACAATTCGGCCCGCGTACATCACGACGATGGTGTCGGCCAGGTAGCGCGCTGACGCGATGTCGTGTGTGACGTAAAGGATCGCGAGGCCCTCACGGTCGCGCAGATCGGCGAGCAAGTTCAGCACGCCGAGCCGGATCGACACGTCCAGCATCGACACCGGCTCGTCGGCAAGCAACACCTTCGGACGCACCGCGAGCGCGCGGGCGATGGCGACCCGCTGGCGTTGCCCGCCGGACAGCTCGTGCGGGTACTTGTCGATGAACTGGTCGGCCGGTTCCAGCGCGACGCGCCGCAGCAGCGACTTGACCGACTCCTCGACATCCTCGCCGGCGTACCCGTGGATCTTCAGTGGCCGGCTCAAGATGTAGCGCACGTCATGCACCGGGTTGAGCGACGCGAACGGATCCTGCAGCACGAGCTGCACCTGCGCGCGATAG
>DATFRR010000074.1:0-26070 GCA_035263025.1 Micromonosporaceae bacterium
CGACGGCGGAGCATCTGGCTCAACACCTCGGAATTCTCGACCGAAACGGTGCCGACAAGCACCGGCTGACCGATCGAGTGCCGTTCGGCGATGTCCTCCACGACGGCGTTGAACTTCGCCTTCTCGGTCCGGTAGATCACATCGGACTGGTCGGCGCGGATCATCGGCATGTTCGTCGGGATGGACACCACGCCGACGTTGTAGACCTTGTTGAACTCGGCGGCTTCGGTCTGTGCCGTACCGGTCATGCCGGCGAGCACCTTGTAGAGCCGGAAGTAGTTCTGCAGCGTGATGGTGGCCAGCGTCTGGTTCTCCTGCTTGATCTCGACGCCTTCCTTGGCCTCGATGGCCTGGTGCATGCCCTCGTTGTAGCGCCGGCCGTGCAGGATGCGGCCGGTGAACTCGTCGACGATGAGCACTTCGCCCTCGTCGGAGACGATGTAGTCCTTGTCGCGCTTGTAGAGCTCCTTGGCCTTGAGCGCGTTGTTCAGGTAGCCGACCAGCGGCGTGTTTGCTGACTCGTAGAGGTTGTCGACGCCGAGCCGATCCTCGACGCGCTGCACTCCGCGCTCGGAGATGGCGACCGTACGCTTCGCCTCGTCGACTTCGTAGTCGCCGTCGCCGCTGTCCAACTCGCCACGGTCGAGGCGGGCGACCACCTTCGAAAACTCGACGTACCACTTCGCGGACTGCTCGGCGGGGCCGGAGATGATCAGCGGGGTACGCGCTTCGTCGATGAGAATCGAGTCGACCTCGTCAACGATGGCGTAGTTGTGCCCGCGCTGTACGAGATCCGCGGCGGACATCGCCATGTTGTCGCGCAAGTAGTCGAAGCCGAACTCGTTGTTGGTGCCGTACGTGATGTCGCAGTCGTACGCCGTCTTGTGCACGCCACCGAACTCGTTCGGCAAGATCACGCCTACCGTCAGGCCCAGGAACCGGTGGATCGCGCCCATCCACTCGGCGTCGCGCTGGGCCAGGTAGTCGTTCGTGGTGACGATGTGCACGCCCTTGCCGGACAACGCGTTGAGGTAGGCCGGCATGGTCGACACCAGCGTCTTGCCCTCGCCGGTCTTCATCTCGGCGATGTTGCCCCAGTGAAGCGCGGCACCGCCCATGACTTGCACGTCGTAGTGGCGCTTGCCGAGCACGCGCTTGGACGCTTCGCGGACCGTGGCGAACGCCTCCGGCATCAGTTCCTCGAGCGACTCGCCGTCGGCGTAACGCTGCTTGTATTCGTCGGTGAGGGCCCGCAGGTCCTCGTCGCTCAGGTCGGCATAGTGATCTTCGAGCGAGTTCACCGCGTTCGCGACCGCCTCGAGACGACGAAGCAATCGACCTTCTCCGGCACGGAGAAGCTTCTCAATCATGGCCACGGAAATGCGCTCCCTCACCTATCTGCCGGCCCAATCGTAGGCGGCACCACGCCGAACCCGTCGGCCACGGCCGCCAGGTCACCCGCATCGTGACGAAACGGACGTCCGGGCCGGCAGGGCCGCGGTCCGGACGGCCTAACCAAGTGTTTCACGCACCGCGATGTGGCTCCACATCGCCGAGGCTTGTCCCCGGCCGCGGTGGCGCCGCGCTGAAAAGGGCGGGGTCGCCCGCGGTCCCACCGGTGGGGCAGCATGTGGCCATGCCCCCGCTGAACCCGCCCACCCCGCGCGCGGACGCCGTCTAGCGATGCGAACGCTTCCGCGTGGCCCGATTCCCGGTCGCACCGTGACGCTTCGGGATCTGACCCTTGACGACATCGACGGGGTCGTGGACGCCTGCAACGACCTGCAGACCCAGCGCTTCCTCGGCCGGCTGCCACAGCCCTACACCCCCGACGACGCCCGCGATTGGATCACCAATCAGATTCCCAGTGGATGGGCCGCCGGCCAGGCCGGATTCGCCGTCACGCTGACCGGCGACGATCGGATCGCCGGGTCGGTCGGGCTGGGTGTGCCAACGGCAGATGGGCACGCGACCAGCATCGGCTATTGGGTCGCGCCCTGGGCGCGCGGTCGCGGCGTCGCGACGGACGCCACCCGTACCCTCGCCGACTGGGCGTTCGCCCAAGGCTTCGGCCGCATCGAGCTGCTCACTTGCCCGGCCAACGCGGCGAGCATGCGGGTCGCGCTGGGCGCCGGCTTCACCCATGAGGGGGTACGCCGAGCCGCCGCCCTCGATCGCGGTGGCTGGACCGACATGATCGTGTGGGTACGGCTGGCCAGCGACTCCGGCGTGCCGGCGCCGCGCGCGTTGCCGGACCTGCCGGACGGATCCCTTACCGACGGCGTGATCCGTCTGACGCCGGTCGACGAGTCGGACGCGGACGCCATGTACGCGCTCGCGAGCCTGCCCGAAGTGGTCGCGACGACGGTGGCAAGCCGCGCGCCGACTCCCGAGTCGGTGGCGCACCGGTGCGCGACGGCGCCGTACAAATGGCTCATCGGCGAGCGGGCCGAGTGTGCGATCCGGGACGCGATCACCGGTGCGTTCGCCGGCGACATCGGACTGTTCCGCGAGGCACCGACCGGGCAGGGGTTGATCGGCTACAGCCTGGTGCGCGAGTGGCGTGGGCGGCACTTCGCGACAAGGGCGGCACGCCTGATCTCGGACTGGGCGTTCGACACCGCCGGATTGGCCAGGCTCGCCGCCGGTACCGCACCGGACAACATCGCGTCGCAACGCACGCTGGAGCGTGCTGGCTTCCAACGGGAGGGCTACGAGCGCGGCCGGCTGCCCTCGGCTGGGTCGACCCGCGTCGACAACATCCCATGGGCGATGCTGCCGGGCGACCGCGTCGTCAGCCCCACCAGAACAACGCCGCGATGATCGCGTAGAGCCCGATCAGGATCGTGCCCTCGAGCCAATTCGACTCGCCGTCGAAGACGATCAGCGACGTGATCACGACGGCCACCACCACCGACACCACGAGCAACGGCGCGAAGACCAGCGTCAGCGTCGTGGCGGTGAGGAAGCTCAGCAGCACGAGCGCGGGCGCGAGCACCAATGCGATCTGCAGCGGGCTGTTGATGATGATCGAGACGGCATAGTCCGCCTGGTTGCGGGACGCCAGCTGAATGCCCACCACGTTTTCCACCGCGTTACTAGCGATGGCAACGATGACAAGGCCAGCGAACGCCGGCGACACGTGCAACGCGTCGATGGCGGGCTGCAGCGCGTCGACGAACCAGTCCGAGACGAAGCCCGCGGCGACGCCCGCCGCGGCGAGCATCGCAACGGCGAGCCAGATCGGCCAGTGACCGTCGCTATGCGACCGCGCAGGCTCGGCCGACGACTTCGGGTTCCCGGTTGCCGTACCACTGAATCGGTCTGCGTCGACGGCGCGCGAGCCGCCGGCGCTGGCGGTGACCGCGACGACGCCGCGCGGATCTGGCTGGTCGCGAGCGGCCTGGTTACGCAGCGAAGCCGGCAACGACAGCGCGAACACGACGAGCAGGACAACCGCGACGGCTACCGACAACGCCGTCTCGTGACCGCCGGCCGGCGAATGCAACTGCGCGGCAAGGCTAGGCAACACGAGCGCCGCGGTGGCGAGGGCGAGGAGCACGCACGTCGTGCGCGCGCGGCCATGGTCGAACCGTTGCGTGCCGTGCCTCAAGCCGCCCACCAGGAACGCAAGACCGAGCACCAGCAGCAGGTTCGCGAGGATGGACCCGATGATCGCGGACTGTACGACGGTCAGCAGGCCGGCACGCAGCGCGAAGAAGGCGATGAACAACTCCGGAAGGTTGCCGAGCGCACTCTGCAGCACACCGGTGGCGCCCGCGCCGAGCCGGTCACCGAGCCGGTCGACGCTGCGGCCGACCAGCGACGCGAGCAATGCGATGGCAACCGCCGAGCATCCGAAGGACAGCACCTCGTTGAGCCCGGCGTAGAACACGATCGCCGCGAGTGCCAGCGCGGTGGCGCTGCCCGCCAAAATCACAATGTCTGAGCGACTGAACGCAATGTGCCGGTCGTGCGGTGGCGCACCAGTGTTGGCGGGCACGGTCAGCGACTTCGGCACTCACCGATCATCGCAATCCGATGCCTCCCGGGAAAGGCTCAGCCCGTCCTCAGCTGGCTAAGGCGATGACGCCGTAGTCGTACGCCTTTCGCCGATAGACGACGCTCGGCCGGCCGGATTCCTTGTCCATGAACAGGAAGAAGTCGTGCCCGACCATCTCCATCTGGAACAGCGCGTCGTCCACAGTCATCGGTTCCGTCGGGTGTTCCTTCTCACGCACGATGTGCCACGGTTGGTCGTCGAACTCGTCGGTCGGAGTGTCGTCGAAGGGCGCGTACCCCTGCGTGACGTGCCCCTCCGGCGCGCTGCCGTTGGTGGACGCGGCGGCCCGGGCATCGGCCGTCGCAGCGGCCGCGGTCTGGGCGGCCACGGTGGCCGCGACCAGGTCGTCACTCGCGACGTCAAGGCCGGATGTCGCGGCCGCGACGGAGACCGGTGCACGCCGACCGCGGTGCACGCGGCGACGGTCGGCGAAGCGGCGCAATCGTGCGTCGAGCTTGGTCATCGCGAGGTCAAGGGCGCTGTAGAAGTCGCCGGAGGAGGCTTCGGCGCGGACCACGGGTCCGCGAGACGCACAGGTAATCTCGACGCGCTGGCAGGTGCCTGACTGCCGCGGATTCCGTTCGTGGAATAGCTCGACGTCGACTCGAATGATCTTGCCGTCGTAACGCTCGACCTTGTGCAACTTCTC
Source organism: Micromonosporaceae bacterium (assembly GCA_035263025.1). Classification (GTDB taxonomy): domain Bacteria; phylum Actinomycetota; class Actinomycetes; order Mycobacteriales; family Micromonosporaceae; genus DASQPR01. Next base: position 4,713 of record DATFRR010000074.1, read on the forward strand.
CGCGACGTGCTGCCGATAGCGCGCCGGCACGTCCACGTTGCGGCCCTTCACGACGATGTCCACGCGTGACCTCCCCCAGTCTGATCTGGGTGCGGCTACGACATCGATGACGGTCGGTAGCCGCCCGAATGTCTCAAGCAGTCGACTGGCCGGTCCGGATGCTTACTCGCTCGCCCCCCGCGCCGGCCGATTCATGGCGGCTTCTCCCCCCTCGTATGCCGATCACGACGGCACTACCTGGGTCTGGGTCTTGCCGGTTCGCCAAGACCCGGACGGGGTCGCGTCGTGCACCGGGGCGATTTTGCGGTGGCCTTCGACGGTAGCCGCCGAAAGACCGTGAGTCACGCCCGGTAGCGAATTTCGTCGCAACGGACATGCACCCCCGGGCGAGTGGCGTGGTCGGTTCGGCCGTCAGTTCTTCGGTCGGTTCCGCCGTCGGTTCTTCGGTCGGTTCCGCCGGTTTCGCCGTCGGTTCCGCGATCGGTTTCGCAGTCGATTCGCCGTCGGCACCGGGATCGGCGCCGACGTCTCAATTATCCGCCGGCGATCGCTCGATCAACTCGGAACGGCCGGACTCGCGGGCGTGATGCGACGCACCGTCGCGGCCAGTGTCACGGCGCCCTGGACGGCCACTCCGGCGCTCGCGAGCCGAGTGGTCAGCGAGGCCAACGTTGCCCCGGTGGTCAGCACATCGTCGATCACGATCACGCACGCCCCAGCGGCGGCTGCCACCGCCACGCGATCCGCCGTACTGCTCCTGATCTGGAACGCGTCGGTGGCCAGCGCCGCGCGGTCGAGCGCGGACAGGTGAGCGGAGTCCGGCCGCGGCCGTGCGGTGACCGGTCGGGCCAGGGCCGCGGGCCAGCCGGAGCGATCGAGGGAGCCCACCACCCGCCGCCCGAGGCGACGCATGTGGTCGCCGTTGCGGCCACGCGCGGCCGCGGCGCTGCTCGGCACCGGTACGAGCACGATGGGCGCGCCGTGATCGCGGCCGAGCAACCGGGCGCACGTGGCGACGCCGCGCGCGAGTGGCCCGGCGAGCGGCCGGGCCAGCCGATGCCGTCCACCGTCCTTGTACGCGAGGACGAGCCGGCGCAGCGGTCCCTCGTACGCCCCGAGCGTCACACACGGCGGCAGGCCGGCCGGGCACGGCGTGGGCACGGTCTCGTACGGGACGAGAGCGGTGAGCGCCGCCGCGCACGTCTCGCACACGCCGGCCGACCCGGGTGCCATGTCGCAGCCGGCACATCTCGACGGCAGTACGAGATCCGCGAGCACGGAGAACATCCCGCCGGTGGCAGCCGTCACTTCCACGTGCCGTTCGTCACAGCCTCAGTCCTCGTTCGTCGCCGCTCAGTCCTGGAAGAACGGTGCGCTCAGCGGCGTCGCCTTGTTCGCCGGCCCAAGCTGGAGCGGCAGTCGAACGTAGCGGCCGGCAAACGCACCGTGGTTCGTCTGCAGCATCACGTCGTCGAAGAACGAGTCCTGTAGCCCGTTGTACGAGTGGGCCAGCACTTGCGAGATGGTCAGCGCACCGTAGTCCTGCGTGTACGGCGTTGGCTCGAGTGAGCCGTCGATGAAGATCTCCGCCACTTCCGCGCGAGACTTGTCCGTCCCGGCCACGATGAGCTGGTCGACGGAGCTCCACGCGACCGCGGTTACGGTGTGGATGGACGCCTCCTCGTTGAGGTACCCAAGCTGGACGAGTCGCGGCGGGGTCATCGTTGGCGCGTTGCTATTTGGGATCACCGACAGATAGAGGTTGCCGCCGGAGACGAACGCGATCCGGTGCCCGTCGGCCGCGACCGAGAACGACGTGAGGCCGTCAATGCCGCTCGGCAGGCCGATCTCGTGGACGTGATCCGACTGGTCGACGAGATACGGCTGCCCGTCGACGGCGACCACCACGCCGTCGTGTGGTTGCACGACAAACTGCGGGCGGCTCATGGTTCCGGACGGCAGGCCCTTCACCAGAGTGAACTCACTGGTGGGGTGGCCCTCGGTCCGGCGGATCCACAGCGACTGCGTGCCGCTGGCGTCGACTCGGACGATCGCGGCGGCCGACTCGGAATTGTTTACCGCGCCGAGCACCACGTCGGAGTTTCGTGGGCTGTTCAGGACGCGTGCCTGGTCCCGGGTCGCCAGCTCGGTGGTGACCTTCGCGGAGGTGTCGGCGCTGATCTCGACGACCTTGCCGTTCGCGATCGCGAACGTCGCGGCCTGGCCGGTCGCACCGGACGGCGCGAGGTTATCCACGCGCTCGCGATAGTCGTTGCCGGACGACACGACCTGTCGCTGTCCGTCGATCTCGATCTCCACCGGGCTCGGCACCACGCCGCCCGACGGGTTGGCGAGCAGCACACCGAGCGACCAGCGCAATTGGAAGGCAAGCGGTGACGGGTTCGCGAGAGCGTGCGCGCTCGGGCTCAGGTTCACCACGAACGTGTTCTTGTCCACCGTGACCGTTGGATCCACGAGGCTCGTGCCGGCGGGCACGATCGAGCCGGTCGCTCCCTGGATCAAGTCCGACGGGCCGGCGAGCACCCAATTGACAATCTTGGTGGCTTGTACGGTCGGCGACAAAACCGTCGAGAGGTATCGCTGATCTGGGATCAGGGCGGACTTGCTGTTGTCCCAGAAGTAGATCGGGTGCGGCCGGAACCACGCCTGGAACGCCTGTTCGGACATGAACATCGTCGGTGGCACCTCGGTCAGCCGCAGCGTTCCCGGCGAACGGATGTCGGCGTTCTTGGCGTCGTCCGGATTCGTACCCGTCTCGAACGTCAACTTGATCTGGGTCTGCGACGACTGCGGCGGTCCCAGCTCGCCGGAATCAACGCTGAACAGGCCGACGATCTGGAACGTGCCGGTGATCTCGTCGGTGGCCGGCGCGGTGATGTTGTCCGTGTAGTCGCCGATGCGCCGGACCACGGTCACCGGCCCGTTCGGCTTCCAGTCGGATGCGACGCGCGGCAACATGAATGCACGCGCGGCGGCGAGCTGATCGTCCGCATTCGTAGCGGCAGCGGTCGCACTCAGGTAGGTGTCGACCAAGCCGGTCGGCGTCCTCGCTGCTTCGTCGCCCGGCCCCGGCGGAGTGACAACGTCGCCCAGGCCGCCGCCGGCGCGGTCCGCTGAGATCGCCCGATCCGCGACGGGCTGGCCCGACGACGGCACGCCACAGGCCGATGCGACACCGATCAGTACGACGCCGGTGGCGACCAGCCATCCAATCGTTCGCCTAACCACGGCCGGCGCTCCGGTGTATCGACACCACGTCGGCTGCGTCGTCGATCGTGCCCGGCACGTCGTCCGCGCCGACGTCGACGACAACCATGTCGTTGAGGGTTTCGGTGGTGACCGCCGCGTCGGCGTCGACCGGCGGACGCTCCCCGGCAGCGTCGCCGCCTGGACCGACAATTTCCGTCGTCGGATCGTCGGCCGCGCTGCTCGTGGTGGCAACGGTGACGGTCCGGTCGTCCGAGCGCACCGTTGCACTGTTCGTAGCGGCGACGGTGACGGTCGTGTTGCCGGATCGCTCCGTTGCGACCACGGAAGTGCTCGCCGCAGTCGGCAACGCCACCGCCGTCGCCACGTCGGCATCCCGCGGTACCAGTGGCAACGGCGAAGCGAGCAACCGCGCTCCGGCACGCACCGGCAGCGTGAGCCGGAACTGCGCGCCACGGCCGGGCGCACCCCACGCCTCCAGCCAACCGCCGTGCAACCGGGCGTCCTCGAGGCTGATCGAAAGCCCGAGCCCGGTGCCACCGGTCTGGCGGGCCCGCGACGGGTCCGCGCGCCAGAACCTGTTGAACACGAGCTTTTCCTCGCCGGGCTTGAGACCGATGCCGTGATCCCGCACGGTGACCGCGACCGCGTGCTCGTCGATGCCGAGCGTGACCTCGACGGGACGGCCCTCGCTGTGTTCGATCGCGTTGCCGACCAGGTTGCGCAACACGCGTTCGGCACGGCGCGGGTCGACCTCGGCGATCACTGGTACGTCGGGAACCCGTACCTCCACGGCCACGCCGGCGTGCTCGGCGAGCGGCGCGAGGCCTCGTATCACGCGACCCACGGTCGGCACGAGATCGGTCGGCTCCGCGTCCAGCACCGCGAAGCCGGCGTCGTAGCGGCTGATCTCCAGCAGGTCCGTCATGAGCTCGTCGAAGCGGTCCAGCTCGGCGTAGAGCAGTTCGGTGCTGCGCGCCATCACCGGGGTCAGGTCGTCGCGATTCGAATAGAGCAGGTCGGCAGCCATCCGTACGGTCGTGAGCGGCGTACGCAACTCGTGCGAGACGTCGGAGGTGAAGCGCCGTTGAAGGCGTGACATGTCCTCAAGCCGGACGATCTGGCGCTGCAGGTTCACCGCCATCTGGTTGAACGCGGCGCCGAGCAGTGCGAGATCATCCTCGCCGCGCACCTCCATGCGCTGGTCGAGCAGTCCGGCCGAGAGTCGCTGTGCGGTGCGGGCGGCGAGGCGGACGGGGCGGACCACCATCTGCGTGACAAACCACGCCATGATCGCGAGGGTGAGGACGAGCGCGGCACCGATCACCAGAACGGTGTTGCGGGTGACTGTTGCCGCGGTCTCCTCGGCAGTCAGCGGGAACAGGTAGTAGAGCTGGAAGACGCCGGCGCGCGCGCTCGACACCGGGATGCCGACGGCGAGGCAGGGCTGCGGTCGGCCGTTGACGACCGCACATGAGACGAACTGGTGAGCAAGGTGGCTCGTACCGACGGTCTCCCGGAGATCGACGAGCGCGGCATTGAGCGCGGCGATCGGCACCGTCGATGACGAGTTCGCCGGTGCGACCGTCGTGAGTCCGGCCGGCGGATACAGCAGGACGACCGGTACCGGTCCGCCCGGACCACCCTGCGACAGGTTGTCCACGATCAACAACATCGTCACGCTTGCCGTGGACTCGTCGTGCTGGCCGAGCTGGTCGAGGTAGCTCTTCGCGGTCGCTGCGCCGCTCTGAATCTGGTCCTTCGCGCTGACCAGCTTCGCGTGTACGAGGCTGTTTGTGGTCCGGGTCACGACGAAGACGCCGAACAGCGCGACGAGGATCGAGGACGCGACGACCGTGTAGGTCACCATGCGCAACTGAATGGACCGGCGCCACCGGCTTCGTACCGCGGTGCCCACCGTCGTACCGCTGCGCAGGACGTGCCGCATCGGGCCGCGTCGAACGCCGGACCAGGTGCGCTCGCGCAGCCGCATCAGGGGGAGTGACACACCTGGCTTCGGCATCGCTGCCGACGAGCCTAGCTCGTGCCCGCTTTGTACCCGACCCCACGAACGGTCAAGATGATCTCCGGACGCTCCGGATCCGCCTCGATCTTGGCACGCAGCCGCTGTACGTGGACGTTGACGAGCCGGGTGTCGGCGGCGTGCCGGTAGCCCCACACTTGCTCGAGCAACACTTCCCGGGTGAATACCTGGCGGGGCTTTCGGGCCAGCGCGACGAGGAGATCGAACTCCAGCGGCGTGAGCTTGACCTCATAGCCGTTGCGTGACACCAGATGCGCCGGCACGTCGATGGTGATCTGGCTGCCGAACGGGCCGATGGTCAGCAGCTCGGGCGGCGCATCCTCGCCGCGGCGCAGCCGTGCGCGCATCCGGGCGATGAGCTCCTTCGGCTTGAACGGCTTGACCACATAGTCGTCCGCGCCGGATTCGAGCCCGAGCACCACGTCGACGGTGTCGGTCTTCGCGGTCAACATCACGATCGGCACGCCGGACTCGGCGCGAATAGCGCGGCAGATGTCAATGCCGCTCATACCCGGCAGCATCAGATCCAGCAGGACGATGTCCGGACGCACCTCACGGAACGCCGCGAGCGCCCGCTCGCCGTCCGAGACGAAGGCCGGCACGAAGCCCTCGGTCCGCAGCACGATCCCGAGCATCTCGGCGAGGGCGGGATCATCGTCGACGACCAGGACGCGGGCTCTCATGGACTCCAATATTCCATCTCCTGTCCGGATTGCGGGAACCCGGTGAGTCAGTGCACTTCGATTCTCAGTCAAGTGCGGCCGATCGCCCAGTGTCGCCCCACCCGCGCGGTCCGGCGTACCCAGCTGATGGGCGACCTCGGTCGTCGTAGTCGACCGCCCTCGACCACGCCTCTAACTACACCTCGGACGTAGCCGCGTCAATGCCGGTTCCGTCGACGAACGAACCCGGTTGCTGCGACGCGCGGACGCCGAAGGGCGAAGCCCAGTCGGCTTCGCCCTTCGGATGGCGCACAACGGCGTGCAGCTAGACGAGCTTGATCGCCTCGGCGTAGTGGCACGCTGTCGGGTGTCCAATGTCGCGGACATCCAAGGCCGGCAGTTCGTCGATGCACCTCTGTTGCTCGGCGGCACTGAGCTGGTTCGCAAACTTCGGGCACCGGGTCCGGAACCGGCAACCCGATGGCGGGTTGACCGGACTCGGCACCTCGCCGGTGACGATGACACGCTGCCGGGCGCGCTCCTTGTGCGGGTCCGGCAACGGGATCGCCGAGATGAGTGCCTGTGTGTACGGGTGCGACGCCCGCCGGAACAGCTCCTCGACCGGTGCCGTTTCGACGATGCGGCCGAGATACATGACCGCGATCCGGTCTGCGATGTGCCGGACCACCGAAAGGTCGTGGGAGATGAACAGGAAGGACAGGGCGAGATCGTCCTGCAGGTCCTCGAGCAGGTTGATGACACCGGCTTGGATCGACACGTCGAGCGCCGACACCGGCTCGTCGAGCACGAGCACCTTGGGCTGCAACGCCAGCGCCCGAGCGACGCCGATGCGTTGGCGCTGCCCACCGGAGAACTCGTGCGCGTAGCGGTTGCCGTGCTCGGGGTTCAGCCCGACCTGGCGGAGCAGGTCGCGCACCTTCGCACGACCGGCGCCGTCGGCGCCGTAGAGCCCGTGGATGCGCAGCGGTTCGGCGATGATCTCGTTCACCGTCATCCGCGGATCCAGCGACGCGAACGGGTCCTGGAAGACAATCTGCAGGTCGCGCCGGAGTGGTCGCATCGCTGCTCGGCTTGCCTTCGTCAGGTCCCTACCCCGGTAGACCACCGTGCCGGCGGTCGCCGGGACAAGGTTGAGCATGAGCCGTCCGGTGGTGGTCTTGCCACAGCCGGACTCCCCAACCAGGCTCAGCGTCTCGTTCTGGTACAGGTCGAACGAGATGTCACAGACCGCGTGCACCACGCCCACCTGGCGGCGGACCAGGCCGCGCGACCGCACCGGGAAATGCTTGACCAGATCGCGCACCGCGACCACCGGCTGCCTGTCGAGCGCCGCCTGGGCGGGCGCCGGAACCGTGTCGGTCATCTGAGTCATCCTTCGCTCGCCTCGTCATCGGAGACGGTTCGCTCGGCGCCGGCGGCTTCCGCGTCGGGCTCGCCGACTTCCAGCGCAATGTCCAGGTCGGCCGCGGTCATGTCCTCCGTGTCCAGCGAGGTCGGCTGGTAGAGCTGGCTCGCGTCGACCCCGATCAGGCTCTCATGGAAGTGGCATGCGGCGAGGTGGTCGGAACGATCGGTGGGCACCAGATCCGGCTCGATCGTGTCGCAGATGTCCTGCGCGAGCGGGCACCGCGGCGTAAACGGGCAGCCCGGCGGAAGGTTGACCAGCGACGGTGGCGATCCGACGATCGGCGCCAGCCGTTGCTGCCGACCCTGGTCCACGCGCGGCAGGCTGCCGAGCAGCCCGAGTGCGTAAGGCATCCGCGGCCGGTAGAACACGTCGTCGACGGTGCCCATCTCGACCAGCTTGCCGGCGTACATCACGCAGATGCGGTCCGCCTGGCCGGCGATCACGCCGAGGTCGTGCGTGATGAGCACGAGCGCGGCGCCGGTCGCTCGGCGGGCCGCCTGCAACGCCTCCAACACCTGCGCCTGTACGGTCACATCCAGCGCCGTGGTCGGCTCGTCCGCGATGATCACGTCCGGGTTGTTCGCCATGGCGATTGCGATGACGACGCGCTGACGCATGCCGCCCGACATCTCGTGCGGCAGATTGTCGACGCGTTCCTTCGGATTCGGAATGCCGACGAGCTCCAGCAGCTCAATCGCCCGGTCACGGGCGGCTGCCTTGGACACGTCGTTGTGGGCAAGCACCGCCTCGCCGATCTGGAATCCGACCGAATAAACCGGGTTCAGCGACGTCAGCGGATCCTGGAAGATCATCGAGATCTGATTGCCCCGGACCTTCGTGTATTCCTTCTCGGTCTTGCCGATCAGCTCCTGGCCGCGGAACTTCGCGGAGCCGGTGATGCGGGCCGTGTTCGGCAGCAAGCCGAGCAGAGCCATCGACGACACCGACTTACCAGAACCGGACTCGCCCACAATGCCCAGCGCCTCGCCGGAGCGAAGCTGATAGCTCACGCCCCGGACGGCCTTGACCAGACCGTCCTCGGTGGGGAAACCGACGGTCAGGTTGTTGATGTCCAACAGCAGATCGGTGTCGGCGGCCTTCTCACCGAGTTCGATCGGGGTTGCGGTCATGATCGGCCTCTCTCACGCACGCGATAGACGATAGGCACCCGACAACGGTTTGGATACACCGACCGGCGGCCGGGTCCGAAGGCCCGGCCGCCGACGATGTTCCGCACAGTCATCGCCGCTGCCTTGTCTGACGCGGGTCGAGCGCGTCGCGCAGGCCGTCACCGATGAAGTTGATGGACAAGCAGATCACCAGGATCATCGCGCACGGGAAGTAGAACAGCCACGGCCGCGTCTGGATCGCGTTCTGCGACTGCTGCGCTAGCACGCCGAGCGACGTGTCCGGTGAGTGGATGCCCAGACCGAGGAACGACAGACCGGCCTCGGCCAGGATCGCAGCCGCGATGTCGAGCGTGGCCTGAACGATCAGCGTTCCGGTCACGTTCGGCAGCAGGTGCCGGAAGATGATCCGCACGTCGGACGCGCCAAGTGCGCGCGCGGCCTCGACGAACTCCTGCTCGCGAACGGACAGCACGACACCGCGCGTGACACGAGCGTTGATGACCCAGCCCGTCACGCCGAGGAGAAGGGCCACCGTGTACCAGGTGCCGCTGTAGTGCTCGGACAGCGCGCCGGTGACCACCAGGAACGGCAGCACGAGAATGACGTCGACGATACGCATCATGATCGCGTCGATCTTGCCGCCGTAGAACGCCGCGATCGCGCCATATGGCGCACCGAACGCCGACGACATGATGGCCACAATGAACGACACGTTCAGCGACTGGTGCGCGCCGCGCAATACCAGGGCGAGGTAGTTATGACCCAGCTCGTCGGTACCCATCGGGAACCGCAACCGTGGGGACAGCGACGCGTTGTTGGTGATCTCGGTGTAGCTCAATTTGAAGACGTGCGGCGCGATGTACACGACGAGGATCAGCAGGACAAGGAAGGCAAGCGAGCTGATCGCGAGGCGGTGGCGGAGGAACCGCGTCATCACCATCGACAGCTGCGAACGTTCCTTGACAGTGAATTCGCGTTCCGTCTTCTCCGACGGCGGCATGACACTGACGGGCCCCATCCCAGTCGATGCGGCGGCGGCGTCAGCGGCGCTTGGGCGGCTCGTCGTCTCACTCATAGCGAATCCTTGGGTCGAGCACGGCGTAGAGGATGTCGGCGATGATGTTGCCGACAATGACAATGAAGCCCACCACCACCAGCCATCCCATGATGACGTAGCGGTCCTTGTCGTTGATCGCGTTGATGATCAACGTACCCATGCCACGCCATTGGAACACCCGCTCGGTGATGATCGCGCCACCGAATAGTCCGGCGATGGTCAGCGACGTGACCGTCGTCATTGGAATCAGCGAGGTGCGCAACGCGTGTTTGAACATCACTCGACGCGGCGTCAGGCCCTTGGCGCGGGCCAGCCGGACGTAGTCGCTGTTGAGCACCTCGAGCAGCGAGGCGCGCACGAACCGGCTCCACGCCGCGTAGGTGATCAGTGCCAGCGACAGGGTGGGTAGCAGCAGATGGGTGAACCAGTCTTCGGCGACGCCGAAGAAACCCGACGGGGGAACAATGGACTGCTCGCCGACGGTCTGGATCGGGCGGCAGGTCGGGTCGCCGGGGCAGAACGAGCTCTGCCACGCGTTGTTGAACTGGATGGCGCCCTGCTTGAGCAGCGCGGCGATCCAGAACGTCGGCATGGCCAGGAACACGAACCCGACGAAGGTGAACGAGTAGTCAACCTTCGAATACTGCCGGTACGCGCTGACGATGCCGCTGGCCAGCGACAGCACCAGGGCGAGCAGAATGGCACTGAAGATCAGTCGCAGCGTGACGATCAGTGCATGGCCGACCGCCGAGCCGATCACGATGCCGTCGATGGACGGTCCCCAGTCACCGCGGGTGATCAGGCCCGAGAGCCAGTCCCAATACTGGGTCAGCCATGGTCGGTCCAGCCGCATGTTGTGGCGCGTGGTCGCGATGACCTGTGCCGACGGCGGCGGGTTCCGGAGCAGGAACTTGTTCTGGACCGGGTCGCCGGAGATGGTGGCGAGCGCGAAGGACGCGATGCTCGCGACGATCAGGATCGGGATTGCCTGGAACAATCGCCGGATGGTGAAGACCAACATCTAGTGCACCTTCCGTTCATGAACTGGGTTCCGCCACCTGGCCCCGGCCGCACGAGGCGGCCGGGGCCAGGGGTGGACTCAGCCTTGTTGTGTTACGAGGCCGAGGCGTTCAGACCCCACTGCTGGGTGTTGTACGTGAAGTACGAACCAGCGTTGTTGTCGCGGATGTTGATGAACTGGTTCGTCGAAACGACCATGTTCGGCTTCTGGTACAGCGGCAAGCAGACGTACGCCTTGGTGAGGATGGCGTCCTGCTGGTTGAGCAGGTCAGCCTGCTTGGCCAGGTCGAGCTCGCCGGTCATCTGGTCGAGCAGAGCGTCCGACTGCGGGTCGCCCCAGTGGGTGAAGTTGTTGCCCGCACCCGTGAACCAGACGTCGTGGTTACCCGACAGCAGCGGCGACCCGGCGAATCCGAACTGGATGATGTCGAAGTCGAAGTTGCCGAGGGTGCCACCGAGGTCGGCGGTCACCTTGTCGTTGACCGTGATGCCGATCGCCTTGAGGTAGCTCTGCACAAGCTGACCGGACTGGTCGCGGACCTGGGTGTCGGTGTGCAAGAAGTTGATCGTGACCTTGCCGCCACCGTTCGGAGCGATCAGGTTGCCGCCACTGTCGAACGTGTAGCCGGCACCCTGCAGGACCGACTTCGCCTTGTCGACGTTGCCGGTGCCCTCGTCGGGAGCAACGGTCTTGGTCACGTCCGTGTAGCCGACCTCACCCGGGAACAGGTTGTGGCTGTAGAGCCGCTTCGCGTTCGGGAAGAACGGCTTGACCGTCTTGTCGATCATGTCCTGAGCGTTGATCGCGTCGAAGACAGCCTCGCGCAGCGCCGGGTCCTTGAGGAACTTCGAGGTGGAGTTCACCATGAGGAGCTCCCACGCGAAGCCCGCCGACACCTCGTAGTTCACGCCAGCCATCTGGCTGAGCTGCTGCACGGTGTCCTGGTCCGGCTGGATGTCCAGGGCCTGGATCTCCTGGTTCTGCAGAGCCGGGATGTCCTGGGTCTGGTCGGTGATGTACTTGAACGTGATCGTCTTCAGGGTCGGCTTGTCCTTGCCGTACCACGCCGGGTTCGGCACGAACGTCGCGGACTGCTGCGCCTGGAAGTTCGACAGCTTGTACGGGCCACCGGTGTAGTCGGTCGGCGGCGCATCCCAAACCTTGAACGCGGCCTCGAGGTTGGCGTCAGTGGTGAGGTCGCCGACCTTCTGCTTCGCGTACCACGCCGGCAGCAGGCCAGTGAACAGGCCACGCCAGTCCGAGTACGTCTTCGAGTAGACGGTCGTCACGGTCTCGCCGTTGTCCGAAGCCGTCACCTGCGAGATCGAGTCGTATCCGGTGGTGCCGACGACGGGGATGTTCTTGTCGTGGCCGTTGAACGTCTGCCACAAGTAGATGAAGTCATCCGCGTTGATCGGAGAGCCGTTGTTCCACTTCGCGTTCGGGTTGAGGTGGTAGACAACCGTCTGCGGGCTGGTGCTGGTGACCTGGGGCTCCGCGGTCAACAGGTCGGCGTTCCACTGGATCTTGCCGCTTGGCTGGAAAATGTACGTGCCAGGCAGGATCAGGTTCTCCTGCTCGACAGTCTCCACGACGTTGCCCTCGGAGCTGCCGGTGTTCCACGTCGACGGGAACTTGCCGAGTGCCACGACGATGTCGCCGCCGTCCTTGCGCGGACCGCTGTTGCAGGTGTCCGGGCTGGTGCCACACGCGGCGTAACCGGGTGACGACGTTGGCTTGTTGTTGTTGCCGGTCGTACCACCACCGGTGCCACAGGCTGCGACACCAATCAGACCGACAGCAGCTAGAGCGACGAGGCCGGCAAGCCTCTTCGTCCCTGTGTGCATGTCTCCTCCAGAGTTCTACCGCAGCCGCCAAGGGGGAAACACACCACCCGCACGAACGGGCAGAATGAGGGCTGCGCGTAGTGGTTAAAGGAAACGACGTGGCACGCGTGTGGCCAAGACCGCATGTGGATTCGTGACTGTCCTGTTATCCCAACGGCGCACCGGAGCAACATTAGGTGGGCATACAGCCATATTCGGCTGACCGAACGGCCAGAAGTTGGATGGCCGTAGAGGCAGCCTGGTGGCACATTGAACGCTCGTCGCGGCCGTCATACCGGCCCATGAAAAGGGCCGGGTCGTGACGCCGACCCGGCCCCGTACGCTGGGCCAACGCTATGTAACGGCTTAGTAGCGGTAGTGGTCTGCCTTGTACGGTCCCTCGACGTGTACGCCAAGATAATCCGCTTGCGCCTTCGACAAGTGCGTGAGCCGAACGCCGAGCGCCTCGAGGTGCAATCGTGCGACGCGCTCGTCGAGGTGCTTCGGAAGGGTGTAGACCCCGATCGGATACTGCTCTGTCTTGGTGAACAGCTCGATCTGGGCGATCGTCTGGTTCGAGAACGAGTTCGACATGACGAAGCTCGGGTGGCCGGTGGCGTTGCCGAGATTCAGCAGCCGACCCTCCGACAGCACGATGATCGTGTGGCCGTCGGCGAAGCGCCACTCGTCGACCTGTGGCTTGATGTTCTCGCGCTGCACGCCCGGCACCTTCGCGAGGCCCGCCATGTCGATCTCGTTGTCGAAGTGCCCGATGTTGCCGACGATCGCTTGGTGCTTCATCCGCCCCATCTGCGCTGCCGTAATGACATTGAGGCAGCCGGTGGCGGTAATGAAGATATCCGCCGTGTCGACCACATCGTCGAGTGTGGCGACCTGGTAGCCGTCCATGGCGGCCTGCAGCGCGCAGATCGGGTCGATCTCCGTGACGATGACGCGCGCACCCTGCCCGCGCAGTGACTCGGCGCAGCCCTTGCCAACGTCGCCGTAGCCGCACACGACCGCGACCTTGCCGCCGATGAGTACGTCGGTCGCACGGTTGATGCCGTCGACCAGCGAGTGCCGGCAGCCGTACTTGTTGTCGAACTTGCTTTTGGTCACCGAGTCGTTGACGTTGATAGCCGGGAACAGCAGAGTGCCGGACTGGCGCATCTCGTAGAGACGGTGCACACCGGTGGTGGTCTCCTCGGTCACGCCCTTGACGCCGCCGGCGAGTCGGGTCCACCGCTTCGGGTCCTCGGCCAGCGAGCGGCGCAGCACGTCGAGAATGACCGCGTATTCCTCGCTGTCGGTCTCCGCGGTGGCCGGCACGGCGCCCGCGGTCTCGAACTCGACGCCCTTGTGGACGAGCAGCGTGGCATCGCCGCCGTCGTCGAGGATCATGTTCGGCCCGTCCGTGCCGTCGGCGCCCGGCCAGGTCAGTGCCTGCTCAGTGCACCACCAGTATTCCGGCAGTGTCTCGCCCTTCCACGCGAAGACGGGTATGCCCGCCGGCGACTCCGGCGTCCCGGTCGGTCCAACCGCGACCGCGGCCGCGGCATGGTCCTGCGTGGAGAAGATGTTGCAGCTGGCCCACCGAACCTGCGCACCGAGCGCGACCAACGTCTCGATCAGGACGGCGGTCTGGATGGTCATGTGCAGCGAGCCGGTGACGCGGGCGCCCCGCAGCGGCTGTGCGTCGCCGTATTCGCGCCGCAACGCCATCAGACCTGGCATCTCATGCTCGGCGAGCTGGATCTCCTTGCGGCCGAAGGCGGCGAGCGACAGATCGGCGACCTTGAAGTCAGGTCCTTGGGCGCGGGTGGCACTCGACGGCAACGTGCTCGTCATCAACAACTCCTGTTCGGTACGGCGGCGGTGCGCGGACGTCGTGGCGCTTGAGCCACGACGCAAGCATGGGCGATGCGACCTCAACACGCCGAACCTGGGTGCGCTCGGCACCGGATCACCGGACGTCGCAAGCAGCGCCGCGCGCGAGGTCATCGCAGATGACACCATATCGGCGCGGGTGCTACGCGCTCGACGCACCCACCTGCCGTTGCGTGTGGCGCGACGCACTGCTCGGCGGAAGGTGAGCGGATGAACCGCGTGCGGCCCGACCTTCTGCCGACCCTGGACAGCGTGCGGGGCGGGACCTGCTAGCTGGGACACTCCCGCCAGCGGTCACCGCCCCGCACTTCCCCCCGGTTTGGTTTCCCCCGCACAGTTCGGACCTAAGTCACGAACACGCTGCGTGGTTAAAGAGTCACACTCCGCTGCAGGAGTGTCAAGTCATTTCAGTATTTTTCGGTATTCGGGCAGTACCGCCATCTTGGCCTATCCGGGCAGGTCAGCACCCATGTCGCGCGATCGGTACGCCCATGCGTGCCGCTCGGCAGCGACGTACCGCGTGATTACGTGACGTGGCTAACAGCCGGCCGAACCCGTACCCACGGTCTGGTCTTCCGGACCGCGATCGATGTCGGGTTCCAGATAGATCACCCGGGCGATGGGTACGGCGGCGCGCACCCGTGCCTCGGCATCGTCGATGGCGGCCGCGATCTCACGCGCCGAACTGCCCGGCCGGATCGCGAGCTTCGCGCCGATCAGCAGCTCGTCCGGGCCGAGGTGCATGGTGCGCAGGTGGATCACCCGATCGAGGCCGGGCGCGGCGGCCAACGCCGCGGCGATCGCATCGATCTGCTGCGCAGTCGCCGACTCACCGAGCAGCAGGCTCTTCGTCTCGATCGCGAGCACGATCGCGATGCTGATCAACAGCGCTCCGATGCACAGCGTGCCGACGCCGTCCCAGATCCCGTTGTGGGTGATCAATGTGAGCCCGACACCGAACAGCGCGAACACCAGACCGACCAGCGCGCCGAAGTCCTCGAGCAAGATCACTGGCAGTTCGGGCGCACGTGCGTGCCGGATGAAGCCGACCCAGCCGACATCGCGGCGCACCTGATTCGCCTCGGCGATCGCGGTGCGAAACGACAGCGACTCGAGAGTAATCGCGACAACCAGGACCACGATCGGCACCCATTGCCACGCGTCGATCGGTTCCGGGTGCACGACCTTGTGGATACCCTCGTAGACGGCGAACACGCCGCCGACGCTGAACAGCACGATCGCGACGATGAACGCGTAGATGTAGCGTTCCCGGCCATAGCCGAACGGGTGCCGCGGCGTCGCCTGCCGGGTGGCCCGCTTGCCGCCGACCAACAGCAGGACTTGATTGCCGGAGTCGGCCACCGAGTGGATCGCCTCGGCCAGCATCGACGACGAACCGGTCAGCGCGAACGCGAGGAACTTCGTCACCGCGATCCCGAGATTGGCCAGCAGCGCCGCGATGACCGCGCGCTTACCGCCCGACGCGCTCACCCGTCCGCTCCACGAGCCCACGACGCCCCGCACCGACCAGCGCGAACCCGCTTCCGATCGGAATGCCAGCGCGTGCTCATACGCCGGTGCGTTCCTTCAGCTCGGACACCGCTGGTACGGCCGTCGGATCCAGGCCGTGCGCCATCGCGAGGTAGACCGACGTGAAGTCCGGCACCGCGACCATCGACGCGAGCCGCTCCAGCGCCGAGCCACCCTCGGCCGTCACAACCGTCAGCCGAATGCCGCGCGCCTCGGCGACCGACTGCAGCGCGTCGGCCCGCCGCTCCTCCACCGCTGCCGGTTCGTTGTCGTCGCGCAGGTCGTCGGCCAGACCACCGTCGCGCATCAGGACGACCCGCAACCGCGACACGTCCGAGTCGTCGCGTCCGTTCGGGTCGGCGAAGATGTCGCGCGCGCTCTCCGCCAACGCGCCGAACACGCCGTCGAGCAGACCGACGCGTCCCCGCGCCGCGTCGCTCAAGCTGCCGCCCACCGCCGGATAGCGTGCGTTCGACGAAAGGGTGTCCGCGAAGCGCCGGGCCGCGACCGTGGCGAGCGGCGACGATCCCCAGACGATCGGGATCGAGCCGGCGAGATCGAGCGCCATGGCCTTCGCTGGGTTTACGAACGAGTCCGCGGTCGGGCGGCAACGCTCGGCGTCCTCGTCGAGCCGGGCCGCGGTCTCCGCGAGGTCCGCCTCGTTGACCTTGACCAATCCGAGGGTACGGGCGGCCAGCAGCACCGGCACCGTCAGCGCCCAGATGCTGGCGCGCGCCGGGGCGCGCCGTGGCACCGCGATATATGGCGCCCGGGCCCGCTCGGCCACCGCCTCGAGCATCGTCTCCGGCGGACCGACCGCGACGAGCCGGGCACCGCGCCGCGTTGCCGCTTCGGCGGCGCCCAGCGCCTCGGGGCTCCGGCCGGACGCACTCACCGCGATCACCACGTCCGCGGCGCCGACCCAGCCTGGCACGCCAACGCTGCGGTGCACGATCACCGGGACCGGACAGCGTACGCCCGCGACGGTGGCCAGCAACTCGCCGGTTCGCGCGGCGGTGCCTTGTCCGGCCACCACAACGGCACGCGGCCGGCCCTCGTCGGCGATGGACGAGAGGTTCGCCTCGGCGGCGAGCGCGGCGGCTTCGCGCACCTGCGGACCGGCCGAGGCGGTCGCGCGAAGCATGTGCCCGAGGTCGGCACTCTCCAGCGCCGCCGCGTCGTCGAGCAGCCGTTCGTCCACGGCACGCGAGCCGCGAACTCCGGCCGAACCGTTCGGTGGCGACGCCATTACGGTGCCTCGGCGTCGCCGGTTGGCGCGCCCGGCATGGTCGCCTCGTCGAGCAGCAGCACCGGGATGCCGTCCCGGATCGGGAACACGCGCCCGCACTGGGTACACGTGAGCGTTGCCGCCGCTTCGTCGTAGTCCAGCGGGGTGTGGTGAGTGTCCGGGCAAGCGAGCAGCGAGACGAGCTGAGGATCGAGAGTCACCCGGAACTCCTTCGTGCCGTGTGTTGTACGTGTCGTGCCGGTGTTCTGGCGTGGCGCCGACGTCAGCCGGTGCGTACCACGGCCAGGGCCGCGTCGCGCAACTGCGCCATTCGCTCGCGGCTCGGCGCCTCCACATTGAGCCGCAGCAGTGGCTCGGTGTTGGACGGTCGCAGGTTCAACCAGCCGCCGTCCGCATATCGTACGGTCAGCCCGTCCAGGTGGTCGGCGGTGACACCGTCGCGCGCGTCCGGCCCGGCGAGGGTCGCCTCGACGTCGGCCAGCTTGCCGACCGGGTCGGCGACGGTCGTGTTTATCTCACCGGACGCCACGTACCGTTCGAATCGCGCCGCGAATTCGGACAGCGGCAGCGATTGGCCGCCGAGCGCGGCAAGCATGTGCATCGCGGCAAGCATGCCGGTGTCGGCGCCCCAGAAGTCCTTGAAGTAATAGTGCGCGGAGTGCTCGCCACCGAAGACCGCACCGGTACGCGCCATCTCCGCCTTGATGAAGGAGTGTCCGACGCGGGTACGCACCGGCGTACCGCCGTTCTCCGCGATGATCTCGGGTACCGCGCTCGACGTGATGAGGTTGTGAATGACCACGGCACCGGGATGCTTCGCGAGCTCGCGCGTCGCCACGAGCGCGGTCACCGCACTCGGCGACACCGGCGCACCATTTTCGTCGATGACGAAGCAGCGGTCCGCGTCGCCGTCGAACGCGAGACCGATGTCGGCGCCGTGCTCGACGACGGCCGCCTGCAGGTCCACGAGGTTCTTCGGCTCCAACGGGTTCGCCTCGTGGTTGGGGAACGTACCGTCGAGTTCGAAGTAGAGCGGCTCGATGGACAGCGGCAGCGGGTCGAGCTTCTCGTCGCCGAGCACCGCCGGCACCGTGTAGCCCGCCATGCCGTTGCCCGCGTCTACGACGACCTTGAGCGGCCGGATCCCGGTCAGGTCGACGAGCGAGCGCAGGTGCGCCGCGTACGGGCCGAGCAGGTCGCGCTCGGTGACCGTACCCGGCATGTCGGCGTGTGGCGTGTCAGTCCCGTCGAGGATCGCCTGTGCGATGTCCCGGATGTCGGCGAGACCAGTGTCGAGTCCGATCGGCAGCGCCGCCGCTCGGCACAACTTGATGCCGTTGTATTTCGCGGGATTGTGGCTCGCGGTGAACATGGCGCCCGGCATGTCGAGGCTGCCGGCGGCGAAGTAGGCCATGTCCGTGGAACCGAGCCCGGCCATGATGACGTCGGCGCCCTCCGTTGCGGCGCCGTCCGCGAACGCGTTGGCCAGGTCGGGCGACGACGGTCGCATGTCGTGCACGATGACGATCGAGGAGATCGGTCCCTCCCGGCGCAGTACGCGGACGAACGCGGCGCCGAACGCGCGCGACACCGCGGTGTCGAGTTGGTCGGGTACGGTCCCACGGACGTCGTACGCCTTGACGAAATCGGTCAGCCGAACGTCGGACACGGCACGCAACTCCTCGCGGCGCTGGCCAGTGATGACCTTCAGCGTACCGAGCCGCGTGCCGCGTTCACGGCGCGACCGACCAGCCGGCTAAGCCTGGATCCGTGGACGTGTGGGCGGCGTGATGCCCGCATGGGCGCGTCGACGTGACGACGGTGGCAAGGCTGCCATATGTGCTGGCCATGGACGGTTCGCCATGTGTAGCGCATGTGCTACGATGTAGCGCATGACGACACCGCTGTCGATTCGATTCGAGCCTGGGCTGCTGGCTCGGCTGCGGCTGCGTGCGGCGGCCGAGACGGGGGCAAACACCTCCGCCTTGGCCCAGCGCCTGGTTGATGAGGGACTGCGGATGGCCGAGCACCCGGGCATCGTGTTCAAGAGCGGTGCGTCAGGTCGTCGCGCGGCCTTGGCATACGGTCCCGATGTATGGGAGGTCGTCAAGTTACTCCGCGAGATCGACGAGCGCGGGCCGGCCGCGTTGGCAGCGGCCGCAGAGGTGTTCGCTGTCGACGTCAACCGGATCGCGACGGTCGTCAGCTACTACGGCGACAACCGCGACGAGGTTGACGCGGAGATTCAAGCGGCGGACGAAGCATCGCTGCGCGCTGAGCGCGCGTGGCGCGTTCAGCAACAACTCATCGCATGACCACACCGCCAGCGCCGGTGGAACTTGCCCTGGACGAGATGTTCTCGCCGAAGATCGCCGAAGCGCTGCGCGCGCTGGGCCGCAACGTTGTCGCTGTCGCGGAGCGTGCCGATCTCAGAGCGATGACCGACGATGAGCTGTACACATGGGCCGCGGTCGAGCGGTGCTGGCTACTGACCGAAAACGTCAAGGACTTCCGTCCCATCATGCTTCGAGCCCTGCAGGCTGGCGGGGGCACCACCGGATTACTGTTCACGAGCAGCCGGACGTTTCCCCGCTCCCGACGCAACCCGGGACCCCTCATCGAGGCCATCACTGCATGGCTTGACAACGGTCCGCCGGCTCCGCCACTTATCGAGGACTGGCTCATCAACACCGCTTGACCAGTCCCCGGTACTTGGCCACCACCGGCTCGACGGCGTCCACGACCGACGCCGGCCCGTTCGGCTGCAGCGGCGAATGGCCCAGCTGCCGCCCAGCCTTTGGCGACCGTGCGCGACACTCAACCGCGCGTTGAATTGCATCAGCGGCCGGCTCGTCCGTTTCCAAGTTCGATGAAGGCGCGTCGAACGCTAGCGACAGACGTCCTGGGAACCGCCAGGTCATAAACCCGGTCCGAGGTGTCGAACCTGCACTCGATGACTTGGAACAAGTACTCCTTGATGTTCCGCCCGCCGTAGTCACCAAGCGCCTCGTGCACACCAAGAATCGAGACATGGCCTCTTCCGAGCACGGTAACTGGTCGGCGGAGGCTCCAGTACGGCCTCCAGGTCACTGCGGATTCACCAACGCTCAGAACTCCGTATCGCCACCGCCTCATCGTGGCCAAGCGAATGAAGCATGATGTGCCAAAACTTGGAGTCGACATTGGTGCGGCCGCCAATACACAGTTGTGAATATTTTCCGAAGATTGTCCGTGGCGGTGCCAGAGGCGCGACAGAACGTAGTACATGTGCGAGCGCATTATTCAATGGCATAAATCCCCTGCACAGAGGGCGGGTACTAGCCGCCTGTGACGACCGCGAATGCGTCCGGCGATGTACGCGCCCTCGGCGGTGCCGGTCACGCTTCGAAATCGCAGCAGGTCAAGGCGAATGCCCGGGTGTCATCGCCGTGACTGATTTGTTGCAAAGATGAGTCAAAGATTTGTGAGAGGTGACCCACGGGACGTCACCGACGGCACCAATGCCCCGCCGAGCGCCGCGTCTAGTCGTCGAGTGATCCGGCGTCGCGTCGGGATCACGGCTGCCGCCCGGGTGTACCCAGGAGCACCTACCTACCGAAAGGGCACAGCCCTCCCTCACATCACAGAGCCACGGGCGCGGAAACAGTGGGTAACTCCCTTGTCCGCAACGGATTCGGTTGCCAGGATGGCGTACGAGTAGGTTTTTCTCGCCGCGCGATCGAGCTCCGCGCGATCGAGGTCCGGTAGCCCGACCCGATATCGAGCCAGGAGAACACGATGAGTGACACCAAGACCTTGCGGAACTTCGTGGACGGCGGCTACGTCGACACCAAGGACGGGGCGTACGCCGACCTGATCGATCCGACTACCGGCGAGGTGTTCGCGACCGCGCCGGTATCCGGCCCGGCCGACGTGGATGCCGCGATGAGCGCGGCGGCAACCGCGTTCGAATCCTGGCGCGACACCACGCCGTCCGAGCGGCAGCGCGCACTTCTCAAGATCGCCGACGCCATCGAGGCGCGGGCCGAGGAGTTCGTGGCGGTAGAGAGCCGCAACACCGGCAAGCCGATCGGGCTCACGCTCAGCGAGGAGATCCCGCCAGCGGTGGATCAGATCCGCTTCTTCGCCGGAGCCGCTCGGATGCTCGAGGGCAAGTCAGCCGCTGAATACATGAAGGGCCATACGTCGTACGTCCGGCGCGAGCCGGTCGGTGTCTGCGGCCAGGTCACCCCGTGGAACTACCCGCTGATGATGGCGATCTGGAAGATCGCGCCGGCCCTCGCCGCGGGCAACAC
>DATFRR010000075.1:0-10527 GCA_035263025.1 Micromonosporaceae bacterium
AGCGGGTACGCGAGATCTGCGACGAGTACGACGTGCTGCTCATCTCCGACGAGGTGATCTGCGCGTTCGGCCGGCTGGGCGAATACTTCGGCTCGCAGCGGTACGGCTACCAGCCCGACATCATCACCTGCGCGAAGGGCATGACGTCCGGGTACATCCCGGCCGGCGCGATGATCGTCAGCGAGCGTCGTGCGGAGCCATTCCTGCGCGAGACGAACTGGTTCGCACACGGCATCACGTTCGGCGGCCACCCGGTCGCGGCCGCGGTGGCGATGGCGAACCTGGACCTCTTCGAGCGCGAAGACCTGAACGGGCACGTGCGGCGCAACTCGCCCGTGTTCCGAGCGCACCTCGAGAAGCTGCTCGACCTTCCGATCGTCGGCGATGTGCGTGGCGACGGCTACTTCTTCGGCATCGAGCTGGTGAAGGACAAGGCGACCAAGGAGACGTTCGACGACGACGAGTGCGAGCGCCTGCTGCGCGGCTTCCTTTCGAAGGCGCTCTTCGACGCCGGCCTCTACTGCCGCGCGGACGACCGCGGCGATCCTGTCGTCCAGCTCGCCCCGCCGCTGATCTGCGACGAGGCCATCTTCGTCGAGATTGAACAGATCCTGCGCGGCGTGCTAACGGAGGCGTGGTCGCACATCTGATTCCCCCGTGTCAGAGGTGCGCCACACCGTATCCCCCGGTCACTCCCGGTGGCCGGGGGATACCCCAATCGACATCCGGAGCGGTCAGACACTGGGAGCTCGCGCCGCGACAACGCGGAAAGCCCGCAGCGCGACCGGATCGAGGGCGATGATGCAGCCGTGAGCCTGCCCGATTACCGAGGCCTCTCGCACTGGATGGCCACCGTCGACGACGACCTCACGCCGCGGCCCTCGCTCGCCACGGACATCGACGCGGACGTGGTGATAGTCGGCGCCGGACTCACCGGACTGTGGACGGCCTACTACCTCGCGGTGGCCGATCCGACGATGCGGATCACCGTCGTGGAGTCGGAGATCGCCGGGTTCGGCGCCTCCGGACGCAACGGCGGCTGGTGTTCGGCGCTGTTCCCCCAGTCGATCGGCGCGCTCGCCCGGCAACACGGTCCGGAGCTGGCGGTCGCGATGCACGAGGCGATGCGCCACACCGTCGACGAGGTCGGACGCATCACGGCGCACGAGGGCATCGAGTGCGACTTCGCGAAGGGCGGCACCGTCATGGTCGCCAGGTCGCCGCTCCAACTGGAACGGGCCCGGGACGAGGTGCGGGAGTCCGACGAGTTCGGTCTCGGTCTCGTCATGCTCGGCGCGGACGAGGCGCGGCGCCGGTGCGGTGCGACGGCGGTGGTCGGCGGCACGTACACCCCGGACTGCGCCCGGATCCACCCGGCAAAGCTGGTACGAGGCCTCGCGCGGGCGGTGGAACGGCGCGGCGTCACGGTGTACGAGCGGTCGCCCGTGGTACGGCTGGCGCCACGCGAGGTCGCGACGCCGTACGCGAAGGTGCGCGCCGACATCGTGGTACGCGCGACGGAGGGGTACACGGCGCGGCTGCCGGGACTGCGTCGGGCGATCGCGCCGGTCTATTCGCTGATGGTGGTGACCCAGCCGCTTCCGACGTCGTTCTGGGACGTCGCCGGACTCGGCGAGCGCGAAACGTTCGGCGACTACCGCAACCTGATCATCTACGGCCAACGCACCGCCGACGACCGGCTCGCATTCGGTGGCCGTGGCGCGCCGTACCACTTCGGCTCGCAGATCAGGCCGGACTATGACCGCGACGCGCGCGTCTTCGGCGACCTGCGTCGGGTGCTCGCGCAGCTCTTCCCCGATCTCCAGGTCGATGGTGTGGTGCCGACCAGCATGGCGTGGGGCGGGCCGCTCGGCATTCCGCGCGACTGGTGCGCATCAGTCGGACTCGATCGCGCGACCGGCCTTGCGTGGGCGGGCGGCTACGTCGGCGACGGTGTCAGCACGACGAACCTCGCCGGCCGGACGCTTGCCGACCTGATTCGCGACGAGCAGACCGACCTCACCGTGCTCCCCTGGGTTAACCATCGGTCCGGCTCCTGGGAACCGGAGCCGCTGCGCTGGCTCGGCGTCAACGCCGCACTGTGGGCGATGGGCGGCGCGGACCGCACCGAGGCCCGCACCGGCCGGCCGTCCAAGCGGGCCGCGCTGATCAACCGTCTCGTTGGCCACTGACGGCCCCCGCGTCACGGCAGCCACTCCGGCCGGAACTAGATGCGCAAATTGCTACTTTTGCCGGCCGAGCCCTAGATACTTGGTTCGTGGCCCGTTGCTTGCCCGTGCGGCAGACAGCATGACCGCACAACTCACCATCGCGAACCTCTACCCGTTGTGCATGTCCGCGCAGGGAGACGAGGGCAACGCGAAGGCATTGAGGAACCGCGCCGAAGCGCGTGGGATCTCCACGAGCATCCTCACGACGTACGCCGGCGAACTGCCGCGCGCGGACATCTACCTGATCGCTGGCGGGTGCCATCCGGAGCAAACCCGGCTGGTCGAGTTGCTCGGCGGGCAGCACGGGCTCGCCGCCGCGATTGCGGACGGCGCGGTCGTGCTCGGTGTGAATGTCGGCTTCCAGATCCTCGGCGAATGGTTCGACACGCCGGACGGCACGCGGCACGCGGGCCTTGGCATTCTTGGCATGCGAAGCAGCTACGCGCCGCTGATCGAGGGGCGCGTCGGCACGTTGCCGAACGCCGCGCTCGGGCTTCCAGCGATGCACGGGTACGAGTGCCACACCGCGCATACCGAACTGGACGCTGACGTGGAACCGTTGACCCGCCTCGAATTCGGGGTCGGCAACGGGGTGCCAGCACGGATCGCCGGCCACCACGGCAGCGGATTCGCGGCGATCGCGCGCGGCGAATCGCGTGGCTCCCACCCCAATGCCGGCCCGATCGGGAACGGCCCCGACCCATCGGCGCTTCGCCGTGCCCGGGCCGCCAACGCGAACCGCCGCGCGCACGCCTCCGGGGCACGCATGCCGTCGCATACCAACCGTGGCACCGGCCACTCGCAGGCGCGGCCATATGGACCGCCACAAGTGTCGGGGGCCGCGCGCATCGTGCCGACCACCACCGGTCTCGGCGCGACCGCACCGACCAGCGCACCGGCTGGGCATCCGGGAAGCGAGCTAACGCCGGCCGCGGACGGCGCGGTCAGCGGTCACGTGATCGGTACCTATCTGCACGGGCCGGTGTTGCAACGCAATCCGGACTTCGCGGATCTCCTGATCGGCTGGGCGATCGGCCGGACGCTGGATCCCGTGGAGGCTCAGGTCGAGGACGCGGTGCCGGCTGGCGCGGTCGCGCAGCCAATGGCCGCGCCCGGGGCGATCGCCGGCTTCGGGAACTGACGGATGCCTTGCGGCGCGCCCGGTTCCATTGGCCGCGCCCGGATCCATCGGCCGCGCCCGCGGTGCATCCGCAGCGCGTCAGCGGGGCGGCGGGATGACCCTCAGATGCCCGCGACGGCCCACGTGGGTGTCGATCGCGGGGATCTCCTCGCGGCCAGGCACCGGGCGGCCGGCCTCCCGGACCGCTTCGGCGAGTGCCACGAGATCGTCCACGCTGTGCGGCGGCGGATCGAACTCGCCCTCGTGCCGCACCAGGTCCCAGCCCTTCGGCGCAGTGAGCCCCCGGGCGTGCTGCTCGCACAGGTCGTACGAGTGCGGCTCCTCGAACGCGGCGAGCGGCCCGACCACGGCGGTCGAATCCGCGTATACGTAGGTGAGCGTCGCCACGGCCAGACGGGGGCAGCCGTTTCGTGAGCAGCGTCGGGGAGACCTCACCGCCGCACGCTATCGCCACGATCGGCGTAGTCGGGCATGCGACACGCCGCGATTCGCGTCACCCTGCCGCGCGGCACTTTCGTCGGCCGCGCCCGGCGCTACGCTGACGACGTGAGCAGCCCAGATCGTGGTCGCCGGCGGCCCGGCATGCCGGAGCGGCGTGCCCGGCGTGACCGGCACGGCCGCGGGTTGCGTGGCCGACTCGTACCGGCGAATGTGCCCCTATTTCGCACTAAGTCGGAGATCTTCGACGACCTGGTGCTGGACGCGATCGAGGGTCTGGAGCGCACGTACGGCCGGGAACTGTCCGGCGTGGAGTTCGCGGTCGAGGACGTCCCGCCGGATCTCAACGTCTACGACTCGGACGTCCTGGAGGACGGTGAGGTGCCCCTCGCGCGGCTGCTGCCCGGCGGGCCAGGCCGACCGAGCACGCCGGCCCGCATCGTGCTCTATCGCCGACCGCTGGAGTTCCGCGCGTTGGACAACGAGGACCTCGCGGATCTCGTCCACGACGTCATCATCGAGCAGGTGGCGAACCTACTCGGCATAGATCCGGAAGACCTCGACTGAGGCTCGGATCCGTTCCGTCGGCTTGGATTCTGGCGTCACATGAACGTCACGCCCGCCGACTGGGCCTGGCCGCCGATCCAGGCGCGCCGCACGACGGCCTTGCGTCCGAGGTTCAGACGTCAGGGTTCAGGCATCCGAAGTCCACGACTAGCGAAGCCCATGCATGGCGAATGATTGGTGGGCGCCGCGGCCGTGACGGCCGCGGCGCCCACCGGTCGATCAGGCGGCGCGCCGCTTCAGCTTGCGGCGTTCGCGCTCGGAGAGGCCGCCCCAGATGCCGAACCGCTCATCGTGGGCCAACGCATATTCCAAGCACTCGTCCCTGACATCGCACCGGGAACAGATCCGCTTCGCTTCGCGGGTGGACCCGCCCTTCTCGGGGAAGAACGCCTCCGGATCGGTCTGGGAGCACAACGAACGCTCCTGCCATTCCGGCGCGTCACCGAGCAGGTCGGCCACGGCGACACGGTCCTCCATCAGTAGTGCCTCCTTCATGCACGCCGGCAGTTCCGGCGCAACCCCCGCAACGTCGCTCGACTCGCCGCTCGTGATCGGCGGCAATCCCGTCCGACTTTGCGCATTCGTCCGAACAATGGCGGTTTGGCATATCCCGTTCGAACAACCCCACCGGAAATTACACGCGTGTAAGACGTGCGTCGTCAAGCGGAACCTGCTAAATGGGGCCGTACGGTGGACCTGCGGCCACTGACCGTACTCAATGTGATTACTCGTCAGCGTCAACATGTCTCGGGAGGCAGCGCAACCCGCTGTTGTCCTATCGATCCGACCCACCATGAGGTAACGCCCGATCGGCGCGTCGCGCCCAGAAAATCAACATATGTCGGCGCGACATCGCCGCCGGGCCGTCGCGGCGCCGGCAGCGTCACACCGTCGCGTACGTCGTGGTGCGCTGCCGAGCCGGCCGACCGGCCGCGGCGGCGACCGCGCGCAGCTGCTCGATGGTTCGCGCCGAGCCGTGTTGCGAGCCGGCCATCCGGGAGATCGTCTCCTCCAT
Organism: Micromonosporaceae bacterium; assembly: GCA_035263025.1. Taxonomy (GTDB): domain Bacteria; phylum Actinomycetota; class Actinomycetes; order Mycobacteriales; family Micromonosporaceae; genus DASQPR01. Next base: position 5,393 of record DATFRR010000075.1, read on the forward strand.
GAGCGTGCCACCGAGATCGTTCGCCCCGCCGCGGAGCATCTCGACGGTGCCGGCGTCGCCGAGCTTCACCCACGAGCACTGGATGTTCCCGATCCGGCCGTGCAACGCCAGCCGCGCCAGCGCATGCACGACGCGGTTCTCCCGCCACGTGGCACCCGCCCGGGCGATCCCGGCCAAGTAGATCGGCGCGTTCGTGTGGATGAACGGCAGCGCGACGAATTCGGTGAAGCCGCCCGTGCGGTCCTGCACCTCGGCGAGCACCCGAAAGTGTCCGAGCCAATGCCGGGGATGGTCCACGTGGCCGTACATCATCGTCGCGCTGGACCGTAGGCCGACTTCATGTGCGGTGGTCACGACGTCGACCCAGGTGGCGGCCGGCAACTTTCCCTTGGTCAGCACCCACCGGACGTCGTCGTCGAGGATCTCGGCAGCGGTGCCCGGGATGGTGTCCAAGCCGGCCTCGCGCAGCTCCAGCAGCCAGTCGCGCACCGAAACCCCGGCCTTTGCGGCCGCCGTCACGACCTCCATCGGCGAAAACGCGTGCACGTGCATGTCCGGCACCCGGCGCTTGATCGCGCGCACCAGGTCGGCGTACCCGGACGCGGGCATCTTCGGGTCGATGCCGCCCTGCATGCACACTTCGGTCGCGCCGAGCCGCCATGCCTCCTCGGCCCGGTCGGCCACCTGGTCGACGGAGAGCCGGTAGGCGTCGGCGTCGTGCTCACGCTGGGCGAACGCGCAGAAGCGGCAGCCGACGTAGCAGACGTTCGTGAAGTTGATGTTCCGGTTCACCACGTATGTCACGTCCTCGCCGACCGTCTCGCGACGCAGTTCGTCGGCGAGCCGCGCGAGATGATCGAGTGGCGCGCCGTCAGATTCGAAGAGCGCCATCGCGGCTGCGTCGTGCTCCGGACGCAGCAGCGCGGCTGGGTCATCGGCGGCGAGGCGCAACCCGACGGACAGCGCGTCCGAGCCCAGCACTGCGGGCGCGGCTCGCCACGGGTCCCCGTTCGCCGTCACCAACGCATGCGACGCGACCTCGGACCAGTCGCCGTAGACCGAGTCGAAGTCGGAGCGCCGGTCATCGGTCCGCCCGACGGTGTCCACCTCGGCGTACAGCTCGGTACGCCCACCCGGTGCGTACGCGTCGTCGGGCTCCTGCCACGGCCGGCCGACTGGTCGTGCCGACTCGATGGCGAGACCGGTGACCGGGTCGGCCAGTGCACCCACGTGACCGGCGAGCCGCGGGTCGAGCCACGGTACGCCCCGGCGTACGAACTCGGGGTAGATCGTGAGGCGCTCGGCGAGCCGGAAGCCGGCCGCGGACGTCTCCGCCGCGAGCGCGTCGATCGCCGGCCACGGTCGCTCGGGGTTCACGTGATCGGGCGTCAGCGGCGACACGCCGCCCCAGTCGTCGATGCCCGCACGGATCATGAGCGCGAGTTGGTCGTCGACGAGGTTCGGCGGCGCCTGGATCCGCATCCGGGGCCCGAGCACGATGCGCGCCACGGCGATGGTCGCGGCCAGGTCGTCCAATTCGGCATCCGGCACGCCACGCATCGCGGTGTCCGGCTTCGCGCGGAAGTTCTGGACGATGGTCTCCTGGATGTGACCGTATTGGCGGGCACTGGACCGGATCGCGAAGATGGATTCGGCGCGCTCGGTCAGCGTCTCGCCGATGCCGATCAGGATGCCGGTCGTGAACGGTACGCCCACCCGCCCGGCGTCGGAGAGCACCCGCAACCGTACGGCGGGCTCCTTGTCCGGCGAGCCGTAGTGCGGGCCGCCCGGCTCGCTCCACAGCCGCGTCGCCGTGGTCTCCAGCATCATCCCCATGCTCGGTGCGACCGGCTTGAGCCGTTGGAGATCCGCCCACGACAACACGCCAGGGTTGAGGTGCGGCAACAGCCCGGTCTCCTCGAGCACTGCGATGGCGCAAGCGCGCACGTAGTCCAGAGTGGACTCATAGCCCGCGGAGGCGAGCCAGTCGCCGGCGGCGGCCCAGCGGTCCTCCGGCCGGTCGCCGAGCGTGAACAACGCCTCCTTGCAGCCCAACGCGGCGCCCTGTGCGGCTATCGCGACGACCTCGTCACGGCTCAGGTACGGCGCCGAGACGCGATGCGGGACGGTCACGAACGTGCAGTAGTGGCAGCGGTCCCGGCACAGCCTGGTCAGCGGAATGAAGACCTTCTTCGAGAAGGTGATCACCCCGGGCCGTCCGGCATCGGCCAGCCCGGCGTCTCGTACGCCGCCCGCGATGCGCAGCAATTCGTCGAGAGCGGCACCGCGCGCGCCGAGTAGAACAGCCGCCTCGTCCGGATTCACCGACCGGCCCTCGCCGGCTCGACGCAGGGCGCGCCGCATGCCGGCGTCGGGCACGGCTTTACCGTCGGTGCGGGCGTTACTGCTGTCGCTCACGTCGCCAGCCTAGATCCTGATCGGTTCGCTGGTCCGGGTCGCACGGTGCAATCGCCGTCACATCGCGACCGCGCCGCACGCGCAACCGGCGCAACGCCGCACGCGCAACCGGCGCAACGCCGCGCGCCCGACGGCCGGCGCCGGCACCGGTCACCGGTCCGCGGCACGACAACGCTGGACTGCAAGGATGGACGCATGCATGTGGTGGTTCTCGCCGGCGGCATCGGTGGGGCGCGATTCCTTCTCGGCGTGCGTGCGGTGGCCGCGGAACGTAGCGCGGCTGGCGATCCGTCCACGGTGACCGCGATCGTCAACGTCGGCGACGACGTCACGATGCACGGCTTGCGCATCTGCCCGGATCTGGACAGCGTGATGTACACCCTGGCCGGCGCGGCCGACACCGAACGCGGCTGGGGACGGTCCGGCGAGACCTGGGTCATCAAACAGGAACTCGAGGCGTACGGCGCTGAGCCGACCTGGTTCGGCCTTGGCGACAAGGACGTCGCGACTCATCTTGTCCGGACGCGACTGCTGGCCGCCGGGCATCCGCTGTCCATGGTGACCGCGACGCTGTGTGAGCGTTGGCCGACCGGCATTACCCTGCTGCCCGCCACCGACGACCGGCTCGAGACCCACGTCGTCGTGGACGGTACGGATCCAGACGAGCCGGAGCGCGCGATCCACTTCCAGGAGTGGTGGGTACGCCACCGTGCGGCACTGCCTGCCCACCGGTTCGTGTTCGTCGGTGCGGACTCGGCGAAGCCGGCGTCCGGCGTCCTGGACGCGATCGCGGGCGCCGACGTGGTTCTCATCGCGCCGAGCAACCCGGTGGTATCCATCGCGCCGATCCTCGCGGTCGGCGGACTGCGCGACGCCATGGTCGGCTCGGAGTCGCCAATCGTCGGGTACTCGCCGATCATCGGCGGCGCACCGGTGCGCGGCATGGCCGACCGGTGTCTCGCCGCGATCGATGTCGAATGCAGCGCGGCCGGAGTCGGCGGGCTCTACGGCGCGCGCACCGATGGCGGGCTCCTCGACGCATGGCTGGTCGACGATTCGGACGCGTCGGCGCGGGTGCCCGGCGCCGCCGTACACCCGGGGCCGCTGTGGATGTCGGACGTCGAGGCGACCGCGGACATGGTCCGGCGCGGGCTGGCGGCGGTTGACCGGTGACCACGGTGCAGTCGGGCGGCGCGGCGTACGGGTGTGCCAGGATGCGTCGGTGACCTCGAACGACGTGCAGCGCCCGCCGGACGGACTCGCCATCTACCCGGTGACCGGACTCGGCGATGTGCGACCGGGCGACGATCTCGCGCGGTTAATCGCGGAGGCGGCGCCGTGGCTCGTCGACGGTGACGTACTCGTGGTGACCAGCAAGATCGTGTCTAAGGCGGAGGGCAACCTCGTGCCGGTGCCGCCCGAGGACGGACCGGAACGCGATGCCGCACGCGACAGCGTGCTGGCCGCCGAGACCGCTCGGGTCGTCGCGACGCGCGGTCCGACGCGCATCGTAGCGACCCGCCATGGCTACGTGATGGCGGCCGCCGGGATCGACGCCTCCAACGTCGATCCGGATCACCTCGTGCTGCTGCCCAAGGATCCGGACGCTTCGGCCCGTGCGCTGCGTGCGGCGCTCCGGGAGCGTTTCGGTCGCGACGTCGTGGTCATCATCTCCGACACCATGGGACGGCCGTGGCGCAACGGATTGACCGACGTGGCACTCGGCGTGGCCGGCATCGACGCGATCCGAGACTATCGCGGTGAACGCGACGCCTACGGCAACGAACTGCAGATCACCCTGATGTCACCGGCTGACGAACTCGCCGGTGCGGCGGAACTCGTGAAGGGCAAACACGACCAGGTTCCGGTTGCGGTGGTGCGTGGGCTGCGGGCCGTCGCGACCCCGGACGGCGCCGGCGCCGCGGTGCTCGTGCGGCCCGCCGACATGGACATGTTTTCCCTGGGTACGGCGGAAGCCCGCGCCGCCGGCCTCGGCCTCGCGGCTCGACTCGACGACGTCGATGTGCTCGCCGACGCGTGGCCCGCTCCGAGCATCGAGTCGATCGCCGGCGCGCCGACGCGTCTCGACGACGACATCGCAGCGGCCGTCGCGGACGCGAGCCGTACCTGCGCCGACCTGGTCTGGTCGCGCGCCGACGAGCGAAGAGTGCGCGCCGAGCTGGCGTCGTCAACCGATGCGGTTGCGTACGCCCGGGCCGGCGCGGCGATCCATGTGCTGCGCGCCGCCCTGGCTTCCCGCGGCCACCGCACCACCTGGCACCCACCCACCGACCCCTCCCCCACAGAGCCGCCGCCACGCATCACGGAACCATCCCGTGCCGCGGCCGCCCCGGAAGCTAGCCTTCCCCAGCTCGCCGACCTCGGCACGATCGTGATCAGTCCGCGCGACACGTGATGCACAAGGTCGACCACGTCAGGGCCGGCGGCCGACCGTGCCCACGTCGGGATCAAGCCTGACCGCCCAGAGTGGGCACGGTCGGCCGGCGGCCCCTCAGCCCGCGCACCGCCGGACCCCGAGGGGAATCAGAGATAACGCGTCTCGCCGCGCTCCTTGAGATCGTCGACGAGCGCCTTCACCTCTTGCGCCCGATCGCGCGGGCACACCAGCACCACGTCCGCCGTATCCACCACGACGACGTCACGCATGCCAAGCACCGCGATGAGTCGCTCGGCGTGTGCCACGACCATGGCGCCCG
>DATFRR010000076.1:0-26801 GCA_035263025.1 Micromonosporaceae bacterium
TCGTCGTGGTCACGAAGACCTTGCGGAGGTACCTGCCCTTGGCGGCCGACGGCTTCGCGCGAACAACCTCGTCGAGCACTGCGGCGTAGTTGTCGATCAGCTGGTCGGCGCTGAACGACGCCCGACCGATGATCAGGTGCACGTTGGAGTGCTTATCCACCCGGAAGGTGATCTTCCCGCCCTTGATGTCGGCCACCGCCTTCGCCACGTCCATGGTGACCGTCCCCGTCTTCGGGTTCGGCATGAGCCCGCGCGGGCCCAGGATCCGCGCGATTCGGCCGATCTTGGCCATCTGGTCGGGCGTTGCGATTGCGGCATCGAAGTCGAGCCAACCGCCTTGGATGCGCGCGACAAGGTCGTCACTGCCGACCACGTCCGCACCGGCGGCCTCGGCCTCGGCGGCCTTCTCGCCGGCCGCGAAGACGACCACCCGGGCCGTCTTGCCGGTGCCGTGGGGCAGGTTGACCGTGCCGCGGACCATCTGGTCGGCCTTGCGGGGGTCGACGCCCAGCCGCATGGCCACCTCGACGGTGGCGTCGAACTTCACCGGACTGGTCTGCTTGGCGAGCTTGATCGCCTCGACGGGCGCATAGAGCTTGGTGCGATCGATCTGCTCCATCGCCTTGTTGTACTTCTTGCCGTGCTGCATGTCGATGTCTCCTGTGGTCGATGTCGGGCGACTCGCTCGCCCTCCCACGGTTTCTGTCGGTGCTTGGCGATTCGTCAGGTGCTGGATTGGTTCCGTCAGTTCTTGACGGTGATGCCCATGGAGCGGGCGGTGCCGGCGATGATCCGCTCGGCCATGTCGAGGTCGTTCGCGTTGAGGTCGGCCATCTTCTTCTCAGCGATTTCGCGCAGTTGCGCACGCGACACTGAGCCGACCTTGTCCTTGTGCGGCGTGCCGGAACCCTTCGCGACGCCGGACGCCTTGATCAGCAGCTGCGCCGCTGGCGGCGTCTTCAGCACGAACGTGAACGACCGGTCCTCGTAGACGCTGATCTGCGCGGGCACGATGTCGCCGCGCTGCTGTTCGGTCGCCGCGTTGTACTGCTTGCAGAACTCCATGATGTTCACGCCGTGCTGGCCGAGCGCCGGCCCGACCGGCGGCGCCGGCGTCGCGGAGCCCGCCTTCAACTGCAGAGTGAAGGTCTTGACGAGCTTCTTCTTCGGAGGCATGTCTCTTCCTGGGCTGGAATCGAGGGCTGTCGGTGCGCGCTGCCAAGTCGCAGTCACACCGGACCGGCCCGTCGTGGGCCGCGATTACCGCGGCCTTGCGCGATCAAGGCCGGACGTTTCAGGGTACCGCAGTCGGCGCCGCGGCATTCCGGCGAGGTTGTCAGATCTTGGCGACCTGGTTGAAGTTCAATTCGACCGGTGTCTCCCGTCCGAAGATCGACACCAGCACCTTGAGCTTCTGCTGGTCCGCGTTGATCTCACTGATGGTCGCCGGCAGCGATGCGAACGCGCCGTCGGTTACGGTGACGGAGTCGCCGACCTCGTAGTCGAGGACCTTCACCTCGGGGCGGGCCTTCTTCTCGTCGACCGTGGCGGCCGGCGCGAGCCACTTCAACACCTCGTTGAGCGACAGGGGGGCGGGCCGGTCGGCGCGGTCGGTCGCACCGACGAACCCGGTGACGCCCGGCGTGTTGCGCACGCACGAATACGACTCCGGCGTCAGTTCCATGCGGACCAGGATGTAGCCGGGGAAGACCTTGTTGTGGACCTGCTGGCGCTTGCCGTTGCGGACCTCGACCTCTTCCCGCGTCGGCACCTCGACCTGGTAGATGTACTCCTCCATATCGAGGCTCGTGATGCGGGTCTCGAGGTTCGTCTTGACCTTGTTCTCGTACCCCGCGTAGGAGTGCACGACGAACCAGTCGCCGGGTGCGAAGCGCAGCGCGGCACGCAGGTCGGCGACCGGGTCAGGCTCCTCCTCGCCGTCCAGCGTCGCGACGGTTGTCACCTCAGTGGTGGCATCGGCGCCCTGCGTCTCGTCTGTCGAGGACGGCGCGTCGGCGCTCATTGCCTCGTTGGAGACCTCTTCGTACTCGGGCACGCCCTGGCCTTTCCTACTTGATCGTTTCCTGCGTGATCGGTCGGCGTCAGCCGGCGAACACGTGTCCAACCACCCACGCGAACCCGTAGTCGAGCAGTCCGACGATGGTCATCATGATCACCACGAAGACGATCACGACGCTTGCGTACGTCAAAAGCTCCTTGCGGGACGGCCAGTTGACCTTCCGAAGCTCGGCAACGACCTCGCGGAAGAACCGCGCGATCCGCGAACCGAGGCTCGGACTCGCTTCCCCGATACTAACCACTCTGTCCGCCTTGACCCGTTTGCCGTTCACCGTACCCTTGGCGCGTCGCGGCGTGACCGCGTCGCGACGGGACACCGCGCTGCGGCGCTTGACCGCTCCGTTCGACTGGCCCTGGGCCGACGCGGCGTCATCGTCCTCGTCGTCCTCGTCGTCCTCATCGAACTCGTCGTCTTCGTCATCTTCGACGTCGTCTACGTCGTCGTCGTTTTCGAGGTCGTCTTCGAGGTCATCGTCGACGAGGTCGTCGTCGTCGACAGCGTCGACGAGTTCCTGGTCATCCAGGTCCTCGTCCACGGCCCGCTCGCCGCGTCGCTTGCTATCGGCCACTTCGCCCTCTTCCATCATTGCGGGGGTGGTTGTCGCGCCTTGTCGGTATCGGCACCGGTAGGCCGTTGTCCCGCCGGGCCGCCGACCGCGCCTGGTCTGTCACGCCGTGCCGGCGTCGATCCGATGCCGCTCCGCACGGACTCGGCCAGACGGCGTGCGGACCAACGCACCGCACGAGCGATGTGCTAGACCCACCAATCGCCGACCGCAAGCGCGGCCACCATCGGTGTCAGCCGGCCGGCTCGGCCGACGCAGGGGTGACAGGACTTGAACCTGCAACCTGCGGTTTTGGAGACCGCTGCTCTGCCAATTGAGCCACACCCCTAAGCGAGAAGACCCCCTCGGTGACGGTACCGCGCACTGCGACGGGCACGCCACACTGAGGGGTCAGACCCACGGCGGACCAGTGTACGGGTAGCGCCCCCGATTTCCCAACCACGCCCGGGCGTCCGAAACGCCGGTGCCGGACCGGATTGCAGACGGCGCCTTGACGCGTTTTGGCTATCGCGTGCGGGGCCTAGCCTGCGGCGCATCCACGCCGGATCCGGGTCACGTCAGGGCAGCGGCCCGTACCCGTGCGCGTGCCTGGGCGAGCACCCGCTCGCCATCGCAAACCGCGGTGATATCGACCTGCGCACATCCGTCGTCGTCGACGCTGCGCACCGTACCGGTGACCACCAGCTCGGCGCCCTCGTCATCGTCCGGAACCACCACCGGGCGGGCGAACCGCACCGAGAACTCCACGATCGCGGACGGATCGCCGCCTGCCCACGCGGTGACGGCGCGCCCGGCCAGCGCCATGGTCAACATGCCGTGGGCGATGACGCCCGGCAGGCCGACGCCGGTCGCGACACGGTCACTCCAGTGGATCGGGTTGAAGTCGCCCGATGCGCCGGCGTAGCGCACTAGATCCGCGCGTGTCACCCGGAAGGTCTGCGCGGCGAGCACAGCGGTCGACTCGGTCACGCGGCCGCCTCCGCCCGTACCACGAGCCTCGCGGTCGCCGTCACCACGAGGTCGTCGCCGCACCGCACCTCGGTACGGGTGGTCAGAAACCCGGCGCCGGCCCGCTCGCTGATCTCCGCGACCGTGCAGACGCAGGTCAATTCGTCGCCGGCGTAGACCGGTCGGACGTACGAGAACCGTTGGTCTCCGTGAACCACGCGATGGAAGTCGAGCCCGAGGCCGGGATCGTCGATCAACTGGTCGAGCGTCGCCGCGGTGAGCACGATCGGGAACGTCGGCGGTGCGATCACGTCCGGGTGGCCGAGTGCGCGGGCCGCGGCCGGATCGCGATGTACCGCGTCGCCCGCCCCGATCGCGTCGGCGAACTCACGGATCTTCTCGCGGCTGACGACGTACGGCGGCGTGGCGGGAAAGCTTCGGCCCACGTACGAGGCATCGAGCGGCATGAGACGACCTGGACCGGTCGCGTATTAACGCGTCTCGCGGTGTGCGGTGTGCTTGCGGCAGCGCGGGCAGAACTTCGCCAACTCCAGACGGTCTGGGTCGTTGCGGCGGTTCTTCCTCGTGATGTAGTTGCGCTCCTTGCACTCCTGGCACGCCAAAGTGATCTTGGGACGAATGTCGGTCGCCTTAGCCACGGCGGTGCCTTCCTCACAAAGAAACAGATTGATGTCGGGTTGATCGTGTTACGGCCTATGCCACGTACCGGAACCGCTCGCCGCCGGTAGGTATTCCTCGCCGGTCGACGCGACCCATGTGGCGCCCGTCCCAGTAGCGGTGGCCGGACTTGAACCGGCGACACAGCGATTATGAGCCGCTTGCTCTGCCAACTGAGCTACACCGCCGCGACCTGCTGCCGGTCGCCCGGCACGCGAGAGCCCCCTTACGGAATCGAACCGTAGACCTTCTCCTTACCATGGAGACGCTCTGCCGACTGAGCTAAGGGGGCGAGCCGCCGGCATGCCGGCGCGCGCGTATGGTCGTGCGCCTGCCGACGCACCGGTAAAGACTACACGTGACCATCCCCCGCCGCGAACCGGGTTCAGGACGCGGCGCGCAGGCGGCGGACCTCGCCGGTCGCGGTAGGTTCGGCGTCCGTCTGCGCGGCGAGCCAGGCTTCCAATCGGTCGTACGGCAACGGTCGGCTGAACAGGAAGCCCTGTCCTACATCGCACCCCATGTCGGCCAGCAGGCTCAGGGTGCGCTCGCTTTCCACGCCCTCGGCCACCACGCGCAACTCGAAGTGTCGCGCGAGGTCGACGATCGCTCGTACGATGGCGAGCTCGCCAGGATCCGTCGCCATGCCTTGCACGAACGATCGATCGATCTTCACCTCGTCAACCGGCAGCCGGCGCAGGTACGGCAACGACGAGTAGCCGCTGCCGAAGTCGTCCACCGCAAGGCGCACGCCGATCGTGTCGAGTCGCCGGAGGATCGGCAGTTGACGATCGGTGTCGCCGACCGGACTGTCCTCCTTGATCTCGAGCGTCAGCAGATCGGGATCGATGCCGTATTCGTCGAGCAACGCCGCGACCTGATCCGGGAAGTCCGCGTCGACGAGGGACTTGGTCGACAGGTTCACCGAGACCGGCATGGTCCGGCCCGTCTGCGCCCACTCCTTCGCCCGGCGCAACGCCTCGCGCAGCACGAATTCGGTGAGCCGGCCCAGCTGGCCGGTGTGCTCGGCGATCGCGACGAACTCCTCCGGCGCGACCGGGCCGTGCAGCGGGTGCTCCCACCGTGCGAGGCATTCGACGCCGACAAGCTGGCGGTTGTGCAGCGACACCTTCGGCTGGTAGTAGAGGTCGAGGTCGCCATGGTCGAGCGCGCGCCGGAGATCGCTCGCGAGGCCGACACGGCGTACCGGCGTCGACTCCAGGCTCTGATCGAACACCTGCAGCGGTGGCGTCTGCCCCTTGGCGGCGCGACTGGCCACATCGGCCTGCTGCAGCAGCGACTCCGGGTCCGAGCCGTGGTCCGGGTGCACCGAGATGCCTGCCGCGCTGTCGATGTCGATGCGCAGCGAGCCGATCTCCATCGGACGGCGCAGCGAGTCTCGCAGCGTGGCGGCCAGCGCTTGTGCCGCGTCCACGGTCTCCATGCGCAGCGTGGCCGCGAACTTGTCGCCGCCGACCCGGCCGACGTACGCCGCCGACGGGCTGAGCTCGCGCAGGCGCGTGGCGAACTCCACGAGCACCTTGTCGCCGGCGGCGTGGCCGAGCGACTCGTTGATGTCGCTGAGACTGTCGATGTCGAACACCAGCACGGCGACGACATCGCCGGTCGCGGTGATTTTCACGGCGTGGTCGAGCGCGCTGAGCATGCGGCGACGGTTCGGCAGTCCGGTGAGCGAGTCGTGGTTCGCATCGAAGCGGAGGCGATCGACCAGCCGAGAGTTCTCCACCGTCACCGAGGTCTGCGCCGCGACCGTCTCCAACAACTTGATGTCGCTGTCGGTGAACGTCAGCGTACGCATGAGATGGCCGGCCACTTCCAGCGTGCCGATCACGGTGCCACCGGATCGCAGCGGCGCCACGATCACGTCCTTTGGTCCAGCCTCACGGAGCGCGTCGCGCAGTGTGGCATCGCCCGTCCGACTCGAGATCGCGACCGTCTTGCCGGACGCGACAGCGCGGTCCCGGACCGCCCTCGGCGTCGGCGACAGGTCCAGGAGTCCTCGATCGTCGGCGCGTGCCGACAGCAGAGACTCGGGGTATCTGCCCTGTGGCGCGAGCCAGAGCGTGGCGAATTCAGCGTGCAAGAGCGTTCGTACCCGGGTGAGCAGTACGTCGGCGAGCGTCCCGTCGTACGTGTGCTCGGCGACCGCGTTGGTCAGTTCGTACAGTTCGGCGAGGTTCTTGTGTTGCCGGAGGAATTGCGAGTACGCCCGGTAGACGGCCGCGACGACCACACCGAGCACGACAAGCAGGACGAGCGCCCATCGACTCTGGTTGAGCATGATGAGCACGACGACGCCGACCGTGGAGTTGACCAGGCACGCCACGATGCTTGACACGGCGCCGAGCAGCAGATCCTGCCCGGGGATCCGGCCCTGGACGAGCGTGATGACGCCGAGCACCGCCATGAGCGTGACGAGCACGTCGGCGGTGACCGCGATAATCAGCACGAGCCACGAACGGGGGGTGACCTCGGCTGGCAGGCCGAACCTCGCGACGATCAGACATGCGACGGCGGTGCCGGCGCCGATGTTGGCGAGGTTGAAGATCTGTTTGACCAGGTCACCGCGCCGGATGACGGTGAAGACCGCGGCCGCGAGCAAGCGCACAACGAACACGCTCAGCGGCGACATGTACTGCAGCGCCAGCAATAGCGGCACTTCGGTGACCGACATCAGCACGGCGTGCCGGCGCACCTCGAATTGGATCTGAGTCGCCTCGGCTGCGACGAACACCACGAAGAAGACGGCGAACGTGGGCAGCGACGACAGACCCTTGTTGTCGATATGCGCGGCCTCGGCAATGCAGACGATCGCGAGAACAGCAAGCGGAACGGTGACGAACCAAGCTAGCTGAGGCGACCGTTGTGCCCTCGAGGCAGCGCTAGGCACGCGTTACCCGCCCATCTATCAGTGCGGGCATCGCGAGTATTACCCCCAGGTGACGTCCTGCGGTGCAACACCGCCCCATGTCACGTCCGCGGGGAGCACGCCACCCCAGGTGACGTCGGTCGGGTGCACTCCACCCCATGTGACGTCCGCGCGAACTACGGAATGAGAGGTCGCCGCTTCGGCTGGGCCGGCGGTCAGAGCTAGGACACCGACCGCAGTCGCGACCGCGACCGCCACTCGCCGCACTCGGTGCGAAGGACGTTCGTGCATTGTCGACTCCTCGGTACGGGGGGCAACGATGAATTACGAACGATGCTCGCACAATTACCTGCTCACGAGAATGGCGATTCGGGTGTCTGTGCGACCTACACACGTTTGGACATTCTGGATCAGACCGAACGGATGACTCGCAACATCCTCCGCTCGGCCTTGTTATCTGCGGGACTGCGCGCTCCATTCTCTACGCGTGTCGGCACCCACAGATTGCGCGGACAATTTGGCACCTTACGATTACTGTCCGTGGCGCGCAATGCCAAAGCGGATCGATCGGGTCGACGCTTGGACAGACCACTGGCCACCGATCGGATAATTCCTGGTCAGCGGCCATTCGATGGGTGCGCCTGGCAGACGACTGAGTGGCCGCTGTCGCTCTCCCGACTGATTTGCCCCTCCCGCCCTGGTGCGCCAACAGATCGGCGTATCCGATATGCGAAGCGGCCCCCGTTCAGCGTTTCCGCTGGCCGAGGGCCGTTTCGTGCGTACGTGGCGGGTGAAGGGTTCGAACCTTCGTAGCTCTCGCGACGGATTTACAGTCCGCTCCCATTGACCACTCGGGCAACCCGCCGTACGCGGCCGCACGGCTCTCGCCGGCAGCGCAAGCCAGGATAACGGTTGCCCGCGGCGCGTACGCAAACGGGTAGCGACGGCGCGTACCCACCGCGAACACCGAGCGGGTCAACGCGGCACGTATCGTTCGATACCGGATCGGTACCCACCGTGCCGAGGCGAGAGGGAGTGAGTCGTGGCGGATCCATCGTTCGACATCGTCAGCAAGGTCGATCGCCAGGAACTGGACAACGCGGTGAACCAGGCGGCCAAGGAGCTTGGCACGCGGTTCGACTTTCGCGGCACCGGGGCCCAGGTGAGCCTGTCCGGCGAGAACGCGGTGGCCATCCAGGCGGAGACCGAAGAGCGGGCGCGGGCCGCGCTGGACGTGCTCAAGGACAAGCTCGTCAAGCGCAGCATTTCCCTGAAGGCGCTCGACGCCGGCGAGCCGAAGGCATCCGGCAAGGTTTACAAGATCGACTGCCGCATCATCCAGGGCATCGACACGGACAAGGCGAAGGCAATCAGCAAGAAGATCCGCGACGAGGGGCCGAAGGGCGTACAGGCGCAGATCCAGGGCGATCAACTGCGCGTGTCCGGAAAGAAGCGCGACGACCTGCAGGCCGTCATCGCCTTGCTGAAGCAGGCCGACCTGGGCGTCGCGCTCCAGTTCACGAACTACCGCTAAGCCTGTTCGGCACCACCGGACCCCGTCGGCCCACTCGGGGCCGGGCCACCCGGTGCCGGCCCACTCGGGGCCGGGCCACACGGGGTCGGCCACAACGGGCCGGGCGACGCGCCGATGAAGCCAGAGCAAGCCGGTGGCCCCGACGTCAATGTCGGGGCCACCGGTCAATCAATGTGTGTAGGAAACGGTCCGCGTCAGCCCTGGACCTGCATCGAACCGCCTGCGCTCAGCGCCATCTTCTCCAGCCGTGCGATGCGCTCCGGCATCGGCGGGTGGGTGGAGAACCAGGTCGCCAGCCCGCGCGCCCGGAACGGGTTCGCGATCATCAGGTGCGACGTGGTCGCGACGCGGCCCTCCGGCGATAGCGGCATCGCCTGCGTACCCATCTCGATCTTCTTGAGCGCGCTGGCCAGCGCGAGCGGGTCATGCGTGAGCTTCGCGCCGGACTGGTCGGCTTGGTATTCGCGGCTCCGGCTGATCGACAGCTGGATGAGCGTGGCGGCGATCGGACCCAGGATGATCATGAGCAGGGCGCCGAAGATGCCCGGGCCGTCCTCATCGTCCGAGCCGCCGAAGAAGAACGCGAACTGGGCGACCAGCGTGATGAAGCCGGCGAGCGCACCGGCCACCGACGAGATCAAGATGTCCCGGTTGTAGACGTGCGACAGCTCATGGCCGATCACGCCCCGAAGCTCGCGCTCGTTCAGCATGGCCACGATGCCCTCGGTCACACAGACCGCGGCGTGTTGCGGGTTCCGGCCGGTGGCAAACGCGTTCGGTTGGCGGGCCGGGCTGACGTAGAGCCGCGGCATGGGCTGACCAGCCTGGCGCGACAGATCGCGCACCATCGCGTAGAGCCCGGGCGCCTCGGACTCGGAGACCGGTCTGGCGCCCATCGAGCGCAGTGCGATCTTGTCCGAGTAGAAATACGACACGCCGTTCATGGCAAGCGCCACGAACAACGCGATGACGATGCCCGTCGAGCCGCCGAACAGCCAGCCGATGCCGAGGATGAGCGCGGTCAACAGGCCGAGCAGCGCGGCGGTCTTGAGTCCGTTATATGACCGGTACACGTTTTCTCCTATCGGATGCGAACCGGATCCGTTCCAGTCAACACCTCGTCGTCTACCCAGTGTTCCGGAGTTGGCCGTGAGACGGCTTCGGCGGACCTGAGAAGAACCTGATAATACAAGGGTACGCGCTGGTCAAAAGCGACGCCGACGCCGTAACGGCGCAGTCAGTCCCGGGCCGCGACCTGCGCCTTGCGGAGCGCAGCGGCCTGCTCCTTTGACGGT
Source organism: Micromonosporaceae bacterium (assembly GCA_035263025.1). GTDB lineage: Bacteria > Actinomycetota > Actinomycetes > Mycobacteriales > Micromonosporaceae > DASQPR01. The sequence goes on from DATFRR010000076.1 coordinate 9,991, forward strand.
TCGCCACGTGGATCGTGGGCCGGCGGCGGCGGCACGGTTGCCATCCAGTCCCCCAACCGGTCGCGCTCGTGCAGCAGGTCGCGGATGTCATAGCCGGCGTAGTCGAACTCCGGAGACCAGAACAGTGCGTCGAACGGGCAGACCTCGATGCAGATGCCGCAATACATGCACAGCGAGAAGTCGATCGCGAACCGGTCAAGGACGTTGCGCTGCCGGGGACGCGCCGCACCGGGCACGACCACATCTTCTTTGTGCGCCTCGATATAGATGCACCAATCCGGGCACTCGCGGGCGCACAACATGCACGACGTGCAGTTCTCCTCGAGCAGCGCGATCACGCCGCGCGACCGCGCCGGGAGAGCCGGCGCAAGGTCGGCTTCGGGGCGCACCTCGCTCACCTGGCCATCATCGCGCACCCACCCGCCTCGATGGCTCATGGTCGGTGATCAGCCAGGCGGTCGAGGAGCATTGCCGCCACCCGGACGATCTCCCGCTCGGCCGTCGTCAACTCCGCTTCCATCGCGGTGACCAGCCACGACACATGCGTCGCACTGTGCTCGCGCAGCACGTCGAGCCCGGCCGCCGTGATGTCGAGCAGCACCTGTCGCCGGTCGCTCGGATCGTCGCGCCTTCCGACCAGACCGCCTTCTTCGAGCGCCGCGAACACGCGGGTCAGCGACTGCGGCTGGGCATGTTCGGCGTCAGCGAGCGCTTTAGGCGTGGACTCACCGTCCCGGTAGAGGCGAGCTAGCAGCGCTATCGCGGTCGGGCTCACACCATGCGGCTGGCGCAGCGCCTGCAACCGTCGGGCCAGTCGTACCACGCCTTCGCGCACCTCGCGGGCCGCGGCGGTCTGCTCCCGGGCGGCGGCATCGAGCAGCTGGGTCGCGGCCCCTGCGACGGCCCGCTCCCGAGCCTGCGCGTTCATGTCCGTGCGAGCGCGGCGTAGCGACCGCCGGCGGCGAGCAACTCGGCGTGCGTACCCCGCTCTACGATGCGGCCGTGGTCGAGAACGACGATCTGGTCGGCGCGCACGATGGTGGACAGGCGGTGTGCGATCACGATGGTGGTCCGTCCCTTGGCCAGCTCGTCGAGCGCTGCCTGGACGGCACGCTCGGTGCGAGTGTCCAACGCACTGGTGGCCTCGTCGAGCACCAGGACCGGCGGGTTGCGAAGCACCATCCGCGCGATGGCCAGGCGCTGTCGCTCGCCGCCGGAGAACCGGTAGCCGCGCTCGCCGACGAGCGTGTCGTAGCCGTCCGGCAAACCCGCGATGAGGTCGTGGATATGCGCTGCGCGGGCCGCGGCCTCGAGGTCATCCTGCGTTGCATCGGGCGCGACGAGCAGAAGATTCTCGCGTACGGACGCGTGCAGCAGGTACGTGTCCTGCGCGACGAACCCGACCGTACGAGCCAGCGAAGCCATGCTGACGTCCCGGATGTCTACGCCGTCGATGGTGATCGAGCCGGCCTGCGGTTCGTAGAGCCGCGTCACGAGATATCCGAGACTCGTCTTGCCGGATCCGGTCGCGCCGACGATCGCGGTCGACGTGCCGGCCGGTACGACCAGATTGATGTCATCGAGCGTCGGCGTCTCCGCTCCTTCGTACCCGAACCGGACGCCACGGAACTCGACGCGGCCGCCGGCCGTCACGAGTGCTCGCGCGCCGGACGTGTCGTGGATGTCAACCGGCAGGTCGAGCACGTCGAAGATGCGGCCGAAGAGCGCGATGGACGTCGACGCGGCCTGCCCGATGCCTTGCATGGCGCTGGCCGGCGCCACGAAGCGGTTCAGCATGCTCGTGAATGCGACAACGGTGCCGAGCGTGGTCGGCGAGCCGCCATGGGTGAACTCGACGCCCGCGATCCAGTACGCGATGGCCGGCACGATCGTCAGGGCGGCACCGCGGGTAGCGAGCCGCCACCGGCCGGCGAGTACGGCCGCGAGGTCGAACTTCGAGATCTCGGCCGATCGTTTCGCGAACCGCCGTTGCATCTCCGGTCCGAGGCCCATCGTCTTCGCGAGGAGAACGCCCGGCACGGACAGCGTCTCCTCGACCGTCGAGGTGAGCGCCGACATGCTCCGCTGACGGTTGCGCGCGATTTGCCGGCGCTGACCGCCGAGCCGGAATGTCACGGCCAGGTAGGCCGGAATCAGCACGATGCCCACGATCGCGAGTTTCCAATCCATGATCAGCAAGGCGATCGCGATGGCGACGGACTGGGTCATCGACGCGACGGTCGAGGTCGCGGTGTTGGTCAGCACGTTGTCGACGCCACCGACATCGTTGATGACCCGTGACAACACGTCACCGGTCTTGGTACGCGTGAAGAACGACAACGACAGGCGCTGGAGGTGGCCGTAAACCGCGACGCGCAGTTCGTGCATCACGCGCTGACCTATCACGGTGGCGAGCTGGGTCGTCCAGACGCCGAGCGCGCTGCCCACCACGGCGGCCGCGATCATGCCGAGCGCCAGCTCGGTGATCAGCGCGAGATTGCGCTCCGGCAGACCCTTGTCGAGGATCGCCCGGAGTAGGAACGGCGAGATCACACCCACCACGGCGCGCACCGCAACGATGGCGAGGAGCCCGGTCATCATGAAGCGGTGCGGTCGGAACAACGCGACGATGCGCCGGATCGACACCTTGCTCGGCGGTTCGTGGTCGGCCGGAAGGCTCGTACCAGCGGATTCGGGGGCCGGTAGGGTCGTGGCGGTCATACGCGGCACCTTATGACCCAGTGCCGGATGTCGCGCAACGGCATTTCAGGTTGCCGCAAGTTGCTAAGTAATTGTTAACGATCGGGTACGCCCGGCGGGCGCAGCGGTGCTCGTCGTGCGCTGCCCGAGCCGTCCGTGTCGCCCGGCTCGACGGCACCCGGCCACGGCTTGGCCACTCGGGACGCGAGCACGAAGTCTTTGCGCAGTGGGTGTCCCTCGAATTCGGGCGGCAACAGCAGCGGACGCAGATCCGGGTGCCCGATGAACTCGATGTCGAACATCTCGTACGTCTCGCGCTCCGACCACGCCGCACCCGGGTACAGGTCGACGATGGTGTCCAGCCGTGGGTTGTCACGTGCCACGCGGGTACGCAGCAGGAAGCCGTACCGGCCGGCGGTCGACCAGACGTGCGCGACTATCGAGAACCCGTCGGCCAACTCGTCCACCGCGGACAGCCAGTCAAAGAAGTCGCAGTCGAAGTTGTCGCGCGCGGATCGTACGAGCGCACGCCATCCGTCCGCCGGCACGTCGACGGTCGGACGCGACCAGTCACCGCCGCCAGACACGCTCGCCTGCGCGCCCGGCACCGCTTCGGCCAGCCGGTCGCCAAGTTCCGCCAACGCCGCTGCCGAGGCCGACGGCGATGACGACGGCGATGACGGGTCGATCGAGGGCATGACCGCATGGTATCGACGGGACCGCCGTCGGTCGGCCGGCACCGTCGGTGGGGCAGGATGGTGGGCGTGAGCACGGCGGATCACGCGACCGGAGACAGTGCGAGAGCGGTGGGCCAAGCGCTGGTCGCGGAGGCGACGCGCAAGGCGGCCGTCGTGTGGGTGACGGTGAGCGCGCGGCCGGCGTACGCCGTGTGGTGCCTGCCGGTTGGCGAAGCGCTGTTCGTCGTCACGGGCGCCGGTGAACAGGACGCTCCCGGTCTGGCGCACGCGGGTGTGGCGGCCGTGACCGCGCGGGGCGATCACGGCGGCCAGATCGTGACCTGGTCGGTGCGCGTGACGACCGTCGATCCGAGCACCGAACGTTGGCGAGAGGTGGTCCCGGCGCTCGCCGCCAAGCGCCTCAACGCAACCGGCTCGGTCGATGAGATCGCGGCTCGGTGGGCGCGCGACTGCACCGTACTCGCGCTCGATCCAACTGACGACGCCGCGCAAGCCGCGGCACTCACCGCGCCAACGACGTAGGCCTCATTCGGGTGGCACGGCGATCGACCCGGTGGCGATCGGCACCGCGCTACCACTGACCGTGGCCGTCACGGCCACGCCGTCGGCCGCCGTGACCGTGCATTCCAATGTGGACGGACGTCCCATCTCCACGCCTTGGTGGATCGTGTAAGCGGACTCGCCATCGCCTGGCAGCAGACCGCTCGCCACCAGCCACACGCCGAAGCCGAGCGCGGCAGAGCCGGTCGCCGGATCCTCGGCGACGCCGAGGCCCGGCACGAACACACGGGTGCGCGACGATCGCGTTTCCGCATCCCACGCAAACAAACAGACGTCCGTGACGTCGTGTGCGCGCGCCGCCGCCGCGTCACCGATCGCGCGCGCCAATGCATCCATGCGTACGGACAGGAAGTGGAACTCCAGGCCGCAGCCGGCCGACCGTGGCGCTGGGCCGACGAAGTCCGCGCTCGTTAGCCCGACTGCGGCCAGCAGTGGCTCGGGATCGACCGGCGGACCGACGGTCGGTGATCCACCGTGCAGTGTCGCGGACCCGGCCTCGGATACCTCGATGGGCAGCAGACCCGCACCGCACTCCTGTACCACTCGGCCCGGCCCGAACAACCCGGCACGCATCTGCGTAACGGCGGCGCCGACGCTCGGATGACCGGCGAACGGCAACTCGGCAGACGGCGTGAAGATCCGGGCGAGGTACGTCGCATCGGACGACGTGGGCGGCAGGACGAAGACCGTCTCGGACAGGTTGAACTCATTGGCGATCGCTTGCATCTGCCCGGTTGCGAGGCTGTCGGCACCGAAAACCACGGCGAGCGGATTCCCGGCGTACGGCCGGTCGGTGAACACGTCGACGATCTCGTACCTGAGGGTCTTCATGCCTCGCACCATACGGCCTCTTACGCTGGTCCCATGACGACGGCGACGCGCATCTACATCGCCCGTCTCGCCGGCCTGCCCGTGTTCGATCCGAACGGGGACCAGGTTGGTCGAGTACGGGACGCGGTCGCGCGCTTCCGTCCGGAGGGCGCTCCGCCGCGCGTCGTCGGTCTGATCGCCGAGTTCGTCATGCGGCGGCGGATCTTCCTGCCCATTGGACGCATCGAGGCGATGGAGACCGATGCGGTGCAGCTCGGCACCGGCACGCTGAACCTCCGGCGATTCGAGAAGCGACCGGGCGAGTTGCTGGTCCTCGAGGAGTTGCTGGATCGACGAGTGACGGTGGTCGAGTCCGGACGCCCCGCGTCGGTCGCGGACGTTGGCATGGAGGCGGACCGATCCGGTGAGTGGACACTCACGCGCGTCGCGGTTCGCGAGCATGCGGGTCGGTTGGGTCGCCGCGGTCACCTCCAGCAACTCGATTGGGGCGAGGTGACCGGGCTGGTCGGTGCGCCGGAGGCGCAAGGCACCGCGTCGTTGCTCGCGGTGCTGGACAGCATGCGGGCCGCCGACCTGGCCAACGTCTTGCAGGACCTGTCCGACAGCCGACGCGTGGAGGTCGCGGCGGCGCTCGATGACGAGCGCCTGGCCGACGTGCTCGAAGAGTTGCCGGAGCACGACCAGGTCGAGATCATCGGTGCCCTCGAGCCCGAGCGGGCCGCCGACATCCTCGAGGAGATGAACCCGGACGACGCCGCCGACCTGCTGGCCGAGCTGCCCAAGGTGGACCAGGAGGTGCTGCTCGACCTGATGTCGCCGGACGAGGCCAATCCGGTGCGGCAACTGCTTGACTACCTGCCTGGTACGGCCGGCTCGCTCATGACGTCCGAGCCGGTCATCCTCACGCCCGACGCGACGGTGGCCGAGGCTCTGGCGCGGGTACGCGAACCGCAGCTCTCCCCCGCCGTCGCGGCCAGCGTATTCGTGGCCCGGGCGCCGATGGCCACGCCGACTGGGCGCTATCTCGGCGTCGTGCACTTCCAGCGGCTGCTGCGCGAGGCGCCCGCGTCGCTGCTCGGCGGCGTGGTGGACAGCGATATCGAGCCGCTCTCTCCGGCCACGCCCCTGCCCGAGGTCACTCGGCGAATGGCGACCTACAACCTCGTCGCGCTAGCTGTCGTCGATGACCTCGGCCGCCTTGTCGGCGCGGTCACCGTCGACGACGTACTCGACCATTTGCTGCCGCGGGACTGGCGCGACCGCGACAGCGACGCACACGTGACCGAACTCGCGCGCATTGCGGCGGCGGGTACTGGCGACGATGCCTCGCGTCGTGACAACGGAGCGACCGGTGGCTGAGCCGCGCCGGGACTCCCGGCTCGATCAACCACGCCAGCCCGCCCGCATCGCGTTACCTCGCTACGACCCCGAGGCGTTCGGCCGGTGGTCGGAGGCAATTGCGCGGTTCATGGGTACGGCCCTGTTCCTGGTCTACATGACCGTGGTGATCGTGTTGTGGATCGGTTGGAACACGCTGGCGCCACGAAACCTGCGATTCGACCCCTACACGTTCACGTTCCTCACGCTGTTGCTGTCACTACAAGCGTCGTACGCCGCGCCACTGATCCTGCTCGCACAGAACCGGCAGGCCGACCGCGATCGACTGTCCTTCGAGGAGGACCGACGTCGCGCATCGGCCCAAAAGGCGGACACCGAATACCTGGCCCGCGAGATCGCGGCGCTACGGATCGCGATCGGCGAGGTCAGCACGCGCGACTTCGTCCGATCGGAGCTGTCCCGGCTCGCCGAGGAACTCGACGAATCCGCCGACCGGCGCGCGCGACTCGACCGCAAGGAGCGCCAGAAGGACGCGAAACGAGCCGGGCGCAAGAGCGCCGGTGAGGCACTCGACGACCCGATTGACGCCGTGGACACGTACGACGAGGAGCTGCCGCCGCCGTCCCGCAGCCGACGCGGCCGGTAGTGAGGCTGGCTGCGACCGGCGGTGCCAATGCTTGCATCGGTGCCGCTGGGTGCCCGCGTCGCAGCGACACCGGTGGCCGGACGCATTTCGCCGCGCGCCTCAAGGGGTTGCGAAGGCGCGCGGCGGCTCATTCCAATCGTCGCATCGGGCGGACGCGGCCGTCCACCCCCAATCGCCTTATTCATCAGATTCAGCACGAATGCGGCCGGAAGGCGCAGGTCGGCCACGGATAGCTGCGGTGTTTGGTGCGCCACAACGAGCGTGGTTCGGTCGGGCCGCACGGGCCGGCACCCGAACGTGCGCCGTAGCATGGCCACCATGACCGCCTCGACGACCTCGCTCGACGACGCGATCCGCGCCGCCCTGGCGACCGTCGATGATCCGGAGATCCGGCGGCCGATCACTGACTTGGGGATGGTCGAGTCGGTACGCGTCGACCCGCACGGCCTCGCCACGGTCGACATCCTGCTGACAGTCGCGGGGTGCCCGCTCCGCGACAAGCTGACCGCGGACATCACCGCCGCTGTCGGAGCCGTGTCTGGCGTGTCGCGCGTCGAGGTCAACTTCGGCGTGATGTCTCCCGAACAGCGCAAGGACCTACAGACGCGGTTGCGCGGCGGCGCCAACGTGGAGCCGGTGATCCCGTTCGCTCAGCCGGGCAGCCGGACGAGGGTCTACGCAGTGGCCAGCGGCAAAGGCGGCGTCGGGAAGTCGAGCGTGACGGTGAACCTAGCCGCGGCGCTGGCCGATCGCGGGCTCTCGGTCGGCGTGGTGGACGCCGATATCTACGGCCATTCGGTGCCGCGCATGCTCGGGACCGCGGATCGCCCGACGCAGGTCGAGGACATGATCATGCCGCCACAGGCGCACGGCGTGAAAGTGATCTCGATCGGCATGTTCACCGCGGGCAACGCCGCTGTGGTGTGGCGCGGACCGATGCTGCATCGCGCGTTGCAGCAGTTCCTCGCCGATGTCTACTGGGGCGACCTCGACGTCCTGCTGCTCGACCTGCCACCCGGCACCGGAGACATCGCGATCTCGCTCGCCCAGCTGTTGCCGAACGCAGAGATCCTCGTCGTCACCACTCCGCAGGCCGCGGCGGCCGAGGTCGCCGAGCGCGCCGGCGGCATCGCACTACAGACACACCAGCGGTTGGTCGGCGTCATCGAGAACATGTCGTGGCTCGAGCTGCCCACCGGCGAACGTATGGACATCTTCGGCTCGGGGGGCGGCGCGACCGTGGCCGACTCGCTGACGCGGCTCGTCGGCGCCGCCGTCCCGCTGCTCGGTCAGATCCCGCTCGACACCCGGGTACGGGAGTCCGGCGACGGCGGCACGCCGATCGTGCTCGCCGCCCCGGATGCGCCGGCGGCCATCGCGTTGTCGAAGATTGCGGACCGGCTGGCGACCCGGCGGGAGTCGCTGGCCGGCAAGCCGCTCGGGCTCCAGCCGGTGGCACGCTCCTGACCAATTCGCCGCCGGCGTGTCAGGTGGCGTCGGCGTCGTACGTCTGGGTGGCGATGCCGGCCGTTGAGCTCGCGGTTGCCGGCCCGCCCGGATTGACCGGCTTGTGCCGGACGTCGAGATCCTGTGCCACCTGCGCAAGGTCGCCGTGTACGCCGGTCAAGTCGCCTCGTACGTCCCGGTAGAGGCTCTCGATCGGCTTCCGGATCGCCAGCTCGTCCTCTTCGCTCAGGATGTGCTTGCGGATCAAGGCCTTTGGGTGCAGGTCCTCGAGACTGATGTCGGTGCCGAGCTCGCGGCTCAGGTCATTGGTCGCGTTGCGCGCCATGTCACGCAGGTTGCGCGCCATCCGAACGCCGTCGCTGATCGCGCGCGGCAGCTTGTCCGGCCCGAAGATGAACAACGCGAGCAGCAGGAGAACGAGGAACTCCCAGCCGTTGACGCCGAAGAAGTCCACCGCTCACCTCCCATCCGCCGCGGTCGCCGCACCCAGCGTACGCAGCCGTGCTGCGTGGTGGCCAGATGCCCGCCACGGTGTTCAGCCAGCCGACACTCAGCCGTCGGTCGCGACGAGCTTCACCTGCACGGTGTGCCGCCCGGTGCCGCGCAGGAAGATGACCGGGACAACCGTACCGGGTGCGTATTCGCGGACCACCGCGGTCAGGTCGCCGGCCGCGTCCAGCGGAGTGCCCCCGATCGACAGGATCACGTCGTCGGACTTCAGGCCAGCCTTCTGCGCGGGCCCACCGGTCGCGACGCCGGAGATCCGTACGCCGCCGTTCGGGTTGTGGTAGCTCGCCTGCAGCGTGGCGCCGATCACCGTACGTTGGACCTTGCCCGTGGCGATCAGCGACTCCGCGATCCGTTTGGCCTGGTTGATGGGGATGGCAAAGGCTAGTCCGATGTTGCCGGCGTCTTCGTCGCTTGAGCCGATCGACTTGATCACCGCGTCGACGCCGATGACCTGCCCGGCCGCGTCCACGAGCGGACCGCCCGAGTTGCCATGATTGATCGCGGCGTCGGTCTGAATCGCCGCGTAGTAACGCGTTGGGCCGGTGCCGTCGGAGATCTCGAGAGGCCGCCGCAACGACGAGATGATGCCTGCGGTCACCGAGTTCTGGAGGTCCAGCGGTGCGCCGATGGCCAGCACCGGATCGCCGACCGCGATCGCGTCCGAGTCGCCGAACGTGACGGCCGGCAGCCCCGTCTTCGCGATCTTCAGGACCGCTACGTCCGACTCCGGATCCGTGCCGACCAGCTTGGCGGCGGCGGTCGTTGAGTCGTTGAACGTGATCGTTGCATTGCCGTTCAGGCCGTCGATGACGTGGTCGTTCGTGATCATGTAGCCGTCGGACGAGACGATGAATCCCGATCCGATCGCCGTACCAAGCGGGCTGTCCACCCGCACCGTGACGACGCTGGGCAGGACCTTCTTCGCCACCGCGGCAAGCGATCCGGGCGCCCGCTGCGCCACACCCGGGGTGCCCGATGCACCGGTGCCAAGCGGTACGGCTTCGCGCAGCCCGCTCTTGACCGCGGCCAGGTAGCCGAGCGCGCCGCCGAGGCCGCCGGCCAACAGTGCGGCGAGCAGGCTGATGACGAGTACGTGTCCGAGCGAGACCCGTCGCTTCGGGGGATCGACCTCGGGCACCGCGACTGGATCAGGTCCACGTGCCGGAACGATGACCGCGGCGGGCGCAGTCGGATCGCGCCACGGATCCGCTCGTGCGTCCGTCCACCACGGCGAGGCCGCGTTCGCGCTCGTGGCGTGCGCGGCGTTGCCGTTGCCGTTCGCGTGGTTCCCGGACCACGCCAGCTCATCGGCGTGCTCCGACGGTGGCACGGCGCCGCCGGTCGGGCGCGCCGACCATGGTGCCGATCCATCCGTCACGGCATCCCCAATCGTCGGCTCGTGACTCGTCCGTTCCAGGATGGCACGCGGCGGGGCCGTACCAAGACCGGTCTTAGGACTCCGTGGACGGATCGGGCGAATTCGGTCGAACATCGCGGGCGATGTGGCGAGACTTACTGCTCGCTGAGCCAGCGCAACAGCGTTCGTACGCCCCATCCGGTCGCGCCCTTGGCCAGCTCACCGTCGGCCGCCTCGGACCACGCTGGCGCGGACATGTCGATGTGGACCCAGTTCGGCCGCGCCGGTCCGGTGAACTCCCGCAGGAACAGTGCGGCGGCGATGGAGCCGGCGCCGGCGCTCGATGTGTTCGCCACATCCGCGACCTCGCTGGCGATGTCGCGGACGTAGTCGTCGACCAGCGGCATCCGCCAAGCGCGTTCACCGGCCGCCTCGGCTGCCGCGCAGAGTTCGCCGGCGAGCTGCGCGTTGTCGCTATACAGCGCCGCGGTCCGCTTGCCCAGGGCGACTCCAGCCGCGCCGGTCAGCGTGGCGAGATCGATCAACGCGTCCGGAGTGAGCTCCGCGGCGGCGTACGCCAGCGCATCGGCCAGGACGACGCGGCCCTCCGCGTCGGTGTTGAGACACTCGCTGGTCCGGCCGCCGTAGTGGCGCACGATGTCGCCGGGGCGCCACGCGGACCCGCTGGCCATATTCTCCGCGAGCGGCGCGAGCGCGGTTATCCGTACCGGCAAATCCAGATCCGCGGCGGCGAGCGTGACCGCGATGATCGCCGCGGCACCACCCATGTCCTTGCGCATTAGCTTCATGCCCTCACGCGGCTTGATGCAGATCCCGCCGGTATCGAACGTGATCCCCTTGCCGACGAGCACGACGTGCCGGCGCGCCTCGGCCGGCTGCCACGACAGCTGGACGAGCCGCGGCGCGCGTGTCGATCCACCGCCGACCGCGATCACTCCGCCGAATCCAGTGGAAGCGAGTTCGTCACCGGCCCAGATCCGGACATCGAGCCCGGTCTTGCCGGCCGCGTTCGAGACGACCTGATCGGCGAACCACGCCGGCGTCTTCTCCTCGCTCGGCATGTTCGTGAGATCGCGGGCGAAGCGGGTCGCGGTCGCGACCGAGTGAGCCTGTCCGAGCGCCGTGGCGTAGCCGCCGTCCGGGTCGCTGGCGTCGGTCGTCAGCAGGGTTACCTTGCGCAGAACCTGATCCGGATCACCGTCGACAAACACCTCCGCGTCGCGGCGACCAGGACTGAACCCTCGATCCGATGGCCTAGTCTCGTCGGCCGCTGGAGGTCGCCGCCGCGTCAGACTGAACGTGTACGAGGCGAGCCACAGCCCCTCCGCCAGCCCTCGTACCGCATCCGGGGCGGTGCCGTCCGGGAGTGCGATGTCCAGCGCCTCGTCGGTCGCGGCGGCCCGAGCGAGAGCCGCACCGGCCGTCCGCCACCCGCTCTCGTCACCATCGCCGACGCCGACCAGCAGCACGCGTCGAGGCATCGCCAGCGGTCGGGGCAGCGCCGCCACGGTGCCTGCCTGCCCGTTGTGATCGATGTCGGCAAGGTATGCCTCGAGTTGGGTACGCAGATCTGCGTGTACGACGCCGCTGCCCGGCTGGAGTGCCGGCCGGGGCTGGGCGGTGACGGCGACCGCGAGCACCCGCGGATGCGCGGTGATCAGTCGATCGGACAGCCGGATGTTGAGCACGCATGCTCCTTGCGCGGGTCTGCCAATGACGAAGCGCACGCCGCCGCGGCGAGCCGACGTCGTCCGAGTGCGTGTGGGATCGCCCACATGCGCGGTGAACGCTATGCCACCAGAGACCCGGCCGCCACATCGGCTTGCGCCGCGACGACGTGCGCCGCGGGTGTGGCGGACGTCGAAACGTGCAGCGGAAGGAAGACCTGCTTGTCAGCCGACCGCGGCGCGTAGTGCTTCGCCGAGCGCGGTGGCCTCGTCCGGGGTCATCTCGACGACGAGCCGGCCACCGCCTTCCAGCGGCACGCGCATGACGATCCCGCGGCCCTCCTTGGTGACCTCCAGCGGACCGTCTCCCGTCCGCGGCTTCATCGCCGCCATGTTGTCTCCCCTCTCCACGTGCGGTGCTCGGCGCACGGACCGGCCCGGACCATGCCGCGCCCGCCCTGCCGGACGGCGGTGGAGGACCGAGGTCGCGCCCGCGCACGCGCCCGAATCGGGCAGGCACGCATGCCGAGGAAATGATTTTCCCTGATGTGGTCCGCAAGACCCAAACCGACTCGCTTCGTCGGCCCTCTCCACCTCGCTGAGGGCCCTGTGACGGGGCTCTAGCGGCCCGAACTAATCAATGTCACAATGACCAATCCGCGGGCCAGACTCGGTTGACGCCGATCAGCGAGGTGGGGTGGGCAACGCCCGTGCAAGCACGGTCGGCACTCTTTGATCTTTACGGCGACCACCTCCGCGCCCACGGCGGGCGGGCACCGGTCGCGGCCCTCGTACGCCTGTTGGCGCCCCTCGAAATCGGTGCACCGGCCGTGCGGACCGCGGTCTCGCGAATGGTACGCCAGGGCTGGCTCCTCCCTCTGCGGCTGTCGTCCGGGCCGGGCTATCTGATCACCCAGCGCGCCGCGCACCGGCTCGACGAGGCGGCCGAACGGATCTATCGCACGAACCCGAAGCCGTGGGAGGGAACGTTCGACCTGATCATCGCGGACGCGCCGGTGCCACGCGCGGACCGGCAGCGCATCGCCAACAACCTCGCCTATCTGGGCTACGGAACGATCGGCGACACCACATGGGTGGCCACCAAGCCGTCGCCTGAGGCCGAGGGCGTGCTCTCCGAGGCGGGGGTACGGTTCCAGCGGTTCAGTGCGAACCACTCCGGCGGCGTACGCGGTGCGACCGCACTGGTGAGCCAGGCATGGGATCTGGAACGGATCGGTCGCGAGTACCGCGATTTCGTCGTCGCGATGCGTTCCGTGGTTGAGCGGGTCGACGCTGACGGCGACGTCAAGGCGGCGTACATGGCCCGGTTCCGGCTCGTGCACGCGTGGCGTACGTTCCTGTTCCGCGATCCGGCTCTTCCGCCGGACCTGCTGCCGGCACGGTGGCCAGGGCACGACGCGGCGGAATTCTTCGACCTGCACGCGAGCCGGCTTCGCCCGGCCGCGGACGAGTTCGTCGCGCAATGCCTGTCCGCTGTGAAGGGTGGCCAACCGTGACCGTGCTGCTGGTCGACACCGCCGACGGCGTGGCGACACTGACGCTCAACCGTCCCGAATCGCTGAACTCGCTGTCGGTGGAGCTGAAGGTTGCGCTGCGCGACACACTCAACGACCTCGCTGACGACCCGTCGGTCCGGGCCATTGTCCTGACCGGCGCCGGTCGGGCGTTCTGCGTCGGCCAGGATCTCCGCGAACACACCGCCATGCTGGACAGCGGCTCCCCCACCCCGTTGTCGACGGTTCGCGAGCATTACAACCCGATCGTGCGCCGGCTGGCCGAGATGCCGAAGCCGGTGGTCGCGGCGGTCCGTGGCATGGCCGCCGGCGCCGGTGCCGGCCTCGCATTCCTTGCCGACTTCCGGATCGGCGGGCCGTCGACCGGCTTCCTGATGGCGTTCGCCAACGTCGGCCTCGCCACCGACACCGGATCCTCGTGGACGCTGACCCGGCTGGTCGGCCACGCAAAGGCCATCGAGCTGGCGATCCTGGCCCGGCCCGTCGACGCCGCCGAAGCATCGCGCCTGGGCCTGCTCACCACGCTCGTCGAAGACGACGACGCAATCATCGGGACGGCGCACGCGCTCGCCGCACGACTCGCCGCCGGGCCGACCATCGCGTACGGGCAGATCAAGCGCGAGCTGCTGGTGGCCGAATCCGGCACGCTCGCCGAGGCGCTCGAGGCGGAGGCCGAAGCGCAGGCGATTTGTGGCGCGACGGCGGATCACACCGACTCGGTCGCGGCATTTATCGCAAAGCAACGACCCGTCTTCAACGGCCGCTAGCTTGAATCCGGCCGGTCCCAGGTCTTGTGGGCATACTGGCGGACTCGTCGATACGGCTCGAGCGGCCGTTCTGCCAACGGCTTGACGACTCGCCCGTGCTCGTCCATCACGACGAGACGGAGCGCGCCCCTCGAGCGCCAGGTCAACCCTCGTCCTCCTCGGGGTCGAGGTTCACCTCGATCCCGCCGACCATCGCCTGCATGGCCAGCTCGTTGCCGGCCGGGCTGACGAACGTCGGGAGTTCCTGCGGGCCGAGTTCGGCCACGTACGTCCAGAAGACGCGTACCGCCTCGGCCGCGCTTGGCGCCTCGATCGGCAAGTCGAGGCTGACGAGCCACGTAGACGGCGCTTCCACTTCGACCGGTCGGGCCAAGCCGGCCCAGATCGGCTCGTCGATCTCGGTCAGCGCTGCGGTGGCGAGCGACTGCGGCACCGGCCGTGGTGCGTCAAACATCCGTTGCAGGTATGTGATCACGACGGCACCGTCATCGCGGTCCTCGCCGCCTTCGACGGGGCTGAGGTCGCGCACCGTGCCGATGCCGAACGCCACCGGAGTCCGGGTCGCCGCGACGAGTACAACACCGTCGCCGGCCGCCATCGGGGAACTTCCGAGTCCCGACACGACCAGGCCATCGCGTTGGTAGAGCCGTTCGGTGTCGTACCGATCGGCGGCGATCACCACGGACCAGTACCGCACGCACTCCATCCCACCATGAGGGCCGCGCTCAGTGACGCGGTGGCAGCACGTGGCAACCGTCGATGTGGTCGTCGACCATGCCGGTGGATTGCATCAACGCGTACGCCGTCGTCGGTCCGACGAACCGGAAGCCGTGTTTGCGGAGATCGCGGGCCATCGCCGTCGACTCCGGCGTGGCCGACGGCACCTCGCCGGACCGGGGTCGGCGACGGCGGGGCGGCGGTGCGTACGACCACAACAACGCTGCGAGTCCGTCCGGCAGTTCGAGCGCCGCACGTGCGTTCGCCACCGCTGCCTCGATCTTCGACCGGTTCCGTACGATGCCCGCGTCAGCGAGCAACCGCGCCACGTCCGCCTCGCCGAACGTCGCGACCTCGGGGATCGAGAAGTCCGCAAAGGCGCGCCGAAACGCTGGCCTTTTGCGCAGGATCGTGATCCACGCGAGACCGGACTGGAACGCCTCCAGCGTCATCCGTTCGTAGAGTCCGTCGTCGGTGCGCACCGGTCGGCCCCACTCGTCGTCGTGGTATCCCCGGTAGTCCACCGTGCTCTCCGCCCAGGAGCAGCGCAGGCGGCCGTCGTCGCCGAGCGTGAGCCCGGCCGCGATGTGGTCAGACTTGACCGTACGAGCCATGGCGAAACCCTAGCCAGCCCGGCCGACAGCACCGACTACAGTGTCCCGTCCTCGACGAGGCGGGCGAACCGACGCAGGGCACGCGTGAGGCCTGCCTTGGAGCCCGGCCACAGCAGCGGCGACGCGAGCTTGCCGGCGAGACCGGCGGGCAGCTGAAATCGCTCGTGCCAGACGACCTGCGTCCGGCCCGGTCCCATCGCGGTGCACCGCATCACGCCCGGGCCTCGAAGGATCTTGCCGGTGTGCATGACACGCACCTGGTACGGCCGGTCGATCGCCTCAATTCGCATGGTGTCGGTCAGCACCGCGGGCCCGATCGTGGTCACCGCCTCGATCGTGCTGCCGACTCCACCATCGCCCTTGGTGATCTTCACGGTGGTGAACGGGATCCACTCGCTCTGCCGCTCCCAGGCGGTCAGTGCTTCGAAGACGCGCTCGGCCGGGGCGTTGACGATCACCGCAGCCGTCACTTCGGTGGTCGGGGCCTCGTCCGGGCCCCCGGTCGGCGCGCCGATCTGCCGATCGCCAGGGCTCATCGACCGCTGGCCGCGCGCTCGCTGACCGTGGTCGGGTCGGCCTCGTCTCCGGTGTCCTGCTCGTCTTCGACGTCCGCGTCGGCGAACGCGGCGGCGCCTTCCAGCCGTACGTCGCGGGGCTGCCCGTCTCGGCTCGCGTCGACTGGGGCCAACGTGACGGACGTCGCGCTGCCACCGAGCGCACTATCCCGCGCGCGGCGCAGTGCGTCCGCGTCATCCGCACGGCCGTCGCGGAGCGCGATCACTTCCGCCTCGAGCACGTCAATAAGCTCCTGTTTGTACCCGATGTCGTACGCAGCGCGACGCAATGCGGCGTCGACCTGCACCATCCGGTACCCGCGCGCTACGGTATCGAACCGTGTTGAAGAAATGTCCGATTCCACCAGTGGTCGGTCGCCGGGCAGCGGAACGGCCCGACCATCCGGCTCCTCCCGGTCCAGACCACGGTCGTTGCCCGTGAACACCCACACGGCGAGATATGCGATGACCGCGACCGTGACGGCGAGCAGGAACAGCAGGACCCAGTGGCGCATGCGTCGATCGTGGCACGCCACCCTGGGCGCGGCGACCCCGGTCCGGCAAGAACGTCTTCGATGGGGTTGACCCCGGCTAATCCAATCGGTGGGATAGCCACCGTCCTATGGATCACACCCGGGGCATCCGACGAGACTCCTGGTGCACGGGCGACGTAGGCTTGCGTGCGCATATTGTTCCCGAGGAGGTCGACGCACGTTGACCAAACAGGTCCGTCAGCTGGATCGTGTGGTGATCCGCTTCGCCGGAGACTCAGGCGACGGCATGCAACTCACCGGAGACCGGTTCACATCGGAGACCGCCCAGCTCGGC
>DATFRR010000077.1:0-13907 GCA_035263025.1 Micromonosporaceae bacterium
TGACCGCGAGGACGACGACAACCGCGCCGACCCAGATCGCCGTCCGCGACTTCTGTGCGAGCATGCTCTTCACCCCAGCGGCGCATTACCCAGCACGCGTGCGCTCAAGCACCTCATTCGAAAATACCGACGAACGGCCGATGCGCCGACCGGTTCACGGACGGCTGACCTGCACCTTCGGCCGATATCGCGCTGCGCGCGGTGGCGGTGCCCGGATAACGGAAGGACGACACGATGTCGTGGCGTGACACTCCGCTGACGCGGCGGCTCGGGCTCCGCGTACCGATCATTTCGGCGCCGATGGCCGGCGGACCGGCCACTCCGGCGCTCGCCGCGGAGGTCTCAGCGGCTGGCGGCCTCGGCTCGATCGCCGGCGCGATGCTGCGGCCGGACGATCTGCGTGAGGCGATCCGATTCGTACGGGCACGAACCGATGCACCGTTCGCGGTCAACCTCTTCGCACCGCTGCCAGCGCCATCGACCGATCGAGTAGCGGCCTGGTCCGCGCTCACCGGTGTCGCCGCACCGGCTCAGACCTCTCTCCCGGACGTCGACGACCAGATAGCGGTCGTCGTCGCCGAACGCGTGCCGGTGTTCAGTTTCACCTTCGGGATCCCGCCGCTCGACGCGGTCCGGGCCACCGGCGCGGTCGTGATCGGCACGGCGACGACCGTAGCGGAGGCGGCCGCCTTGGAGGCGTCGGGCGTGGACGCGGTCGTGGCGCAGGGGTACGAGGCCGGCGGGCACCGCGGGACGTTCCTCGGTCCGGTCGACAGCTCCCTCATCGGTACCCTCGCGTTGGTGCCGCAAGTCGCCGATGCGGTGTCCGTACCCGTCGTCGCCTCCGGCGGCATCATGGACGGCCGTGGCATTGCCGCGGCGCTCGCCCTCGGCGGGCACGGGGTTCAGCTCGGCACGGCGTTCCTGACGAGCACCGAGGCCGGCACTACGGAGGCACACCGGAACGCGCTGGCGAGTGACACGACCATCACACGCGTGCTGACCGGTCGGCATGCGCGTGCCGTGCGTACCGCTGTGGTGGACCGGCTGGAGGCTGCCGGACTCGAGCCGCCCGGCTATCCGCTGGCGCGGTTTCTCAGCCCGGAACCGCCGATGCTCGCGGGTCAGGGCGGGCCACTCGCGCGTCGAATGCCGGCCGCGGAGCTCATCGCCGCTCTCATCGCCGAGACCGACGCGACGCTTGCGCGACTAGGTTGATGCTCACGACATCGCGTTATGAGCCGGCCGTGATCGACGTCGCGGTCACGTTGCCGTTGGTGTCCGTCGGACCGGTCACGGTCACCGAAGCGCCGACCTTGAGCCCGCTCACCTTCGTGACCGAGCCGACCGAGATCTTCGTGGCCGACGTGGTCTTCACGGTCAGCACGTCGCCGCTCGCCAGCGTCACGTAAACGGTCGAGCCGTCGACGAGCGTGACCTTCCCGGTGTTCGTCTGCGTGGCGGCGGTGCCCGTGCTCGCGCTCGCCGACGCGCCGCTGGTCGGCGTACCCCCGTCTGCTCCCCCGCCGCGGCCGAAACCGCCGCCCGCACCGCGCGCACCCGCGAACGCCGCCGCCGCGCCGGTGCGTGCGTTGGCCGCCGTCGCCGTCGATCCGAGATGCTTTTCCACCTGTACGCCGCCAACGAAGCCGGCGGCCACCAGAACCAGCGCGCCGAGCAGGTACGTCGCGCGATTGCGCCACGGCTGCGGTGCGGCCGCTTCGAGTTCCGCGGTCAGGTTGTCCGCGAACGGATCCGTCGAGAGGTCGACGCCGGACGGCTCGTCGATGGGTATCTCGCCGGTGGTATCGCCGGAGACGTACCCGTCGGCGAATGCCGGATCGTCGAATGCGCCCACGCCGCGCGACACCGCCGACGTCGACGGCGACATCGGTGCCGGGCCGCGTGCCGGGATGTCACTCATGTCGCGGATGTCACTCATACCGCAAAGCCTCAATCGGACGCAGGGATGCCGCCCGGCTCGCCGGGTAGCTGCCGAAGAACAAGCCAACCGCTACCGAGACGCCGATCGCGAGCAGCACCGAGCTCGGGACGATCGCGGGCGCGATGCCGGCGATGGTGAATTGCGCGCCGACGAGCGCGGCGATCGCCCCCAGCGCGCCGCCGAGCACCGAGAGGACGGTTGCCTCGACGAGGAACTGCGTGAGAATCGTGCGCCGACGAGCACCCAATGCCTTGCGGATGCCGATCTCGCGGGTCCGTTCGGTCACCGTCACCATCATGATGTTCGTGATGCCGATGCCGCCGACGAGCAGGCTGATGCCGGCCACCGCGGCGAGCAGCACGGTGAACGTCTTGAGCGTGTTGGTACGCGTGGAGAGCAGCTGAGCCTGGTTCAGCACGCGGAACGGCTCGTTCGTTGGGTCGGTGACCTTGAGCTCGGTGTTGAGGATGCCGGTGACCTCGTTCTGTGCCGCGTCGACGCGATCGGCATTGCGCGCCTCCACGACGATCTGGCTCACCGACCCGTAGCCGGTCAACGAAGCGCGTACCGCGCTGATCGGCGCAATCGCCACGTCGTTCGGATCCGCGAAGCCGGCCGATCCCTTGTTGGCGAGCACTCCGACCACCGTGAAGAGCGTTCCGTTGACGGTGATCTGCTTGCCGACAGCGCCGCCGTCCGGAAACAGATCCGACTGCACCGTCTGCCCGATGAGGACGATCTTCCGGCCGGCCGTGACATCCGACGTGGTGAATGGCGCGCCGCTGGCGACGCTGTAGTTCTCGGCTGGCAGGTATTCCGGGACCGTACCCACGAACTGGCTGATCGTCGCGTCGGTGCCGTTATAGGTGGCGTCCTCGGAGGTGGTCACCACCGGAGACGCGCTAATCACATCCGGCGCCATCGCGTGGTTGACAAGCGCGGTCGCGATCTCTGGTGTCAACTGCGTGCTCCGGCTTGTCGCACCGGCGTTCCGGCCGCCGCCCGAGGTGATTGTGAGCGTGTTCGTGCCCAGCGCCTCGATGTTGCGTTGGATGGCCTGTTGTGCGCCGTTGCCGACCGCGACGAGCAGGATCACCGCACCGACACCGATCAGGATGCCCAGCACCGTCAGGCCAGAGCGCAGCTTGTTCGCGGTGACTCCGCGGAGGGCGAAGCGGATCGTCTCGTACGCGTTCATGCCACGGTCACCGTTCGCTGAAGGTACGGCAGCGGCCGATGGCGTACGTCGGTGACGATGCGCCCGTCCACGAGCCGGATCAACCGTCGCGCATGATCGGCGACATCGGGCTCGTGGGTGATGAGCACTATGGTGCGGCCCGACTGGTTCAGCCGATCCAGCACCGCGAGGACCTCAGCGGTCGAATGGCTGTCCAGGTTCCCGGTCGGCTCGTCGGCGAGCACCAGTGCGGGCGCGGTGACCAGCGCGCGGGCCACTGCGACTCGTTGTTGCTGACCCCCAGAGAGCTTGCTGGGCTCATGGTTCGCGCGATCCCCGAGCCCGACGAGTTCCAGGGCGGCTCGCGCTCGGCGATGCCGTTCGCGCGCTTTCATCCCGGCGTACGCCAGCGGCAACTCGACATTCGCCTGTGCGGTGGTCCGCGGAATCAAGTTGAACGACTGGAACACGAATCCGATCCGCCGGTTGCGGATCAGCGCGAGCCGGCGGTCTTCGAGTCGCGACACGTCCACGCCGTCGAGCAGGTAGCGCCCGCCCGACGGGATGTCGAGGCACCCGAGGATGTTCATCAGCGTCGACTTGCCTGAGCCGGACGCACCCATGATCGCTACGTAGTCGCCGCGCTCGACTGAGAACGAGACGCCGCGCAACGCGTGCACCGCGGTGTCTCCGTCGCCGTACGTCTTGACGACGTTCTCGACGTGCAGGACCGGCCGGATCGCGGTCTCCGTACGCAGACCGGCGCGCGGGTCGCCGGCTGGCTGCGCCACGTCACTGCCCGCCGCCACCGGTGCCACCACCGCCTCCGCCGCCGGTGCCGCGCCCGGTGCCGCCGCCGGTGCCCCGTCCGATGCCGCCACCGAACCCGCCGCCACCACCGAAACCGCCGAAACCGCCGCCACCGAAACCGCCGAATCCGGTGCCGCCCAACGGGTTCGTCGTCGTGCCGCTGCTCGTGACGGATGGCAACACGACTTGTTCGCCGGCCTGCAACCCCGATGTGATCTCGGTCAGCGTGTCGCCGACCAACCCGATGCCGACCGGCTGCCGTCGCGTCGTTCCGTTGTCATACACGGTGACGATCCCGGTCGAACCGACGCCGGTGACCGCCGCGGACGGGATCGCGAGCACGTTCTGTTTCGACGCCGTGGTCACCACGACGTTCGTCGACTCGCCGATGCGGATGCCCTTGGGCAGCGTCTGGAGATCGATCACAACGCCGTAGCTCACCACGTTGTTCGACGTTGTCGCGGTCGGGTCGATGGAGGCGACGGTGCCCGTCGCGGTCGCGCCGGTGAGCGCGTTCCAGGTCACGTTCGCCGGCATGTCGACGGCGAGTTTCGTCGCGTCCGCCTCGGCGAAGCTCGCGTCGATCTCCATCTTCGTGAGGTCCGCGATCTGCATGAAGCCGCCGGACGCGCTGCTCGATCCGGATCCGCTGCCGGACCCGCTGGTGCCCGAACCATTGCCGGACACGCCGCCGGATCCGCCAGAACCCGACCCGCCGGACCCGCTCGTGCTGCCACTCGAAGCGCCGACCGTACCGTTGCGGGCAATGATCGTGCCCGCGATCGGCGCACGCAGCACCACGCCGTCGACGGCGTCCTGCGCCGACGTGACGGCGTCCTGAGCCGAGTCGACCTGAAGCTGCGCCGAATCGATCGCGGTGGTGTCACCGGAGTCCTTCGCCCGAGTGAGGCTGTCCTCCGCCGACGTCAGGTTGTCCTTCGCGGTGGTGAGTTGTTCGTCGGCGGACGTGCCATCGATGCGCGCGAGTGCCTGGCCCTTGGTCACCGCCTGCCCGAGCTTCACGTAGATCGCCGTGACGATCCCGTTCGTGGCGAAGTTCGCGGTGACGACGTCGGAACTCGCCACCGTCCCGGACGCGGATGCCGTCTGCGTCACGGATTGCAGCCGGGCGGCGTACCGGAGGGCGCCGGCGGCCGACGTGGGCCGCGTGCTGCCACCGCCGGCGACCGACAGGTATGCGAAGACGCCGCCGGCCGCCACTAGCGCGACAAGAACGAGGTTGACGACGAGCGCCGGGCGTCGGATCTGCGTCACGAACCGTTTGACGAGACGCAATGACGCGCCGAGTGGTCCGGTGTCGGCCAGTTGCCGGAGACGGGTCTCGCGCGGACTGCTTCCACGAAGGTCCGCCTCGCCCAGGTCCGTGTCGCCGAGGTCGATCGTCTCCGCGGCGCCACGCAGCCAATGGTGACTGTGGACCGACTCGGTCGGCGTGCCGCCCGCACTAGTCCGAATCGCGGCCGCTGGACGCCAGCCGTACCAACCGTTGCGGCGGGTCGACGTCGAACCGGCGCTCTCGGCAAACTCGGCCGCGTAGGAGAGCGACGCGCGCTCGGTCGGGCCTGTTTCATCCGACACAACGATGGGATCGTCGCCGTCAAGGCGGTCCGTCGAATCGGCGAGGACGTCACTGCTGCGAGGGCCGTCGCCGGTCGCACGGCCATCAGTGGTCACACGGCCCTCGGCGGACGCGGCGGCGTCCGCCGGCGCGCCGTCGGACGCGCCGTCGGGCGCGTTCGGGCCGTCTGAGGGCACGGAGCCTTGCCGCGACTGCATGGCCGAAATCCTTCAATGACGGGCTAGAGGCGAACCTAGGGCTCGCTGGGAGTCAGCTGGGAATCAATGACCTGGGGCCGGCGGCCGGGGTCGTCGTCGGCGATGTCGTCGGTGGCGATGTTGTCGGCTGGCATGTCGTCGGTTGGCGCGTCGTTGCCCGCCATGTCCCCGGTGGCGATGTCCCCGGTAGCGATGTCGTCGCTAGCGATGTCGTCGCTAGCGATGTCGTCGGCTGGCAAGTCGTCGTCGCTGCCGGCGTTCGGTTCGGCCGGCAGAATGACGCGGAAGCGACTGCCCGCGCCGGGTGCGGTGATCAGTTCGACGCGACCACCGTGTGCCTGCACGATCGCGGCGACGATGGCAAGCCCCAGGCCCGCGCCGCCATGTCGGCGATCGCGGCTGGGTTCGGTGCGGAACAATCGCTCGAACACACGCTCCGCGTCGGCTTGCGACATGCCCGGCCCGCTGTCGGCGACCTCCAAGACGGCGACCGGCGCGTCAGGCCCAGGCCCGGAGCCGACATGTACGGTCGGCGTCCGGTCATTCGTCTCGACGGCATCCAGATGCACGACCGACGCGTCGCGCCGACGTCGACCGACGCGTACCACGATGCGGGTGCCATCCCCGGTGTGCTGCAACGCATTGCTCACCAGGTTCGTCGCGACCTGACGCAGCCGGTCAGCGTCCCCGATCACGGTCACCGGTTCGAACGTGTTCGACGCGTCGTCCAACGCGGCGAGTTGTACGAAGCGGGTCGGCACGCGTACGTGTGCGTCGCGTACCGTGTCGGCGGCCACGCCGAGCAAGTCGACCGGTTGACGGGCGAGCGGACGTTCCTCGTCCAGCCGAGCGAGCAGCAGCAGATCGTTGACGAGCACACGCATGCGTCCGACCTCGTTCTCGATGCGGCCCATCGCTTCGTCGAGTTCCGGCCCGGGCGGCGTGCCGCCGCGGCGGTAGAGCTCGGCGAATCCCTGGATCGAGGTCAGTGGCGTACGCAACTCGTGCGACGCATCCGCGAGGAACTGCCGAAGCCGTTGCTCTGAGGCGGTACGTGCGTGCATGGCTGCCTCGACGCGGCCGAGCATCGCGTTCAACGCGGTGCCGAGCCGGCCGGACTCGGTGTGCGGGTCCACGTCGGCGACCCGTCGCGACAAATCTTCGGTCGCGACCACCTCGCCGGCCACGCGTTCCATCCGGGTCAACGGCCGCAAACCGATGCGTACCACGCTGGATGCCGCGAGCCCGAGCATCAGCAATACGAGTGCCACCACGAGGCTGTCGATCGCGATCAGGTTTGTGGACGTGCTCTGCACGTCACGGAGCGAGACGCTCGACACACCGGTGAACCCGAGCTGACCGAGCGAGTAGGACAGCACGCGCCACGGCGTACCGTCCTGCCCCGGCACGGTATACGGCCCGCTGTCCCGGTGCGCGAGAATGTTCGACCACCCACCGAGATCGGGACCGGTGGTGTCGGACGTCGAACCGGTGATCTGCTCGCCAGTATCGATCGCATACTGCGTGCCATCCGGCGCGAACAACAGCAGGCGGAAGTCCTGGCCGAGCCCGTTGCGTGGGCGCGGCAGCTGGCCGACAAGCGGCCGGTCGGCGTTCACGCGCGCCTGGTCGGCGCGGGCCTGCGCGGTCAGTTGCGCGTCCACACGTCCGATGAGATACGAGCGGATGAGCAGCACGCCGGCGGTGCTAGCAACGATCAGCGCCACACTGGCAAGCACCACCATCGCCGCGACCAGGCGGGTGCGCAGCGTCCATTCGCGCCACGGCCGTACCCGGACGGTCATTGCGCGGCCGGGCCACCGACGTGCCACGCGGTCGCGTAGTGCACGAGCGGCGGGCCGCCATCCGGCTCGCGGCGACGTCCGCACGGGCACGCGCGGTCGGCGCATCAGTCGTCGCCACCCCGCGGCAGCCGCAGCGCGTACCCGACACCGCGCACCGTGTGGATGAGTGCCGGACCGGCCTTGTCGATCTTGCGACGGAGGTAGTAGACGTACGACTCGACGATGCGCCCGTCGCCACCGAAGTCGTAGCTCCACACCCGATCGAGGATCTGCGCCTTGCTCACCACCCGGCCGGCGTTGGTCATCAGGTAGCGCAGCAGGTTGAACTCGGTCGGCGACAGTTCGATGAGCTTCCCGCCTCGGCGCACCTCGTGCGCGTCCTCGTCCATCTCCAGATCGGCGTAGCTCAACAGCGCGGTGTCCGGCGTGTTGCGGTCGAATTGACTGCGCCGCAGGATCGCGCGAATCCGCAGCACAACCTCCTCCAGGCTGAACGGCTTCGTCACGTAGTCGTCCGCGCCGACGGTGAGCCCGGAGATCCGGTCCTCCACCGCGTCCCGAGCGGTCAGGAACAGCACCGGCACCGGTCGGCTGGCACGCAGCCGCCGAGCGACCTGGAAGCCGTCCAGGTCCGGCAGCATCACGTCGAGTACCACCAGATCGGGTTCGAACTCCTCGGCGGCGATCAGCGCATCATTGCCGCTCGCCGACGTACGCACGTCGAAGTCGGTCAACCGCAACGTCGCGGACAGCAATGCACAGATGTTCGGTTCGTCGTCAACCACGAGCACCCGAGTCGCGCGGGCGCCGTTGGGCTCGTTGGGGCGCAAGCGGCAACCTCTCCGTCCCACGAACGCGGGTTGCGCCGAGGCGATGCACCAGCCGACTGCGTGTCCGGCGCGGCATGCCTTCGTAGGACAAACAATGCTGCTGAGAGCCGTACGCCTCGACCCGCAGGTCCGACCTCAGCCACCGAAAGGGAAAGCAGCAAAGGTGTATCACCGGCGGCTGGACCGAATCTGGGGGCCACCTCGGAGTTCGCTGGGGATGACCGCAATTCCATCGGAGGCACCCGACGAATCGCCCGTTAACGCCGACCAACGATGGGTACGTGTCGGGCAAATCATGTGAAACGCCACGCACTGAGCGAGTGGCGCGCGCGATGCTAGCGACGTCGGTTAGCGTGACGTGTCATGGCGCACGTCCGCACCCGCGTACCCGGCACGAGGCGTACGTTCGCCGTGCTTGCTACCGCGACGGTCGCGCTGGTCGGGCTCAGCGGCTGCTTCCTTCATCCATCCGCGCAGTCGGCCAACGGGTCGTTCGTCGCCGGTGCCTCGGTCGCCTCGCAACCCGCCTCGCCGCGAAGCCTCGGCTTCGACCCGCTCACGGTGGTCAGCTCCGCGGTGCCGTCGGCGGTCAAGGCGTACATCTCGGCGCACGGCGGCCACTCGGCCATCGAGGTCGCCGATCGCGCCACCGGCGCGGCGCTCGCGATCAACGGCGACAAGACCTTCCAGACCGCGAGCATCGTGAAGTTCGACATCCTGGCCACCAGGCTCTATCAACATCAGCAGGCGGGCACGACGATGTCCGCGCACGAAAAGAGCCTCGCGTTCAAGATGATCACCGCAAGCGACAACAACGCCGCGTCGGCGTTGTTCGCCATGGACGGCTCGGCGAAAGGCCTGACCACGGCGAACAAGGTCTTCGGCATGGAGGCGACGCATGTGGCGTCGGCGTGGGGTCTCACCCACACGACGCCGACCGATCAGATCCGGTTGATGTCGACCGTGATGGATCCCAACGGCCCGATCAACGCCACGAACCAGACCTACATCCTGACCTTGATGAGTCAGGTCGAGCCGGATCAACGTTGGGGCGTGCCGGCGGCGGCCATCCCGGACTCGACGAACGTGTACGTCAAGAACGGATGGGACACCATGACCGCGTACGGCGGCCTGTGGGGTGACAACAGCATCGGGCGGATCGTGGAACCCGGCCACGACTGGCTGGTCGCGGTGATGTCGAACTACAACCGGACCGACAGCGCCGGACACCATCTCGACGGTGAGCTGGCGACACTCGCGGTCGGCGGACTGCGATTGCAGGCTCAGCTCGCCGGCGCGCGCTGATTGCAGCGGCCGGCGACGGCCCGTAACGGCACTATGCCGCCGCTATCACGACCACGTCACCCGCGGACAGTCCCGACGTGATCTCGGTGCCCTGGTCGCCCGCCAGACCGACAGTGACCGTACGGGTAACGTCGCCGGTCCGTGTGCGTACCCGCACGGTCGCGCTGTTGCCGTTCAGGTTCGACAACGCGGCACTCGGCACGTAGAGCACGTTGGATGCCGACGCGGTCACCACGGCCGCGACGGCGCTCTGTCCGATCAGCAGATCCGACGGCGGGGTCACGAATTCCAGCTGCACGCCGTAGCGGACGAGCTGCCCGGATGTCGTACCGGCCGGGTCGATCTCGGTGACCGTCGCCGGGTAGGACGTCCCCGCGTGGTCGGCCAGCGTCACGGTGGCCTTCTGCCCGATCGCCACCGCCGCGACATCCGCCTCGGAGAACTGCGCCTCGACCGCGAGCGAACTCAGGCCGCCCATCACGATGAAACCCGAGCCGCCTGACGTTGCGGTCTGGCCGACCGAACCGGCGACCGACAGCACGCGTCCGTCGCTCGGCGCGACGATCTTCGTACCGGCCAGTGCCGTGTCGGCTTGCTCGAGCGCGAGTTCGGCGTTGTTCACCGCTTGCTGGGCACGCATCAGCGGATCCGTACCCGTGCTCTGATTCGACGAACCGCGGCCCGCACCGGACCCGCCGCCGCACGTTCGTGTGCCAGTGGGTGCCGGCGCACCTGTCGGGTGACGGCTCGGACTCGGCGACGGCGTCGGCGACGCCGACGGATGCGGCGAGGGGTTCGCGGATGGCGATGGCGACGGCGACGGGGCTACCGCGAACGCGGCGGCGGCCACGCATGGCGCCGACGTTGGCGTGGCACTCGCCGTGGCCTGTTGCTCGGCGAGCGCGAGGTTGGTGTTCGCGGCGTCCAACGCGGACTGCGCGGACGAGACCGCCGCCTCCGCATCCGTCGGGTCGATGGTCGCCAGCGTTTCACCGGCCGTGACGTGGTCGCCCGCCGTCACGTTCAACGTGCTGACCGTCCCGGTCGCGCCGAACGTCAACGCGCGGGAATCGATCGGCGCGACGGTCCCGGATGCCGACGTGGTGACCGTGACGGTGCCGTCCCGGACGGTGAACGTGGTCTGCGTCGGCCCGCCGCCGGAACCGTTGCCCGACAACGACCACACCGCTGCCGCCACCCCGGCCAGCACGACGACCGCGGCCGTCGCGATCACGGCGACCCGCCGGGACAGCCCGAATCTCATGGTGTGGCAGTGTGCGGCGCGCGGCTCCTCGTTAGCTGGGCCGTGCCTGGGAGCAAGCTTAAAGAAGCGATCCCAGCCGATTCCGAGCTTCGCCTGACGCCATATCCAGGTCCGTCGTATCTCATCGTCCACGGCACGCTGGTGCGCGCCACGGGGAGGAACACGTGAGAATGCCGCTGCCGGGTCGTGCCGCCGCCATCGCGCTGATCGGCGTGACGGCCGCGTGGATCCTCGCTGGTTGCGGCGGTGGATCGCCCACCAACGCGGCCGGCACGCCGACGTCGGCCGCGACCGGACGCAACGCGGACATCCAGGCATACGTGTCGTGCCTCAGCCAACACGGCGTCACGCTGGCCTCACGCGCGCCATTTGCCGGTCGGTCCGGCGGGCCACGACCGTCCTTCAGCCGAGGTCCGAGGCCGTCCCGATCGCCGGGCGCCGGCGGTTTCGGTGGTGGGGGATTCGGAGGCGGCTTCGGAGGTGGTGGATTCGGTGGCGGCTTGTTCGGCAACCCCAACAACCCACCGCCCGGCGTGAGCGCGGCAACCTGGTCGGCGGCGTTGTCGGCCTGCAAGTCGCTGCAACCGACGGCGGCCGCCGGGGCGTTCAACAACAGCCAATTCACGGCCTACCGCAACTGCCTGCAATCCCACGGCGTGACGCTCTCCGGAGGCGCCGGCGGACTGTCCACAAGCGACCCTAAGGTTGCCGCGGCGCTGAAGACCTGCGCGCCGCTCCGGCCGTCCGCGCCGCAACGAGGACCGGCCGGCCCGACCCCGGCGCCGAGCGCGTCCAACTGACGTCACAACCCCCTGGCCACCGCCGGGGCGCTGCGCGGTCCACCCTGACCCACCGCGCAGTGCCCCGGCGGTCTGTTCGCGCTGCGTCGGTCGCCAGTTCGGTCGCTGGTTCGGTCGCTGTTTCGATCGCACGGTCCGCGGGTTGTGTCCCGGCGCCGCGTCAGAGGCGGGGATCCACCGCCTCGGATTCCAGCGCCAGCACGGCGAAGACCGCTTCGTGCACCCGCCAGAGCGGCTCGTGTTTGACGAATCGGTCCAGCGCCTCAAGACCGAGCGCGTATTCACGAAGCGCCAGCGCCCGCTTGCGACCAACACCTCGGTTGCGCAACCGATCGAGGTTAGCCGGCTCCGTGTAGTCCGGACCGTAGATGATCCGGAGGTATTCGCGGCCACGGCATTTCACGCCCGGCTGTACGAGACCGTGCGAGCCACGCACCAGACCGGCGTACGGCTTCACGACCATGCCCTCACCGCCCGCCGCCGTCCGCAACTCCCACCACGTTGCGGCCTCGGCGCACGACCGCTCGTCGGCCAGGTCCACCACGCAACGATCCGTTGCGGTGAACCGTTCCGGCGCGGCGGCCACCAGCCGGTCGATGACGCCAAGCTGCCAACCGTGGTCGCGGGTCGCGGCGTAGTTCTCGCCACCCGCGGCGTAGTTCTCGCCGCCCGCGGCAAGCAACTGGAACGGGGCGAGCCGTACGCCGTCGAGGCCACTGGTCGGCCAGCAGTAGCGCCCGTACGCAGTGGTGAACGCGGCCGCGTTGTCGGCTCGCCGTACCGTCGCGGCCAGCAGGTCCGCTACGTCCTGGCCTTGCTCGGCCGCGGCCGATAGCACGGCGACCGCGTCGGGAAGCGCGGCACGCGACGCGGCACCAACCGTGGCGTAGAGGTTCCGCAGCAAGTCGCCGGCCTTCGCCGACCACGGCAGCAACTCCGCGTCGAGCACCAACCAGTCGACGCCGAGATCGGTCCAGAGCCCGGCGTCGTCGATCGCGGACCGTACGTCGGCGAGCAGTCGCTCGGTTGTCTCGACGTCCGAGAAGAACGGCCGGCCGGTGCGGGTGTAGACGGCTCCGGTCGATCCGTCAGTGACCGCGAAGCGATGTGCGCCGACCTCGTCGGCCGCCGTGACGACCACGACGGCACGCGAGCCCATGTGCTTGTCCTCGCACACCACGCGGTCGACACCGGCATTGCGGAAGTAGCCGAACGCCTCGTCCGGATGCTCGAGCACATCGGCGCGCGCGGACGTGTTCGGCGGTGCCATCGTCGGCGGTAGGTAGACCAGCCACCGGGGATCGACCGCAAAGCGGCTCATCACTTCGATGGCCGCCGCCGCGTTCTCCTCGCGTACGGTGACCCGCCCGTGGTACGCCGTCTCGACGACCCGCTTGCCGAGCACGTCCGCGATGTCCAGGGCAACCGGATCCGGCCGGCTGGGCGCGCCGAACGGCTTAGCCGGGGCGTACCAGACCTGTTGCGCCGCAACCGAGACGATCTCGCGCTCGGGATATCGCAATGCGGTCAACCGGCCGCCGAATACGCAGCCGGTGTCGACGCACATCGTGTTGTTCACCCACTCGGGCGTGACCGTCGGCGTGTGACCGTAAACCACCGTCGCGCGGCCTCGATATTCGTTCGCCCACGGGTAGCGGACCGGCAGCCCATACTCGTCGGTCTCGCCCGTTGTGTCGCCGTAGAGCGCGAAGCTGCGCACCCGCCCCGACGCGCGGCCGTGATAGGCCTCCTTGAGACCGGCATGCGCCACCACCAGCCGGCCGCCGTCGAGCACGTAGTGACTGATCAGTCCGTCGAGAAAGCGGTCGACGTCGGCGAGGAACGCGGGCTCCTCGGCGGCCAGCTGTTCGAGCGACTCGGCAAGCCCGTGCGCGACCCGAACGTCGCGGCCGCGCCGGGCTCGCAGGAGCTTGTTTTCGTGGTTCCCGCTGACGCATAGCGCGTGCCCGGTCGCCACCATGCCCATCACCAGTCGCAGCACGCCGGGCGTGTCGGGGCCGCGGTCGACAAGGTCACCCACGAAGACGGCGGTACGCCCGTCGGCCGGTACTGCATCCACCGCTCGCCCGTCGTCGTCCCGCACAACCTGGTACCCGAGCGTGTCCAGCAACGACTCGAGTTCCGACCGGCAGCCGTGCACGTCGCCGATCACG
>DATFRR010000078.1:0-26370 GCA_035263025.1 Micromonosporaceae bacterium
CGGCCGCACCGACGCTGGCGTACACGCGTCCGGCCAGGTGGCGCACGTTGACGTGGCGGCGGCGCGGTGGGATCGACTCGCCGACGATCTGGTGCGCCGGCTCGCGGGTCTGCTGCCGCCGGACGTACGGGTGCTCGCGGCGACCCAGGTCCCGGACACGTTCGATGCACGGTTCTCCGCGCTGTCGAGACGGTACGTCTACCGGGTGGCCGACGCTCCGTGGGGTGCCGAGCCGATCCGAGCGCGCGACACGCTCGCGTGGCCGCGGCGCCTCGATGTCGACGTCATGAACGGCGCGGCCGGCCGCCTCGTCGGACTGCACGACTACGCGGCGTTCTGCCGCCGCAAGGAGAACGCGACAACGGTGCGATCCGTGCAACGGTTCGACTGGCGACGCGACCTGGATGGCATTGTGGTCGCCACGATCACGGCCGACGCGTTCTGCCAGTCGATGGTACGGAGCCTGGTCGGTGCGCTGATCGCGGTCGGCGAGGGCCGTCATCCGGTCACCTGGCCGGTCGAGCTGCTGCGGCGCACCGAACGGGCAAGCGACGTGTTCGTCGTACCGCCGCATGGTCTGAATCTCGTCGAGGTGGCGTATCCGAGCGAAGATCGCTACGCCCGCCGAGCCGACGAGACCCGAAACCGGCGCGACCTCGAGTAGCGCCGCGCGGCGCGGCCAGGACGACGGTGCGGCGGTCAGGACGACGGCGTGGTTGCTGGCTTCGCGCTCGGCGATGCGTGCGCCCGCGCAGCCAATACCGTGTTGCCGAGGTATTTCTCGACGATGTCGTTGACGATGGTGGGCACGCGCGGGTCGCTTGACGAGATCACCTGACCGTTGGCGAGCGCGATCACGCAGTAGATCAGGTAATGGCCCCGGGTATCCCACGCGACGCGCGCCTGCGACACGGCGATCACATTGGTCGTGCCACCGGCCGCGAGGCCGTTGAACCGGCCGTTGCCGCCGTCGAGATCGGTCTTGATCGACGCGGCCGCGGCAGTCGCCGCACGCGTGTCGGTCAGGTTGATGACGCCGGCGGTGATGACGTAGGCCTGGTCCGACGACAGCAACGTGGCTCGTATCGTCTGCGTGCAGCCGCTCGAGCCCAGCAATGTGCTGATCGGGGCGGTGGCCGCGCCGGTGCACGAGGTGGCGGCGTCCGACTTCACGACCTGGTAGGCCGTGGATGACGGCTTGATCGACGCGCTACCGAACACCTCAGCGACAGTCAGCGGCTTCGGATCGACCTTCCGGCTGTCGATCGACGCCGTGTTGAACGTCGGCGCGGTCAGCAACGTCTGATCGCCGCTGCCCGAGCTCTTCTGGTGACGCAGGTAGAGCGCGCCGGCGCCGCCGAGCGCCGCGAGCACCAGAAGCACGATGATCGTCACAGCGACCCGACGCCCGCGCCGGCGCGGCGGCTCGTCGGCGGCGCGGATCTGCTCGCCGGTCCACGGGTCCATGGGCACCCGGACCTGTGATCCGGTAGTGCGCGGATCTGCCCCGATGCGGGGCTGGGATCCGGTGGTGCGTGGGTCGGCGCCGTACATGCGCGTCTCCGCCGGGGCTCGCCACTGCTGCTGGCCGCTGACCCACGGTGCGGCGCCGAACGGACGCGCCTCCGGGCCAGGGCCCCACGGCTGCCCCGTGCCGGGCGGTGTAGCGACCGGCATTCCCGCCCGCGACTCGGGACCGTAGATCGGTTGCTGGCCCGTCGTGCGTACGTCTGGACCGGCGAACCCCGACGGCCCCGCGCCGCGGATGTCTTGGCCGGCAAAGGACTGCGGAGAAGGTGGGTACGCCGCCGGTGGCCGCCGCGGCCGTCCGTCCGACGGATTGGCGGGCAGGTCACCTGGTCGATTGCGACGGGGCAGGCGCCCCGGGTCGCCGGGTCCGCCCGGCATCGCTCCGGCCGGTCCGCTTGGCTCGTAACGCTCCGGCACATACCCGCCGGGCTCCGACACGTACGCCTCGGGATATTGGTGCTGCGGCCACGCGGCCGGTTCCGGGGCGGGCGCGAAGAAGTCGGTCGGTCTGGTTCGGTAGGCGGGGGCCGGATCGTCCTGATCGTACCTTTGGTCGTCGTTGCGATGCAGTGGCCGGCGGTTGGCGTCTGGCGATTGCGGCCGACGTCTGTCAGGCCATTCATCGCGATCGTCGCGCCAGCCACCCGAAGTCATGCCAGACACGTTACCCAAGCTGCTTGGTTGTAGCGAGCGGTGACACCGGAGCGCATGCACCCAGACACGTTCGGGTCGGCGAGAATGGTCGCGATGACCGAGGACCACTACTTCGCCGCCGTACCGTCCGGAGACATACGACCACGGACGGTCACCTTCATGGTTGCCGGTCGGGTCTACCAGTTGACCGCGGCGGCCGGCGTCTTCTCCGGCGACCGACTCGATCCGGGCACCGCGATCCTGCTGCGCAAGGCGCCGCTGCCCGCCACACGTGGTGGCACGTACCTCGACCTCGGTTGTGGGTACGGTCCGATCGCGTGCGTACTCGCGGACACGTCACCAGCGGCCACGGTCTACGCCGTCGACGTCAACGAGCGCGCGCTCGACCTGGTCCGACAGAACGCTGCCGAGGCGGGAGTCGCCGATCGCGTCATCGCATCGACGCCGGACGACGTGCCGGATGACGTGGTTTTCGACGAGATCTGGAGCAATCCGCCGATCCGCGTCGGCAAGCGCGAGTTGCACCGCATGCTGCTGCGGTGGCTGCCTCGGCTAGCACCGGACGGTTCGGCATGGCTCGTGGTGGCGCGCAACCTCGGCGCCGACTCGCTCGCCGCATGGCTTGGCGAACAAGGCTGGCCAACCGAACGCTTTGCGTCCCAGCGCGGCTATCGCATCCTGCGAATTCGCGATTACTAGTCAAAGCGCCTGGACCTTCGGTCGGCGCACGCTATTGCTAGTCGAAGCGCCTGGACCTTCGGTCGGCGCACCCGCCCTGAACGTGATGCGTGAAGGGGTGCGGTATTGGCGTGACAGGCAACACGGAATCAGGAAGACAGCTGGCCGATCGGCAGGCAGAATCCTGTGACCGTGGGGTACGTGGATGTAGCGGCGGTGAGCCAGGTGCTGCCGGACGGTCGCGTGCTCTTCCACGACGTGAGCTTCCGCGTCGGTGAGGGCGCGAAGGTAGCGCTCGTCGGCCCGAACGGCGCGGGCAAGACCACGCTGCTACGCATGGTCGCCGGCGACGTACCCGTGCACATCGGCGCGATCAGCCGCTCCGGCGGACTCGGCGTGATGCGGCAGTTCATCGGCATGATCGGTCGGCCGGTACCGGAGAAGGCCGCGAAGGTCGACGAGGAGTTCGCCACGTCGTCGGGCGCGACGGCAGACCGTACCCTCGCAGACTTTGCCTTAGGCCTGGCCCCGACGGCGGTGACGCAGGCCGGCGCGCGACTGGCCGCGGCGCTGTCCGCGGTGCACGCCGCTCCGCACTCGGAGAAGGCGCAGATGGGTTACGCCGACGCGCTGCACAGCTGGGGCGAAGTCGGCGGGTACGACGCCGAGGTGCTGTTCGACACGGTCGCCACCACGGTTCTCGGCAAGCCATGGGACGAGGTGTCGGATCGGCTCGTCGGCACGCTGTCCGGCGGCGAGCAGAAGCGGTTCGCCCTGGAACTCCTGCTGCGTGGCCAGGACGAGGTGCTGCTGCTGGACGAGCCGGACAACTTCCTCGACGTGGCCGGCAAGCGATGGCTCGAAGAACGGCTGCGCGAGTCGCCGAAGTCGGTGCTCTACGTATCGCACGATCGCGAGCTGCTGGCCCGCACCGCCGACCGGGTGGTCGCGGTCGAGGGCGGCTCGGCGTGGACGCACCCGGCCGGCTTCGAGAGCTGGCACAACGCGCGGCTCGCCCGCCACGAGCGCCTCGAAGAGACCCGGCGGCGGTGGGACGAGGAGCACGAGAAGCTGCGCCAGCTGATGCTCATGTACAAGCAGAAGGCTGCGTACAACGACGCGATGGCATCGCGCTATCACGCCGCGC
The DNA here is from genome assembly GCA_035263025.1 of Micromonosporaceae bacterium. Classification (GTDB taxonomy): domain Bacteria; phylum Actinomycetota; class Actinomycetes; order Mycobacteriales; family Micromonosporaceae; genus DASQPR01. The sequence continues at coordinate 4,010 of DATFRR010000078.1, forward strand.
AGACACGGTTGCGAAAGTTCGAGGAGTCCGGACCGCCGCCGCTGCCACCTAAGGATCAGAACATCAAGATGAACCTCGCCGGCGGCCGTACGGGTAAGCGTGCCGTGATGTGCGAGCAACTCGAGCTCGAGGATCTGACGTTCGCGTTCGACGCGGAGATCTGGTACGGCGACCGGGTTGCCGTGCTCGGCGCGAACGGCACCGGCAAGTCGCACTTCCTGCGGCTGCTGGCGCGGGGCGGTACCGATCCGGATCCGGCCAGTGTTCCGCCGGAGGCGGAGCGCCTGGCTCCGGTGGCGGCCAGTGGCAGCGCCCGGCTCGGCGCACGTGTCGTTCCCGGCCACTTCTCGCAGACGCACGACCGGCCGGACTTGGTCGGCCGTACCCTCGTGGAGATCTTGTGGCGCGGTGACGATCGCCGGCCCGGTCGGGATCGGCCGGCCGCTATTTCGGCGCTCGGCCGCTACGAACTCGCGGCGCAGTGCGACCAGCGGTTCGAGACGCTCTCCGGCGGGCAGCAGGCGCGCTTCCTGGTGCTCCTGCTCGAGCTCGGTGGCGCGACGCTGCTGCTGCTGGACGAGCCGACGGACAACCTCGACCTGGCCAGCGCCGAGGCGCTGGAGGAGGGGCTCGGCCAGTTCGAGGGTACGGTCATCGCGGTGACCCATGACCGCTGGTTCACGCGGTCGTTCGGCCGCTACCTGCTCTTCGGCGGTGACGGCGAAGTGGTCGAGACGCCTGAGCCAGTGTTCGACACTGGGTGAGGCAATCGCGAGCGCCATCGGTGGCCGGACCTGAGCGCTACGGGCGGCCGGACCTGAGCGCTACGGGCGGCCGGACCGCAGCGCTACGGGCGGCCGGACCGAGCTGCCTTGATCTTGCCGCGCCGCGCTGCCCGGTTTTGACCGTGCAGTGCGCAACCAGGTATCCTTGGCAGCTGTTGTGCGGCGGGTTCGGCCGTGCCCATGGGGTAGGCTGGCTAACCGCACCTCATTCGTGTGCGACGACGATCGCCCTGCGGTGACGCGGCGCACACCGCACGACTCCCGCGCCGGCTGTTCGCCGCGTAGCGAGCGCCGGGCGCGACCCCAGACCGACGACGAGACAAGGTAATCCTGTGCGTACGTACAGCCCGAAACCGGGCGAGATCGAGCGCCGGTGGCACGTCATCGACGCCTCCGACGTCGTACTCGGCCGCCTCGCGACCCAGGCCGCCACGCTGCTGCGAGGCAAGCACAAGCCGACGTTCGCGCCGCACGTCGACACGGGTGACTTCGTGATCGTCGTCAACGCCAGCAAGGTCGCGCTGACCGGCAACAAGCGTCAGACCAAAGTGGCCTACCGCCACTCGGGCTACCCGGGCGGCTTGCGCGCGACCGGCTACGAGGAGTTGCTGACCAAGCACCCGGAGAAGGCTGTCGAACTGGCCGTGAAGGGGATGCTCCCGCACAACCGACTCGGCCGTCGGCTGATCGGCAAGCTCAAGGTCTACGCCGGCGCCGAGCACCCGCACTCGGCGCAGCAGCCGGTGCCGTTCGAGATCAAGCAGATCGCGCAGTGAGCGCGAACGAGGAAGATGTGATGACCGACAACAATGCCGCGCCCGATGGCGACGAGGCCGCGACGGCCGAGGTGGCCGAGGTTGCCGCCGACACGCCTGAGGCCAGCGCGGAGACCGTGACCGCCGAGGTAGCCACCGACACGCCTGAGGCCAGCCCGGAGACCGTGGCCGCCGAGGCGGCCACCGAAACGCCGGAGGCGAGCGCGGAGGCGGTCGTCGTGACGCCGGCCGCACCAGCATCGAGCGGGCCGGCGCCGGCCAGCCCATCGTCGACCGGCCCGGCCTCCCGCTCGCGCGGCTCGAAGGCCGCCAAGAGCAGCCATCTTGCGCAGACCGTCGGTCGCCGCAAGGAGGCGATCGTACGGGTTCGGATCATCACCGGCACCGGCAGCTTCACGCTGAACGGCCGCACGCTCGAGTCGTACTTCCCGAACAAGGTCCACCAGCAGCTCGTTCGCGAGCCGTTGGTGATCACGGAGAAGGCCGAGGCGTTCGACATCGTCGCGAATCTGCGCGGCGGCGGCGTGACCGGGCAGGCCGGCGCGCTGCGCCTAGCGGTGGCCCGTGCGCTCGCCGAGGTCAACCCCGACGACCGTCCGGCGCTCAAGAAGGCCGGCTTCCTGACTCGCGACGCCCGCGTCACGGAGTCGAAGAAGTACGGGCTGAAGAAGGCCCGTAAGGCGCCGCAATACTCCAAGCGCTAGTCATGACGCCGGTGATCGCCACCGTGACCAGCTGACCACGACCGGGTTGCCCCGACGGGCCGCCCGGTCGCGTGGTATTTGTGGGATCTCGCGTACCCCCTGGAGGATGCTTCGATGGGACGGTTGTTCGGCACCGACGGCGTACGGGGTCGCGCCAACGACGACCTCACGCCCGAGCTCGCCATGGCGGTGGCCGCCGCGGCCGCGCGTACCCTCGGCGCACTCGACCGGAGCCACCCGCCGATCGCCGTGGTGGGTCGAGATCCACGCGCGAGTGGCGAAATGCTCGAGGCGGCCGTGGTGGCCGGGCTCGCGAGCACGGGTGCGATTGTGATGCGCGTCGGCGTGATTCCGACGCCCGGCGTCGCGTACCTCATCGGTGCGCTCGGTGCCGATCTCGGCGTGATGGTGTCCGCGTCGCACAACCCGATGCCCGACAACGGCATCAAGATCTTCGCCGCGGGTGGGCAGAAGCTGCCAGACGGCGTCGAGGACGCCATCGAGCGTACGGTCGCGTCCGGCCTGTCGACGGAACGTCCGGTCGGCCCGCTCGTCGGCCGCGTGCAAGACGTACGGGATGCCGTCGACGCGTACGTGACGCATCTGGTCGAGGCGGCGCCGAACCCGCTGACCGGCGTGAAGGTGGTCGTGGACTGCGCCAACGGAGCGGCCGCCGCGGTCGCACCGGAGGTCTACCGGCGCGCGGGTGCCGAGGTGATCGCGATCCACGCGGAGCCGGATGGTCTCAACATCAATGACGGCTGCGGCTCGACGCATCCAGACGCACTCGTCGCCGCCGTGCAGGCGCACGGCGCCGACCTCGGCATCGCGCACGACGGCGACGCGGACCGGTGCCTTGCGGTCACGGCCGACGGCGCCATCATCGACGGCGACCACATCATGGCGATCTTGGCGATCGCCATGCGGGAGGCCGGCACGCTGACCGACGACACGCTGGTCGCGACCGTGATGAGCAACCTCGGCCTCCGGATCGCGATGGCCGAACACGGCATCACGCTCGTGGAGACGAAGGTCGGCGACCGGTATGTGCTCGAGGCGCTGACCGCCGGCGGCTTCGCGATCGGCGGAGAACAGAGCGGTCACATTGTGCTTCCGGCGTTCGCGAGCACCGGCGATGGCGTACTGACCGGCGTGAACCTGATGGCTCGGATGGCGGCCACCGGCAAGTCACTCGCCGACCTCGCCGGCGTCATGACACAGCTGCCCCAGGTACTCGTGAACGTGCGGGTCGGCGACCGGGCCAGCGCCTCGAACGCTCCGGCGGTCGCGTCGGCGGTGCACGAGGCGTCCGCGCAACTCGGCGAGGAGGGCCGCATCCTGCTGCGGCCGTCCGGCACCGAGCCGTTCGTACGCGTCATGGTGGAGGCTCGTACGGCCGAGCTGGCCTCGTCGATCGCCGAGCAGGTCGCTGGCGTGGTGCGCCAGGTCAGCTCGGTCTAGCCGCCGGCCGTCCGCCGGCTGGCCGGCCCCGGGTTGGCCGAGTCCGAGCGGTCGCAGCCATGGACGTTTTGACCGTCGCTAAACGCGCAGAGGTCGTGATTGAAAATACGGCTTCCGCGCACGCCCGGTGAGCGAATGTCCGCTAGGCTGCGGGACATGTGTGGAATCGTGGGGTACGTCGGTGCCCAGCCCGCGCTCGACATCCTGATCAACGGACTGCGCCGCCTGGAATACCGCGGCTACGACTCGGCCGGTGTTGCCGTGCTCGCCGACGGTGAGCTGCACACCGAGCGGCGCGCGGGCAAGCTCGCCAACCTAGAACGCGCGCTTGGCGAGGCATCGGCCGGCGGCATCTCCGGCGGCTCGACCGGCATCGGGCATACCCGTTGGGCGACGCACGGCGGCCCCACCGACCGCAACGCCCACCCGCATCGCTCGTCCAACGGCCGGGTAGCGGTCATCCACAATGGCATCATCGAGAATTTCGCGTCGCTGCGCGCCGAACTCGAGGCCGATGGCGTGATGTTCGCGAGCGATACCGACACGGAGTGTGTCGCTCACCTGCTATCCGCCGAGTTGAGCCGCGCGGACGACGACACAGCCGACGCGGCGGCGACGAACTCCCCGACGGGCGGCGCGTCGATCAACAACGGCGCGGATGCGGCGAGCGCAACGAAGGCCGGCGCGGCCGCACTCAGCGCCGCCATGCGCCGCGTGTGCCGACGGCTCGACGGCGCGTTCACGCTGCTCGCCGTCGACAGCACGGCGCCCGGCGTGGTGGTCGGCGCGCGCCGCAACTCGCCGCTGGTGGTCGGCCGTGGTGTCGGCGAGAACTTCCTCGCGAGCGATGTGTCCGCGTTCATCGAGCACACCCGCGAGGCCGTCGAACTCGGCCAGGATCAGGTCGTCACGATCACCGCGGACGGCGTTGAGATCACCGACTTCGACGGCAACACCGCGGCCGGCAAGGACTTCCACATCGACTGGGACGCGCGCGCCGCCGCGAAGGACGGTCACGACTTCTTCATGTCCAAGGAGATCGCCGAGCAGCCTCGCGCGGTCGCCGACACGCTGCTCGGCCGGCTGACCGAATCCGGCGAGATCATGCTCGACGAGGTGCGCCTGACCGACCAGGATCTGCGGGACGTCGACAAGGTCTTCATCGTGGCGTGCGGCACCGCCTACCACGCCGGAATGGTGGCCAAATATGCCATCGAGCACTGGACACGGGTGCCTTGCGAGGTGGAGCTCGCCAGCGAGTTCCGCTATCGCGACCCGGTGCTCGACCGGTCGACTCTGGTCGTCGCGATCTCGCAGTCCGGCGAGACCATGGACACGTTGATGGCGCTGCGGCACGCGAAGGATCAGAAGGCGCGCGTACTCGCGATCTGCAATACCAACGGCTCCACTATCCCGCGGGAGTCCGACGCGGTGCTCTACACACGCGGCGGGCCGGAAATCGCGGTCGCGTCCACCAAGGCGTTCCTCACTCAGCTCGTTGCCTGTTACCTCGTCGGGCTGCACCTCGCTCAGGTGCGCGGCATCAAGTACGCCGACGAGGTGGCCGCCGTCGTCGCCGAGCTGCAAGCCGTACCAGCGAAGCTGGATGCCGTACTCGACGTCATGGAGCCGGTCCGCCAACTCGCGCGCGACCTGGTCGACACCCGCACCGTGCTGTTCATCGGGCGGCACGTCGGATTCCCGGTGGCACTCGAAGGTGCGCTGAAGCTCAAGGAGTTGGCGTACATGCACGCGGAGGGCTTCGCGGCCGGTGAACTCAAGCACGGTCCGATCGCGCTGATCGACGACGGCACACCGGTGGTCTGCATCGTCCCGTCGCCAGCCGGTCGCGGCATGCTGCACGACAAGATCGTGTCGAACATCCAGGAGGTACGAGCGCGCGGCGCCCGTACCATTGTGATCGCCGAGGAGGGCGACGACGCGGTACGGCCGTTCGCCGACCACCTCATCATGGTCCCGCGTACTCCGACCTTGCTCGCGCCCCTGGTGACGACCGTACCGTTGCAGGTGCTCGCCGCCGAGATCGCGGCCGCCCGCGGTCACGATGTCGACCAACCACGCAATCTCGCGAAGTCGGTCACAGTCGAATAGAAGTCGGACCTACGGTCGGCGCACCGTCCCTGCACGTGATGATGAATAGGCGCAATTAGAAGTCGAAGCGCCTGGACCTGCGGTCGGCGCACCGTCCCTGCGCGTGATGACGAATAGGCGCAATTAGAAGTCGAAGCGCCTGGACCTACGGTCGGCGCACCGTCCCTGCGCGTGATGACGAATAGGCGCCGTTGGCAACGGGGCGATGTCGCTATCGTGAGAGACGTGATCGTCGCGGTGGGCATCGATGTCGTCCTCGTCGAGCGGTTCGCTGCCGCGGTGGCGCGCACGCCGTTGCTCGCCGACCGGCTCTTCACCGAGCAGGAGCGGCTGACCTCGTCCGGTCATCCACGCTCACCTGAGTCGCTGGCCGCCCGGTTCGCGGCGAAGGAAGCGGTCGCGAAAGCGCTCGGTGCGCCGGGCGGCTTGTCCTGGTACGACTGCGAAGTGGTGTCCGATCCGGACGGTCGTCCGTGGTTGACGGTCTCGGGCACGGTGGCAGCCGCGGCCAAGGCGTGCGGCGTGACGCGCTGGCACCTGTCGCTGTCCCACGATGGCGGCATCGCCTCCGCGATGGTGATCGCCGAGGCAGACTCATGAGCACTCCGATGAACCTTGCATACCGAGTTGCCGACGTCCGTTCGGCGGAACGCGCGCTGATGGCGACCGTACCGCCGGGCACGCTGATGGCCCGTGCCGCCACCGGGCTCGCACGTCGGTGCGCGATCGCATTGCAAGACCGCTTCGGTGGCGTGTACGGCCGCCACGTTTTGTTGCTGGTGGGCGCTGGCGACAACGGTGGCGACACGCTCTACGCCGGGGCACATCTCGCACGGCGTGGCGCGGTGGTGCGCGCGATGCTGATGGATCCGGATCGCGCCCACGAGGCTGGGCTCGCCGCGTTCCACGCCGAGGGCGGGCGCGTTGTGTCGTCCGTACCGTCGATCGTGGACATAGCGGTGGACGGCGTCGTCGGGATCGGTGGGCACGGTCCGCTTCGCGCGCCAGCAGACAAAGCTGTGAAGAGCATTTCGGGGGTACGGGCAACCGACGGTGGCCGTCCCACGATCGTCGCCGTCGACCTGCCCTCCGGCGTAGAGGCGGACACCGGAGTGGTGACCGACGAGGCGAAGGCGGTGCGCGCGGACATCACCGTCACGTTCGGCTGCCTCAAGCCGGCCCACCTGGTGGGCGCCGCGGCGACACTGGCCGGGCTGGTGGACCTCGTGGACATTGGGCTGCAGCCTTACCTGAACGGCACGCCGGCGCTGCGGGTGCCAACCGCCGAGGAGATCGCATCGTGGTGGCCGCGTCCGCACGCGGAGTCGGACAAGTACACGCGCGGCGTAGTCGGCTTGGCCACCGGGTCGAAGGACACCACCGGTGCCGCGCTTCTGGGTGTGTCCGGCGCGTCGGCCGGTCCGACTGGCATGATCCGGTACGCCGGCGGCGCGGCACCCTACGTCCGTGACGCGCATCCGGCCGTGCTGGTATCCGACCGGGTGGCGGACGCCGGCCGCGTGCAGGCCTGGGTCTGTGGCAGCGGCCTCGGCACCGACGGCCGTGCGCGCGCCGAGTTGCGGGGCGTGTTGGCCGCCAAGGTGCCCGTCGTGCTGGACGCCGACGCGCTCACCATGCTGGCCGACGTGTCGACGCCGGACTTCGCCGACCTGTTGCGCGCCAGGCACGCGCCGCTGGTCATCACACCGCACGATCGCGAGTTCGCGCGGGTCGCCGGTGCAGCGCCGGGTGGGGACCGCGTCGAGTCGGCGCTCGGGCTCGCCGCGAAGATGCGCGCGACGGTGTTGCTGAAGGGCGACCGTACGGTCGTCACGTCGCCGGACGGCACGGCGTGGGTGAACCCGACGGGTACGCCCGCGCTCGCCACCGGCGGGACCGGCGACGTGCTCGCGGGACTCCTCGGGTCGCTGCTCGCCGCGGGTCTTGCCGCCGACCGGGCGGCCATCGCCGCGGCCTACGTGCACGGACTCGCCGGTCGAGCGGCCGCGCGCCATGGACCCGTGACCGCCGTGGACGTGGCCGCCGCGTTGCCCGGCGTCGTCGCCGACGTCCTCGACCTCGGGTGATCCGACCGGGGGAGCGCGCCCACACGAGCGGGGCACGACGGCGGACTGGTCGGCCGTCTCGTGACTAGCCGGTAGGCTGAACGCATGTGGCAGGCGGAGGTTCGCGTCGATCTCGGCGCGATCCGTGACAACGTCGCCCGGCTGCGCGCCGGAACGACGGCCCAGGTCATGGCCGTGGTGAAGGCGGACGGATACGGCCACGGCATGGTGCCGTCCGCGCGCGCCGCGCTCGCCGGGGGTGCGACCTGGCTCGGCGCCTGCACGATCAGCGAGGCAATCACGTTGCGCGACGCCGGGTTCGACGTACCGGTGCTGGCGTGGCTCTGGGCGCCCGGCGCGCCGGTCGCCGACGCGGTGCGCGCACACGTCGACCTGTCAGTGGCAAGTGTTTCGCAGCTGCGCGCGGTCGCCGACGTCGCCGCCAGGCTGGACCGCATCGCACGCGTACACGTCAAGATTGATTCCGGCCTGAGCCGCAACGGCGCGACGCCCGCCGACTGGGCGATGCTGGTCGACGCCGCCGCGAAGGCGCAGGTCGACGGCGATATCGACGTGGTCGGTGCGTGGAGCCACCTGGCCGTGGCCGACGATCCTGGGCACGCGTCCATCGATCGTCAGCTCGCGAGATTCCACGACGGATTGGAGGTCGTGGCGCGCGCCGGGCTCACCCCTCAGGTGCGCCACCTGGCCAACTCCGCCGCGTTGCTCACTCGTCCGGACACCCACTTCGACCTGGTACGGCCGGGGATCGCGATCTACGGGCTCACGCCGTTGGCGGAGCGGCGCGACGATCTCGGCCTGCGTCCGGCCATGACGGTCCGGGCGCCGGTGACGTTGGTCAAGCGCGTGCCGTCCGGGGAGGGCGTGTCCTACGGCCACACCTACACCACGACCGGTGAGACAACGCTCGCGCTGGTGCCCCTCGGGTACGGCGACGGTGTCCCGCGACACGCCTCCAACTCGGGCCGGGTGCGCCTCGCCGGTGCCGTACGAGGCATCGCCGGCCGCGTCTGCATGGACCAGATCGTCATCGACTGTGGTGACGACGACGTGCAACCGGGCGATGTCGCAACGCTGTTCGGCCCGGGCGACGATGGCGAGCCGACGGCGGACGATTGGGCGGCCGCCACCGGGTCGATCAACTACGAGATCGTGACCCGCATCGGCAGCGCCCGGGTGGCGCGCGTCTACGACGGGCCTGCCCACCTGGCCGGCGGGACGGCGGCGCGGTGACCGAACCGACCTTGCCGAGCCCGCAGGTGGGAAGCAAGGGCCGCCGACGCCGGGCCGGCGTGATCGGCGCCGCCGTCGGCGTCGCGGCGGCCGGCGTCGCCGCCGGGGTGGCGACACAACGGCTGGTCACGCGTCGCGCCCGCCGATCCGAAACTGACCTGGCAAGCGAACCCTTTGGCCGGCTGCCCTTCGACGAGTCGCTCACCGTGCGGTCGGACGACGGCATCGACCTCTACGTCGAGATTGTCGAGCCGTCCTCGCCCGACGAGGCGGGCGCGGCGCCCGCCGACGGCGGCGCGACGCCCATCGACGGCGGCGCGACGCCCGCCGAGGCGAGGGCGACGTCGGAGCCCGTCGAGGCTGGGGCGACGTCTCGACCGACGGTCGTCTTCGTGCACGGCTTCTGCCTCGACATGGGTACGTTCCACTTCCAACGCCGCGATCTCGCGCAGGCCGGGGAGCACCGCCTGGTGTTGTACGACCAGCCGGGTCATGGCCGGTCGTCGAAGCTCAAGATCGGCGAGTACACGCTCGACATGCTCGGCCGGGCGCTGGGGAACGTAATCGATGCCACCGTTCCGACCGGGCCGATCGTGCTCGTCGGCCACTCGATGGGCGGCATGACGATCATGGCGCTCGCCGAGGCGCATCCCGAGCTGTTCGGCCCTCGCGTCGTCGGCGTCGTGTTCATCTCGACGTCGGCCGGCAACCTCGAGCAGATCAATCTCGGCCTACCCGCCGTGCTGGGCCGGTTCAGCCGGCAACTCGTACCGCTGATCAGCACGACCGGACGCGCTGGCGCCGGCGTGATCGACGCGGCACGGCGCGCGTCCAGCGACCTCGCGTGGTTGCTGACCCGCCGGTACGGCTTCGGCAGCGCACGTGCCGACCCGGCGCTCGTGTCGTATGTCGAGCGGATGAACGGACGCACCAGCACGGACGTCGTGGCTCGCTACATCCGCGCATTGAACGCGCACGCGCGCTATCCGGCACTCGAGGCACTGAAAGAGATCGACGTGCTCGCGATCTGTGGCGACCGGGATCAGCTAACGCCACTGTCACACTCCGAGGAGATCTGCCGCATGTTGCCGAAGGCAAGCCTCGTCGTCGTACCCGAGGCTGGACATGTTGCGCTGATGGAATACCCGGACATCGTGACCGACGCGATCGCCGAGTTCCTCGACGAACTCATGCCGCCGTGACGCGTGACCCTGCGGCGCGCCTGCCGACCGTGGCCGACACGCGCGCGTTCGGTGCGGCGCTCGCACGCATCCTTCGCGCTGGCGATCTCGTGCTGCTGAGCGGGCCGTTGGGCGCCGGCAAGACCGCGATGGCCCAGGGCATCGGCGCCGGTCTCGGGGTGCGCGGCACGGTGACGTCGCCGACGTTCGTCATCGCTCGCGTACACCGTCCGGGCGCCACCGGCGGGCCGGCGCTGGTACACGTCGACGCCTATCGCCTTGGTGCCGTCACGGATCCGCGTGCCGAGGTGGATGACCTCGATTTGGACGCGTCGATGGCGGACGCGGTGACGATAGTCGAGTGGGGCGAGGGCATCGTCGAACAGCTCGCCGACGCGCATCTGACGGTGCGTATCGACCGGCTGGACGACGAGACTCGCGTGGTGCGGCTCGATCCGGTCGGCGGCGACTGGCCGGACCGCGTCGCAACGCTGGGCGCCACGGCCGGCTCCGGAACGCAGGCACCGGGAACCGCGGGCGCCGCCGGATAGGCTCCATACCGTGCTCGTTCTCGTGCTGGACTCGGCCACGCCGGCGATCACCGCGGCGGTCGTGTCGGTCGGGCCGGAACCAGATGTCACGGTGCTCGCCGAACGGGTGACCGTCGATGCGCGCGCGCATGGCGAGTTGCTCGCGCCACAGATCGCCGCGGTCCTCGCCGACGTCGGCAAGGCGCCAGCGGATCTCGGTGCGGTGGTCGCCGGTGTCGGGCCCGGACCGTTTACCGGTCTGCGCGTCGGGTTGGTCACCGCCGCGGCGCTGGCCGACACACTCGGCATCCCGACGTACGCGGTGTGTTCGCTCGACGGTCTCGGCGCGGTGGCGGGTGGCGGCACGGTGCTGGTCGCGACGGACGCGCGCCGGCGCGAGGTGTATTGGGCGATCTACCGCGACGGCGTACGGACCACCGGGCCGCACGTCGACCGGCCGGCCGACGTGGTGGCCGTGTCCGGACAGCCGCGCGACACCGTCGACTTTGCGGTTGGCGCCGGCGCCGTGCTTTACGCGGACGTGATCGGCGTACCCGTCCGTGACGAGCCGCTGTTCCCATCGGCCGGTGCGCTCGCCACGCTCGCCGCCGCACGGATCCTCGGCGGCGCGCCCTCCGAGCCGTTGACCCCGCTCTACTTGCGCCGGCCGGACGCGGTCGAGCCCGGCGCGCGCAAGGTCGTGTCATGACCGGTGGTGGAGCATGACCGCGGAACGCAGCGCGCCGTCGACGCGGGCCGTCACGATCACGCGGATGCGCTGGTGGCACATCGACGAGATCATGCCGATCGAGGCCGATCTCTTCGGCGCGGAGCGATGGTCGGCGCCAATGTTCTGGAGTGAGCTCGCCAATGGCCACGAATATGTCGTCGCACTCGATGAGCAGGGGCATGTCGCCGGGTACGCCGGGCTGGCGTACGCGACGGACGAGGCATGGGTGCAGAACGTCGCGGTACGGCGGGAGCGGCAACGGGCCGGGATCGGCCGTACCCTCATGGATGCTTTGCTGGCGAAGTCGCGCGAGCGGGGCATGCGGTCGATGTGGCTGGAGGTCGCCGTCGACAACGCGCCCGCCCAGCGTCTCTACGATGCGTACGGCTTCGTTGGAGTCGGTGTGCGCCAGGGCTACTACCAGCCGAGCAACACCGATGCGCTGGTGATGCGGCGGGACGAAGCGACTGGGCCGAACGAGGCGATGGGGCGGGACGAATGATGACCGACGAGCCGCTCGTGCTGGGCATCGAGACGTCGTGCGACGAAACGGGCGTCGGCGTGGTGCGAGGTCACTCGTTGCTCGCCGATGCCGTGGCGTCCAGTGTGGACGAACACGCGCGATTCGGTGGCGTGGTGCCCGAGGTAGCCAGCCGCGCACATCTTGAGGCGATGGTCCCGACCGTACATCGGGCGCTGACCGACGCCGGTGTGACGCTCGCCGACTTGGACGCGATCGCCGTCACCGCCGGACCAGGTCTGGCCGGCGCACTGCTGGTCGGCGTCGGGGCGGCAAAGGCCTATGCGCTGGCCGCCGGCAAGCCACTTTACGGCGTGAACCATCTGGCCGCACACGTCGCCGTCGACACCCTTGAGCATGGCGCGCTGCCGGAACCCGCCATCGCCCTGCTGGTGTCCGGAGGCCACTCATCGCTGCTGCGTGTGGACCACCTCGCCGATGGTGTCGAACCGCTCGGCGCGACCATCGACGACGCGGCCGGTGAGGCGTTCGACAAGGTGGCGCGGCTGCTGGACCTCGGCTTCCCGGGCGGCCCGCCGATCGACCGGGCGGCACGGGATGGCGACGCGGGCGCGATCGCGTTCCCGCGCGGCCTGACCGCCCCGCGCGATCTGGCCGAGCACCGCTTCGACTTCTCGTTCTCCGGCCTCAAGACCGCGGTCGCGCGCTGGGTCGAGGCAAGGCAACGTGCCGGCGAACCGATCCCGGTCGCCGATGTCGCGGCGAGCTTCCAGGAAGCGGTGTGCGACGTGCTGACCGCGAAGGCGATCGCGGCGTGCCGGACGTACGGCATCGACACGCTGGTCATCGGCGGAGGCGTCGCGGCGAACTCGCGCATCCGATCGATGGCCACCGAGCGCGCCGCGCGACACGACATCACGGTACGAGTGCCGAGACCGCGTCTGTGTACCGACAACGGGGCGATGGTTGCGGCGCTCGGCGCACATCTCGTCGCCGCGAACGTCCGACCGAGTCCGCTCGATCTGCCGGCCGACTCGGCGATGCCGCTCACGCTGGTGACGGTGTGACCCGATGATCGTACGGATGTGGGAGGTCAAGGCGCACCCGGAGTGGATGGCCGACGCACTGTCCTGGGTGTGCGAAGTGGGTGTCCCGATCCTCGAGGACGACCCACAACACATCGAGAGTGAGGTGTTCAGCTCGGCGGACAACCGGATCGTGGTGATCTCACGATGGCGCGGCGAGCCCGCGGACATTCCGGAGCCGCCGCGCCGGCTGGTCGAGCGGCCGGGCCACGCGTGGGACTTCAGCGTCGTTGACCGGTGACTAATGTCGTAGGTGCCGGCGACTCTCGTGGGCGCCGGCGACCGACCAAACACAACATTCAACGCCGACACCAGCTGACACCGATAACCGCTGACACCGACACCCGCTGATACCGACACCCGCTGACACCTGCACCCGCTGACACCGATACCGAGGAGGCCCTCGCCCCATGACCGGTTACCTGCGCAGCCCGGCGATCCACGGCGACGAGATCGTATTCGTGAGCGACGACGACCTGTGGCGCGTCGACGCCGCCGGTGGTCGGGCGGATCGGCTGACGTCCGGGGTCGCTGAATCGAGTGGACCGCGCATTTCGCGGGATGGGCGGCACATCGCGTTCGTCGGTCGCGACGAGGGCGCGCCGGACGTGTACGTGATGCCGATGGCTGGTGGCGGTGCTCGTCGGTTGACGTACCTCGGTGGGCTGATGGTGGTGGCTGGATTCGCTCCGGACGGCGCGATCATGTTCGCGACCGATGCCGAGCGACCGTTCTATCGGGATCGGTGGCTCTACCGGGTCGATCCGGACGGCGGCGCGCCGACGATGCTGCCCTACGGTCCGGCGAGTGTGATCGACTACGGCTCGGGCGGCGCGGTGGTGATCGCTCGCGTCACCATCGATCCGGCGCACTGGAAGAGATATCGCGGCGGACGCGTCGGTGAGCTGTGGATCGATGCGACCGGCTCAGGCGAGTTCCGCAGGCTGATCAAGCCGCCCGGCAATGTCGCGACGCCGTGCTTCATCGGCGATCGCGTCTACTTCATCTCCGACCACGAGGGCGTCGGCAACGTCTATTCATGCACGATGGACGGCGCAGACCTCCGCCGCCACACGCATCACGACGACTACTACGCACGCGGCCTGGCCGGCGACGGACATCGGCTCGTGTATCACTCGGGCGCGGACATCTGGCTGCTCGACCCGTCGGCTGGCGAGCCTCGGAAGGTTTCGGTCGGCGCGGTCAGCGGCGCGACTCAGCGCAACCGACAGTTCGTCCCGGCCGCGGAGCACATCGACACCGTGACCGTGTCACCGGACGGCGCGCGACTTGCGTTGACCGCTCGCGGCAAGGCGTTCGCGTTCGGCCATTTCGCCGGGCCGGTGCGTCAGTTTGGCGAGCCGGACGGCGTGCGCTACCGCCTGTTGACCTACCTACACGGCGGCACTCGACTGGTCGGCACCGCGAGCGATGAGTCGGAGACCGAACGGCTGGTGGTCTTCGATGAGAGTGGCGCGACCGCGCTGACCGGCGTGGACACCGGGCGTGCCACCGAAATCGCGGCGTCGCCGTCCGAGGACGTCGTCGCGGTCAGCAACCATCGCAACGAACTCATGGTGATCGACCTGCGCGCGGCGGCGCCGACCGCGCGGGTCGCCGACTCCAGCCGCTTCGGACGCATCGAGGACCTCACGTGGTCCGCGGACGGCGGTTGGCTGGCGTACACGTTCCCGAACGGTCCGAGGACCACCGCGATCAAGGTGCTACGGATCGCCGACGGCACGACGCAGGCGGTTACCACACCGGTGCTACGAGACCGACGTCCGGCGTTCGATCCGCTTGGGCGCTATCTCTACTTCATCGGTCAGCGCGGCTTCGACCCGGTCTATGACGAGCTGCAGTTCGAGATGGGTTTCCCGCTCGGCAGCCGGCCATTCGCGGTGACGCTTCGCGCCGACGAACCCGCGCCGTTCCTCGGCGAGATCAGCGCGCCTGGTGGGAAGGCCGGCGACAACGGCGGAGGTAAGGGCGACAACGGCGCCGCGAACCCGGACGGTCCGGATGCCGCGGCGGCCGCGGCCGGCACCGCGCCGGCGGATGCCGCGGTTTCGGACGCTGCGCTGGCGTCGGGCGGTGGTGACGACGCGACGCGATCGTTGACCATCGACCTGGTAGGCATCGACCGCCGCGTGGTGCCGCTGCCGGTCCCGGACGGGCGCTACGAGCGGATCGCTGGCACGGCCGAGAAGGTGCTGTTTACGTCGCACCCGGTGGTCGGCGTACGCACCGGCGGCGGCTACGAGCCGCCCGGCGACAACCGGACGCTGCAGGCGTGCACGCTGGCCACCAGCAAGGTGGACCAGATCGCCGACGGCATCACCGACTTCTGGCTCGGCCCCGACCACAAGACGCTGCTCTATCGCGCGAAGGACCGCCTCCGCGTGGTCGCGGCGGGGGAGAAGCCGGCCGACGGCAACGACCCGGGTCGCGAAACCGGCTGGATCGATCTCGATCGGGTGAAGGTGTCGGTGCGGCCGGGCGCGGAGTGGCCGCAGATGTTCCGCGAGGCGTGGCGGCTGCAGCACGAGCAGTTCTGGGACTTGAAGATGTCGTCGCTCGATTGGGATGCCGTCTATCGGCATTACGCGCCGCTGGTTGAGCGCGTGTCGAGCCGCTCTGAGCTGTCCGACCTGTTGTGGGAGTTGCAGGGCGAGCTCGGCACCTCGCACGCGTACGAGGCGGGTGGGGCGTACCGCAAGTCGCCGCAGTATCGGCAGGGGTTCCTCGGCGTCGACTGGGCGTACGACGCGGCGTCCGGCGACCACACGATCGGTCACATCGTCGTCGGCGATGCTTGGTCGCCGAGTGACAGTTCGCCGCTCGTCCGACCGGGGCTCGACGTGCGCGATGGAGACGCGATCGTCTCGGTCAACGGCATCGCGGTAGATCGGCTTCGCACGCCCGCATCACTGCTGGTGAACCAGGCCGATCAGGAGGTGGAGGTCGCGGTCCGTCGCGGTGACGGTCCAGTGCGGACATTGCGGGTACGCCCGATCGGCACCGAGCAGTTTGCGCGCTACCGCGAGTGGGTGTCCGGAAATCGGAACACGGTGCACGAACGGACCGATGGTCGGGTCGGATACGTACACATCCCGGACATGACCGCGTGGGGCTACGCCGAGTTCCTCCGCGGGTTCCTCGCCGAATTCGATCACGAGGCGCTCATCGTCGACGTCCGATTCAACCGTGGCGGTCACGTCTCCGGTCTGTTGCTGCAGAAGCTCGCCCGGCGACGGCTCGGCTATGGCTTCCCACGGTGGGGCGTCCCGGAGCCGTATCCGGACGAGGCGGCCCGCGGCCCGATGGTGATGCTCACGAACGAGGCGGCCGGATCGGATGGCGACATCGTCAGCCATGCGTTCAAGCAGATGGGTCTCGGTCCGCTGATCGGTCGGCGTACGTGGGGCGGCGTGATCGGCATTTGGCCGCGTCATCCGCTGTCCGACGGCACCGTCACGACGCAGCCGGAGTTCGCGTTCGCGTTCGACAACGTCGGATGGGGCGTCGAGAACTACGGCACCGACCCGGACATCGAGGTGGAGAACCGCCCGCAGGACTTCGCGAGGGGCGTGGACGCACAGCTCGAACGGGGCATCGCGGAGGCGCTCGCGGCGCTCGAGCGCGAGCCGGCGCATACGCCGGTCGCGCCGTCGCTGCCGGACCTGACCCGATTGCCACTGCCCGACGTGGACTCCCATCAGCCGGCGAACTCGCCTCTGGCGGCAGACTCGCCTTACTCGGCTGGGTCCGATCAACCGGCAGAGTCGCATCAGCCAGCGGAGTCTGATCAGCCGGCGCAGTCGCCCTTGCCGCCGGTCGAGTAGCGCGCGCTAGTCCTCGGTGCGCTGTCGCGGTACGCGACGGATCTCGGCGTCGTCCTCGGTGGCGGCGCCGTAGATCCGGCGCAATGTCGCGGCGCGCGCAGCCGCGCGTTTGTACAGCTCGGATCCGACTGGCAGACCGGCGGCGACGGACTCCCACGCTTCCAGATCGCTCTCGCCCGATGGGCTGGTCGCCCATCGCTTGAGCAGTTCGCGGTCGGCGCTGCGCAATACCGCGTCGCGCACTCGTGCCTCGAGATCGGCGCGAAGTTGTCGGATGCCCGGCGCCGCGGAACCGGGCAACAGTGGCCCGGCGTACGCCCGCAGCGCGTCAGCCACCGACCCGGACCTGGCGAGGTCCGCGACCGTCACGAAGTCCGCCGCCACCGGTTCGGCGAGCCGATATGGCCGCGACGCGATCACCGGACCGAGCAACTGGCGCAGCCGCGACAGTTCAGCCCGCAGCGTGGCCGGGTTGCCGCTGCGATCTCCGTAGAGTTCCCAGGCGAGCCGCTCGGCCGACATGCCCTCCGGATGGGTGGCAAGCAGCACCAGGATCTCACTGTGCCGGCGGCCGAGCCGGTGCCTCGTGCCGCCGACATCGAGGATCGCTTGGTCACGTCCGAGCACGCGAAGGTGCGGGGCGGTGGGTGGCAGCCCCGGGAGCATCGACGCGAGCTCCGCCTCGGCGGCGCGAGCCGTCGCTTGGACGAGCGCGAGGCTCTGCGGACTGGCGAGGTGCGGGCCGCCGCTCACGTTTACCGCGCCAAGCGTCGCGCCGGTCTGCGGATCGTGGATCGGCGCGGCGGCGCACGTGAAGTGGTGCAGAGATCGGGTGAAGTGTTCGGCGCCGAAGATCTGTACGGCGTGGTCGACAGCAAGCGCGATGCCGGTCGCGGTGGTGCCGACATTCACTTCGTCCCAGCGCGCGCCGGCGACGACGTTCGTGTTCTCCGCGCCTCGTACCACGCCCGGGTGGCCCTCGACCCACAGCAACAGACCATCCGCGTCGGACAGGCCCAACAGGTGAGCGCCGTCGTACGCAATGGTGCCGAGCAGATCGCGAAGCAGCGGCATGACCCTGGCCAGCGGGTGGTCGACGCGGTACGCCTCGAGCTCCGCGTCGGTCACATGCACCGGTGCGATCGTGTCGGGTCCGACCAGCGCCGCCGAGCGCCGCCACGAGTCCGCCACCACGTCCCGGACCGGTTCGGCGACTGCACCGGTGACCATGAACGCTTCGTAGGCGGCACGCAGAGTGGCCGAGCGGGCCGACGCGTCGGCACCCACCTCCAAAGCGAGCCACGGATTGTCCAACCGTTTCCCCCTGCCTCGTACACGTCCAGCGGTGCCCGACGCCGCGCGACCTACTGGCCGGGTAGGTCGTTTGTACGGCGTCGGAGCCTCCGGTGCCGGAGTACTGGCGCGCGTTCCACCGCGTGGTGAACGCGTGCTCCGCCGCATGTGCGGAACCAGCCTGCCGTGCGAGGCCGTGAGCCACAACTCGGCTGTCCATTTAGGCCGGTGGTGTCCCCCGTTAGGAACCACGCCTGCGCAGGTCGACAGGTCGTCGCGGCAGGCCGGCAGCCAGCATCACCGCCTCCGGAACGCTAGGGCGCAGTGGCGATTCGCGCGAATGTCGCGCCGGTGACCACGGCCAGGTCGGATGGCGCTATCTCGATCTCCAGTCCGCGCCGGCCGCCGGACACGAACATCGTCGGACCATCGCACGCCGACGAGTCGATCACGGTTGGCAGTCGTCGTCGCTGCCCGAGCGGACTGATCCCACCTCGTACGTACCCGGAGCTCCGCTCGGCGGCGGCCGGCTCGGCCATCGACGCGCGCTTCCCGCCGACCGCCGCAGCCAGCGCCTTGAGGTCGAGTGGACCGGTGACCGGAACGACCGCGACGGTGAGCGCTCCGTCCACGTCGGCGATGAGTGTCTTGAAGCACCGCTCCGGCGCGATGTCGAGTGCGGCGGCGGCCTCGAGACCGTACGACTCGGCTCGCGCGTCGTGTGCGTACGAGTGGACCGTGTGCACGATGTTCCGTTCGCGCAGCAGCGCCGTCGCGGGGGTACCCTGACCGGCCACGCCGGAACGATACCTAGCACCGGGCGGGCGAGCCAGACGGCGGCACGGGCGAGCACAACACCACGGTCGGCGCACCGGCGACCCGGGTGAGGATGATCGTCAGTTCGGCGTGGCCGCGCAGCCGCAGGTCCCGGCGCAGTTGCTGCGGTTCGATCGCGGAGCCGCGCTTCTTGATCGTGACCCGTCCGACGTCTCGTGCGCGCAGTTCGGCCCGCAGTCGCTTGAGCGAGAACGGCATCGCGTCGAGCACCTGATATCCACGCGCGTAACGCGTGTGCATGGGCGCATCGGCGTAGACGTACGCGATCGAGGCGTCGCCAAGGCGGCCGTCGACCGTCCCGGCGAACTCGGCCACCAGGTGCGCGCGCACCACGGCGCCGTCCGGGTCGTACACGTACCCGCCGATCGGGCCGACCGGTGCGACGGCCGTGCCGGTGCCGACCAGCTCGACCGAGCCGGCGCCGGACAGCAACGTGGCGCGGCGGGCGACGTTGGCGAGTGGCCCGCACCACAGCGTGGCCTCGACCACGTCGCCGTCCACCGACACCCACTCCGCCTCCGCGCCGTTCGGGACCAGGGCGTGGTCGATGCCCGGGGCGACCTTCAGCACGGTTCGTTGCACGGCGTCGACGATCGACATCACGTACGTCCACGGTGGCGCGTACGCCGCCGGGTTGAACACGCGGCGGCCGCCACCGCGTCGCGCCGGATCCGCGAACGCGGCGTCCACCGTGCGGAGGTCGACGTCCGCGGCGGCCGCGTGCCGCACGGTCGCGAGATCCGTGAGGCCGAGGTCGGCGACATTCGCTGCGGCGATCGACGCCGTGGTCGCGTCAACGTCGACCGCGGTGACCCGCAATCCGGCGCGCGCGAACGCGATCGTGTCGGATCCGATGCCGCAGCCGAGGTCCGCGACGTGCGTCGCACCAGCGGCCGCCAGTCGAGTCGCCCGGCGGCGTGCGACGACGGCGCGGGTCGCCTGCTCCAGTCCGGTCCGCGTGAACCACATGCCAGCCGCGTCGGATCCGAATTTGTCGACCGCTCTCGCCCGCAACTCGACCTGGGTAAGGGCGGCCGCGGCGAGACCCGGCGCGATGCCGGCGGTTCGGAGCGCGCTCGCCGCGGTGAGCGGATCGCCGCCGGCCGCTGCGGCCGCCGCCGCGAGCGCGCTCGACCCCTCGGGGGTACGAAGTGCGGCTATCGCGTCCGGCGTCGGTGACACCGCATCAGACTGTCACCTTGGTGAAGGCGTGCGGATGGCCGACCTTGGAATCGGTGACGTCGAACAGCAATGTCCGTCCATCGACAGTGGCGACGGTGACGATGGTGTGACCCGGCGAAGCGCCGGACGGCGCGTCGCTCAGGTTCCACGACTCGGGTGCGTTGCCGGACCCGGTCGCGTAGCTGGTCGCGGTGGCGTCGCCGAGCGCGGTCATCCGGCTCGTGTTGCCGTCGAACCACGCCTGCATAAAGTCACCGACCATGGCGTCGGCGGTGTTGCCGTAGTGGGTGCGGTCGACGAATGCGGTGGTGACCGCGTGTGGCTTGCCGAGCGAGGCGGGATCGAGGTCGATCGAGATGCGGTCGCCGTTGTTGTTGTCGTACGTACACTGCCGCAACGCGCCGTCATTGCCACAGGCGTGGAAGTGCCAGTGCTTGTCCAGCGAGCCGAGATTCGCGAACACGGTCGGGCCATCGGCCACGGTGAGCTGGGCGAGACGCGTCGACGCGTGGGTGTCGTACGCGTCCAGGACCGCCCTGGTGTAGTCCTTGTCCGTGCTCGGATAGGTCGGCGCGCCGCCACCGCCGCTGTTCGCGGGCGTTCCCGATGGCGTCGCGCTCGCCGGCGGCGCGCTGCCGATGCCGGGTTCGCCAACCGAGACGCTGCTGGACGGCGACAGCGCGCCGACGTTGCCGGCGCCGTTGTTCGCCGCGCTCGCGCAACCGGCGAGGAGCATGGCGCCGGCGGCCAGAACCGCGGTGGTCACCATCGTCGCGTAGATGGCTCGCCGGCCCCGCTCGGTACGCGGGCGGCGGGACGCGTGGGGTACGTCGGCCAGGCATCCGGAATTCATGCCGGGCATCGTGCCAGACGTTGTCACCATCGGCTGTCGTTGATCTGCTTATCCGGCCGGCCGGCAGTGACGCGTACCTGCCAAGATCGTGGATCCTGGACGGCGGACCGCGACCACCTCCCCGTGCGACGATGGCCGTAGCGTGGCTGTCGGCGCGCGAGCCCGCACCACAGGCCGCGCGTGCCGCGCCGAGTTGGCACTCTATTTGACGGAGTGCCAGCCGCGGACTAACGTCCCATTAGCACTCTCACCCTGAGGGTGCTAGCGTGCCGCGCCAGCCGGCGTGGGTCGCAATGCACCGAGCGGTCCGGCACCCGCGACGACGGAGCCGCCCGGTCTGGCCGCGTGAACTCTTGCGCGGCTGACACAGATCGAAGACTCCAAGTACCCCAGGAGGGTATGCCCGTGACTACCGCGACGAAGGTTGCGATCAAGCCGCTCGAGGACCGGATCCTGGTCCAGGCGAACGAGGCCGAGACCACCACGGCGTCGGGTCTTGTCATTCCCGACACCGCCAAGGAGAAGCCGCAGGAGGGCACCGTCCTCGCTGTCGGCCCGGGTCGCGTCGACGAAAAGGGCAACCGGATTCCGGTTGACGTCAAGGTCGGCGACACGGTGATCTACTCGAAGTACGGCGGCACCGAGGTCAAGTACGGCGGCGAGGAGTACCTGGTGCTCTCCGCCCGTGACGTCCTCGCTGTTATCGAGAAGTGATCTAATTCGTGACCCCGGCGCCCGCCTGAATTGGCTGCGGCGTCGGGGTCGCGTCTATTCGAAGGGCTGTTGAATACATGGCGAAGATCCTGAGCTTCTCGGATGACGCCCGGCACCGGCTTGAGCACGGTGTCAACGCGCTCGCCGACGTGGTCAAGGTGACCCTTGGCCCGAAGGGGCGCAATGTCGTCCTCGACAAGAAGTTCGGTGCTCCCACGATCACCAACGATGGCGTGACCATCGCCAAGGAGATCGAGCTGACCAATCCCTACGAGAACCTCGGCGCACAGCTGGTCAAAGAGGTGGCGACCAAGACCAACGACGTGGCCGGCGACGGCACCACGACGGCCACCGTGTTGGCCCAAGCCATGGTGCGTGAAGGCCTGCGCAATGTGGCCGCCGGCGCCAATCCGGCCGGACTCAAGCGCGGCATGGAAGCGGCCGTCGCCGAGGTGAACAAGGCGCTGCTGGC
>DATFRR010000079.1:0-9875 GCA_035263025.1 Micromonosporaceae bacterium
CTCATCGTCCGGTACCCCTGCTGCAGCGTGAGTGGTGCGGTCGCAAGCGATCCGCGGAGATCTGTCGCACCGCGCACTCAGCCCTTGACACCGGTCAGCGTGACGCCTTGAACGAACGCCTTCTGCGCGAAGAAGAACAGCACAAGAATCGGCGCAACGGTGATGACGGCCGCCGCCATGATGAGATTCCACTCGACGTTGTGCAGGCCGTGGAACGACGCGAGCGCGAACGACAGCGTCCAGTTGCTTCGGTTCTCGCTCGTATACAGATAGGGCCCGTAGTAGTCGTTCCAGCACTGGAAGAACATGAACATCGAGGCGGCCGCGATGCCCGGCCGCGCCATCGGAACCACGACGCGCAGCAACGCGCCCCACTCGCCGGCGCCGTCGATCCGCGCGGCGTCGAGGTACTCGTCCGGGATCGTGACCATGAACTGCCGCAACAGGAAGATGGAGAACGCGTCGCCGAGCAGGTTCGGCAGGATCAGCGGCCACAGCGTGCCGGTCAGGTGGAAGTTCGCCCACCACAGGTACAGCGGCACGGTGGTGATCTGCGGTGGCAGCAGCATCATGCAGATGATGACGAGGAACACCACATTGCGGCCGCGCCACCGGAGCTTCGCCAACGCGTACGCCGCCGGAATGCTGGACACCAGCATGAAGCCGGTGGCGAGGCAGGCGTACAACAACGTGTTGAGCAGGTAGCGGCCCATGTCCAGCTTGCGGAAGACATCGAGGTAGTTGCCGAAATGCCAGTGTGTCGGCCAGTAGTTGCTGGTCAGCGACTGCTGGTCCGACATGAACGACGTCAGCACGATGAAGGCGACGGGTGCGAGCGCGCACACCGCGATCGCGATCCCGATCGAGTGTCGCGCCACGAAATACAGCAGGCCGTCTCGCCGGGCGCGCCGGACTGGACTCGGCCTCGGTTCGGCGACTTGCGTCGTGGCCGACGCGGCGGTGACGGCGGTCATGACGTTGCTCCGTCAGGTCGGTCGGTCATGACGCCCCCTCGGTGAATGCGCGGGATCGGCGCAGCAGCACCGCGATGACGGCGAGCGTGACGAGGAAGAGCACGATCGCGAGCGCGTTGGCGTAACCGAGCAGGTTCTGCGGGAACCCCGCCTGGTAGAGATACAGCGGGTAGGTCAGCGTCGACTCCTGTGGGTAGCCGAAGCTGCCCGACGCTCCGCCCCCAACGGTCGCCTGGCCGGATGCGGCCGCGGCAGCGACCGCTGCCTCGGTGAAGAACGACAGGGTCGCGATGATGCCGGTGATCGAGATGAACAGCACGACCGGGGCGATGGTCGGCAACGTGACGTTGCGGAAGCGCTGCCACGCGTTCGCGCCGTCGATCGACGCCGCTTCGTAGAGGCTCAGCGGCACGTCGAGCAACGCGGCCAGGAAGATCACCATCGTGTTGCCGATGCCCCACATGGACAGCAGCACCAGCGACGGCTTGGACCACGACGGCGAGTTGAACCAGAGCGGCCCGTCGATGCCGAACTTGCTGAGCAGCGTGTCCACCGGACCCACGCCGGGCTTCAGCACGTAGACGAACGCCAGCACGCCGGCCACCGTCGGAATCATCGCGGGCAGATAGAACACCGTGCGATAGAACGACGAGCTGCGCCGGAACTTGCTGAGCAGCATGGCGCTGCCGAGTCCGGTGAGGATCTGCGCCGGCACCATGACGAGCACGAACCACAGGGTGTTCCAGGCCGCGGTCCGTACGAACGGGTCCTGGAAGAGGTACCGATAGTTGCCGAGACCGAACCACGTGCCCGGCGCGTCGAGAATGCCGAACTTGTGCAGCGACGAGTTCAGCGCGACGCCCAGCGGGAAGATCAGGAAGATCGCGATGCCGAGCAGCGCGGGTGCCATGAATGACGTGACGGTCAGGTAGTGCCGTCTGGTACGCCGTCGACGCGAGGCGGCCGGACCCGGCGTGACGGTGCTCGACCCGGGCGCGGTCACGCCGGGCCGCCGGCGCGGCCGGGCTAACCCGGGCCGCGCCGACGCGTCGGTGGCGGACATGTAGCTATCCCGCTATCGCTAGGGCTTGGTTTATCTGGGTATCCAGTTGTGTCAGGCCGGCGGCCAGGTTCGGCACCTTGCCCGCCTGCCACTTGTCGACGAACGCGCCCATGTCGTCCTGGTAGGTCGTGCCAGCGCCGCTCGGTGGCGTGGTCGACGTCGCCGGGTTCGACGAGATCTGCAGGAACACCTTGAAATTCGGATCGGCGGACAGGTTCGGCGACTTCAGCGCGGAGAACGTGGTGGGTACGTTCTTGATGCCGTTGGCGAGCTTGACCATGGCGTCGGTGTTCGTCGTGAGGTACTTAATGAACTCCCACGCCGCCTCGGGGTTCTTCGAACCGCGCGAGATGCCGATGACGTTGCCGGTGATGTAGCCCGAGCCGTAGGCGGATGCCCGGTCGGCGGATACCGGCATCGGCGCCACGCCGTAGTCCACCTTGGACTCGTCCGCCTGGATCGACGCGATGCGCCACTCGCCGTCCATGTTGATGGCGAGCTTGCCGGCCTCGAACGCGTTCTGCGCACTGAACTCGTCGCCGAAGCTCGCCTCGAACTTCGTGAGCTTGGCGTAGCCGTACCAGTCGACGAGCTGCTTCTGCCAGGTGAGCAGCTGCTGCCACGCCGGGTCGGTACCGATCGCGGACTTGCCGTCATCGGTCAACCACTTCGCGCCAACCATCGGGGCAAAATGCGAGGCGGAGTTCTCGTACTGGCCGAACAGCGGGTCCCATCCGGCGACCTTGATCGACCCGTCCGGGTTGAACTTCGTGAGCGCCTTCGCGTCGGCGGCCAGTTCGTCGAGTGTCTTCGGCGGAGCCGCGATGCCGGCCGCGGCAAACATTGTCTTGTTGTAGTAGATGCCGTAGGCGTCGTTGAGGAACGGCATCGTGCAGCGCTTGCCGTTGTATTGCGTGTAGTTGAGCACCGGAGTCGGGATGTCCGACAGGTTGATCTTGTCACGCTTGATGTACGGCGTGAGGTCCTGCCACGCGCCCGACTGGCAGAACTTGCCGACGATGTCGGTGGAGAACGACAGGCCGACGTCCGGTCCGCCGCCGGCCGCGATCGCCTGCGTCATCTTCTCGTCGTCCTGACCGTCCTTCACGGTCACATGGATCTTCGGGTGAGATGCCTCGAAGTCACTGACGACGCCCTGGATCGCCGCGGACTCGCGGTCGGTGAAGAAGTGCCAGAACGTGATGTCACCCGATGCCTGCGAGCCCGGGGAGGCGATCGGCTTGGTCGGGTGGCTGCTTGGCGTACAAGCAGCGATGGCGAGCAACGCCATGGCGATGGCGGCCGCGCCGGCAAGACGCGTTGGCCGCGGGTGAGGCTTCATGGCCGTACTCCAATCGAGCGGGATCTGCGGGGTGGACGGGGATTGCGTCAGGCGGTTCGGGGGCGGGCGGAGCGGTGCGATGGTTCTAGTGGTGCGGTCATTGGCGATGGTTGTGCTGTACGGAGCGGATCAGGTCTTCACGAACGCGTTCCAACCCGGCGTCGATCGCGCCGAGCAGAACGGGATCGTCGGTCACGCCGGTGGTGGCGATGGTCGCCTCGAGCGGACCGCTGGCGCGCAACGCGACCGTGGTGGCGTCGCGCAGGCGGTCGCCGCCGGCCCGGCCGACCGTGCCGGCGAGGACGATCAGCGACGGGTCCAGCACCGCGACCACGGTGGCCGCGGCGATCGCGACGCGCTGGGCGAGTGCGGCAAGGAACGCGGCGCCGCCGGCCTTGACGGCGGCGGCCGGGTCGGTCGCTCGCACTCCGTGCTGAGCGGCGAGCGCGACGACCGCCGGGCCGGCGAGCACGCTGTGCAGATCCGGCGCGTCCCGGAGCAACGTGCGGGCGCCCGGCAGACCGAGTGGCATGTAGCCGATCTCGCCGGCACCGCCACGCGAGCCACGCAACAACGTGCCGCCGAGATCGATGGCGAGCCCGAGGCCGTAGTCGATCCACAGCAGCGCGAACGCGTCGGCGCCGCGCGCGACACCGTGCCGTCGTTCCGCGATGGCCGCCAGGTTCACGTCGTTGTCCACCTCCACGGTCGCGCCGAGCCGCCGGCGGAGCCGCGACACGAGTCCCGCGCGGCCGAGCCCGGGCACGTCCACGTGATGGATGGCGTCGGTGGTCGGGTCGTAGGAGCCGGGTACGCCAAGGTGTGTGTGCCGGATCCGGTCGGGCGCAAGGCCGGCGTCCCGGCACACCGAGTGCAGGGCCTTCACGAGCGCATCGGCGGGTTCGGCGACGTCCAGTCCGACAACGCGTTCGTGTCGCGCCCGCGTCGCGCCGGACAGGTCGGTGACGGCGAGCGCGACCTCAGGCTGGCGGCCGGTTTCGCGCACCGAGAGGGCCGCGGCGTACGCGCCGTCGGGGTTCGTCGCGTAGATCTCGGCGTTTGGCCCGGGGCCGCCGCTAGTGTGTCCGGTGACGATGGCGAGGTCGGCCGACACGAGCGTGCGGAGCACCTCGGAGGTGGTCGGCTTGGACAGGCCGGTGAGTTCCCGGATGTCCGACCGTGTGAGCGGTCCGCGGCTGAGCAAGTGGGCGAGCACGGCACTGGTATTCATGGCCCGGAGCAGCTTCGCCGATCCGGACAGGCGTTCCACCGACGTACTCATCAATCCCATAGACACCTATCGATTAGGCAACCTGTCTGACTATTGGGCGACACCGTACGGCTGTTGAAGCTGCCTGTCAATGGCCTGTGCGGTGGCTCCGCGGTGGTCGGCACAAGGGCCTTCAGACGATGCCCGTCGGGCGGCGGTGCCGCGGATTTGTCGCCCTCAATGGGCGGTATCGGCCACGAACGACCCGACGGTACGGCGTGCCGTCGTTGTGGACGGAGCGCATTGGACGGATCGATGACCTCTAATGTGGACACGCAATCCCGATATCCTGGACGCCTCGGTCAAATCGTGGCACCGTGGACTCATGCCAGAGTCTGGAGTAAATGCGACAGCGGCTGCCCTGCTCGGGCTGCTGCACGATGGTCCGATGACCGGTGGTCAGTTGATGGCCGAGGCCGAACGCAGGCTCGGCTCCTATTGGTCGATGACGCGCAGCCAGGTCTACCGCGAGCTGCCCGCGTTGGCGGACATGGGCTACGTCCGGATGGGCCGGCCGGGGCCACGCTCCAGCCAGCCGTATTCGATCACGCCGGCCGGCCGCCGCGCGTTCTCGCGATGGCTGAACGAGGAGCCGGCGCGCGAGGCGGTGCGGAACCCGGTCGTGTTGCGGGCCGCGTTCGGCAAGTTGCAGAGCCCGTCGTCGCTGGCCACCGCGTACGCGGACGCGACCAGCTATCACACGCAGGCGCTCGCGGACCTTCGTGAGTCGGTCAAGACAATGCGGAAGGACGGCGAGAACTTCGCCGCCGCCGCGCAGGAGTTCGCGATCGGCTATCACAAGGCCGTACTCGCCTGGCTGAAGACCGCCCCCACGAAGTAACTCTTCGCCGCTCGCAGGTTGGCCTGGCGTATCACGTTCAGGGCAGGTGCGCCGACCATCGGTCCAGGCGCTTCGACTAGCTATAGCGCCGGGCGCTTCGACACGTAATCCCAAACAGTACTGTTGTTGTTTGTGACTGACGTCGACTACGCCGAACAGCTCAAGGGGCTCGATGCCGTCCTCCGGAACGTGGAGGCCGTGCTCGATCTGCCGCGCATGCGCGAGGAAAAGGCGGAGCTGGAGTCGGCCGCGTCCGAGCCGAGCCTCTGGGACGATCCGGCGCACGCTCAACAGGTCACGTCGAAGCTGTCCTACGCAACCGCTGAGATCACGAAGGTCGAGCGCCTGCGCGGGCGATTGGACGACGCTGCCGTACTGCTTGATCTGGCGCAGAGCGAGGGCGACCCGTCCGCGATGGAAGAGGTCGGCGCGGAGATTGGCGTGCTGCGCCAGTCGATCGAGGAGCTAGAGATCCGGACCTTGCTGTCCGGCGAGTACGACGCCCGCGAGGCACTGGTCACGATCCGCTCCGGTGCCGGCGGTGTGGACGCCGCGGACTTCGCCGAGATGCTGCTGCGGATGTACCTGCGGTGGGCGGAACGGCACGGATATCCGACCGAGGTCTACGACACGTCGTACGCGGAAGAAGCGGGCATCAAATCCGCCACGTTCGTGGTGAAGGCGCCGTACGCCTACGGCACGCTGTCCGTCGAACAGGGTACGCATCGCCTTGTCCGGATCAGCCCGTTCGACAATCAGGGTCGTCGCCAGACAAGTTTCGCCGCTGTAGAAGTAGTGCCGGTCGTCGAGCAGACCGACGCGATCGAGATCCCGGAGGACGAGATCCGCGTCGACGTCTACCGGTCGTCGGGCCCGGGTGGCCAGGGCGTGAACACGACCGACTCGGCCGTGCGCCTCACGCACATCCCGACCGGCATCGTGGTGTCGTGCCAGAACGAGCGGTCACAGATCCAGAACAAGGCAACCGCGATGGCGGTGCTGCAAGCCAAGCTGCTTGCTCTGAAGAAGGCCGAGGAAGCGGCGAAGATGGACGCGCTGCGCGGTGACGTGGCCGGCTCGTGGGGCGATCAGATGCGGTCGTACGTGCTGCATCCCTACCAGATGGTCAAGGATCTGCGCACCGAACATGAGGTCGGCAACCCCTCCGCGGTATTCGATGGCGACCTCGACGGATTCATCGAGGCAGGTATCCGTTGGCGTAAGCGTCGAGAAATGAATGCCAACGCCGGGTGACCCAGGTCACACCTAGTTCGCGGTAATTGGTTCCCGTTTGTCCGTAATTTTGCGCCCTAATGTTCCGAATCGGCATGAGCCGCCGACTTGGCTGAACGGTTGCACCGCGTAAACTCCCTCGCGTGATTCAGCTCGAGAGCGTCACGAAGACGTACCCAAAGGCCGCCCGTCCCTCCCTCGACAACGTGTCGGTCGCGATCGACAAGGGTGACTTCGTCTTCTTCATCGGCCCGTCCGGATCCGGCAAGTCCACGATCGTGAAGCTGCTGCTGCACGAGGTGGCAGCGACCAAGGGCCGGGTGATCGTCAACGACAAGGACGTCTCGACGCTGCGTTCCTGGCGCATCCCGCACTTCCGTCGCACGATCGGTTGCGTCTTCCAGGACTTCCGCCTGCTTCCGACGCGGACGGCCTACGAGAACGTGGCGTTCGCGCTGGAGGTCATCGGCAAGACGCAGGCGGTCGCCCGCCGCGTGGTGCCGGAGGTGCTCGAGCTCGTCGGCCTCGGCGGCAAGGAGCACCGCTACCCCCATGAGCTGTCCGGTGGCGAGCAGCAGCGCGTCGCCGTCGCGCGGGCGTTTGTCAATCGACCGCTGATCCTGCTCGCCGACGAGCCGACCGGAAACCTCGACCCGGACACCTCGATCGAGATCATGCGGCTGCTGGATCGCATCAACCGCACTGGTACGACGATCGTGATGGTCACGCACGACTCCAACATCGTGAACCAGATGCGACGTCGCGTCGTCGAGATCGAGGGCGGAAAGATCGTCCGGGACCAGCCCCGCGGCGTATACGGCTAAATCCTCCCCTCGAATCCGAAGCCGTCGCAGCACGCTGAAAGGAACCCGAGACCGCCATGCGCGCGAAGTACGTCCTCTCCGAGGTGATGGTCGGACTGTGGCGGAACGTCACAATGACTGTCGCAATGATCATCACGATGGCGGTCTCGCTCACCATGCTTGGTGCCAGCGTCGTGATGTACCACCAGGTCGGCCTGATGAAGAAGGCGTTCCTGTCGAACGTACAGGTCTCGATCTTCTTGAAGACCACCGTGACGCCGGACCAGACCCAACTGCTCAGCACGAAGATCAAGGGTGACTCGCGCATCGCGAGCGTCACGTTCCTCGATGAGACCGCGTCGTATAACCAGTTCAAGCTGCAGATGTCCGGCGACCCCCAGCTGCTGCAGTCGATCACCCCGGACCAGGTGCCACAGTCGTTCCGGATCAAGCTCAAGGATCCGAGCGAGGTGCCGCAGATCAAGGCTGGCTACAACGGGTTGCCAGGTGTGGACCAGGTGATCGACCAAGGATCCGTGCTCAAGCGCGTGTTCGCGGTGCTCGGCGCGTTGCAAGGGCTCGCGCTCACGCTGGCCATCGCCCAGGGCATAGCCGCGCTGTTGCTGGTCGCGAACACGATCCAGGTCGCCGCGTATAGCAAGCGACGAGAAGTCGCGGTAATGAAGTTGGTGGGTGCGTCGAACTGGTTCATCCAGTCGCCGTTTGTGCTCGAGGCGATGTTCGCTGGCGTGATCGGAGCGCTGATCGCCTACGGCGGGCTCGTCTCCGCGAAGTTCTTCCTCATAGACGGCTCGTTGAAGGCGCTTCAATCGCTGCTCGGACCGGTCCACTGGAGCACGATCAACTTGATGTTGCCGCTGCTGCTGGTGGTCGCGGCGCTGGTCTCCGGCGTCACCGGCTGGTTCACGCTGCGGTTCTACATCAAGAAGTAGGTCCCACAAGATCGTCGCAACGTCACGGAGGGCGCCGCTTAACCCGTACGGGTAGCGGCGCCTTCCGTGATTCTGCGTGGTCTCGCCGCCGCGCGGGCTAGCCGTGGCTAACCGACGCGACGGGTCACGTTCGTGCTGGATACCATTGCGGGCGCACTCATCGGCGTCGAGACGCACGTGGTGACCGTGCGATGTCGGGAGGTGATCATCGGTGCCCAGGGAAAAGGGCCGCAAGCTCATCGCGTCGAACAAGAAGGCGCGACACGACTACACGATCCTGGAAACGTTCGAGGCCGGCATCGCGCTGACCGGCACCGAGGTCAAGTCATTGCGAATGGGACGGGCGTCACTTGTCGACGGCTTCGCCCAAGAACGCAACGGCGAGATCATGCTGCACGGCATCCACATCCCGGAATACACGCAGGGGACGTGGACGAACCATGAGGTTCGGCGTACCCGCAAATTGCTCTTGAAGCGCGCGGAGATTGACAAGGTTCTCCACAAGGTCCGCGAGAGTGGCCTCACGCTCGTGCCGCTGTCGCTCTATTTCTCGGACGGCTGGGCCAAGGTCGAACTCGGCCTCGCACGCGGCAAGCGGAGCTACGACAAGCGGCAGGACATGGCCGAACGGGACGCGAGCCGCGAGATTGCCCGAGAGTTTGGCCGACGCATCAAGGGTGCGTCCGGATCGCGCGGCTAGCCGGAATACCGCGCGGCGAGCAGCCGTTGCGCGTGTGGGTTGGACGGCAGGGTCAAACGATCTCGGATGACGCTGTGCCGGCCCACAGGTAGGATCGGAGATGCCGCCCGGCAACGGGCGGACTGCGGCAACCGCCCTCGGGGGTGACAGGTTTCGACTCTGTACGTTGCGGCAGGGGAAGCGAGCCGAGGAAGCCAACGCCGTCTCGTTAATCGACGTTGGAAACCAATAAGCGCCAAGTTTAATCGCGCTGAGCTGGCTCTCGCCGCCTGAGGCGAGTAGCCACTCCGTCGGTCTGAGCAGGCCTTCGGCCCAGTAACCGGCGTCATCTAGAAGGCTGGCCAAGCAGACCTCGCCGCGGGGTCTGCACGGCGAGATTAATCGCGGCTGGGCCCGTCTCACCGTCTCGCTCGCGTGAACGGTGGGGCCGAGTAAGGACATAGCGAGCTGCGCTCGGAGAAGCCCTGACAAGGCGGCGGAGGACCCGGGTTCGATTCCCGGCACCTCCACAAGCGACACACGAACGGCCCGGGCCACTGGCCTGGGCCGTTCGACCTACTTGGACTCGGCCACGCCCAACGAGTAGGCGCCGCCGAACTTCGGCGCGCTCTTTTCGTAGAACACGTCGACGTCGATGATCGTGAAGCCGGCTGCGGTCACCATGTCCACGATCGGCCGCGTCAGGTGACACCCACC
>DATFRR010000080.1:0-37023 GCA_035263025.1 Micromonosporaceae bacterium
GACGAGCTTCGGCGCCTTCGCACCCGGTACGAGGACCGCGCCGATCACGAGGTCCGCCTCGAGGACGGCCACCTGGATCTCGTACGCGTTCGACGCAACAGTCGTGAGCTTGCCCTGGTAGATCGCGTCCAACTGACGCAGCTTGTTGACGGACTTGTCGAGCAGTGTGACGTTGGCCTGCATGCCGAGCGCGATCATCGTGGCGTTCATGCCGGAAACGCCGCCGCCGATCACGACGACGTTCGCCGGCCGTACGCCGGGCACGCCGCCCATCAGCACGCCGCGCCCGCCCGCCGGCCGCATCAGGTGGTACGCACCGACCTGCGGCGCGAGCCGCCCGGCGACCTCGGACATCGGCGCCAGCAGCGGCAGCGTGTGGTCGGGCAGCTCGACGGTCTCGTACGCGATGCCGGTCACCTTGCGGTCGAGCAGCGCGTCGGTGCAGTCCTTCGACGCGGCCAGGTGAAGGTACGTAAAGAGGGTCTGACCCGCCCGCATGCGGTGGTATTCCTCGGCGATCGGCTCCTTGACCTTGAGGATCAGGTCACCGGTCTCCCAGACATCGTCGGCGGTCGCGAGGATCTTGGCGCCGGCGGCGGTGAACTCGTCGTCGGTGATCGAGGAGCCGAGGCCGGCACCGGTCTCGATGAACACGTCGTGCCCGTGCCGTACGAACTCGTGCACGCCTGCCGGGGTGATTGCCACACGGTATTCGTGGTTCTTGACCTCGCGAGGGATTCCGACCTTCACTGTGTGACCCCTTAGGTTTGCGGCTGCTGCACGCGCCGGGCGCCATTGCACCGGCGGACCACATGAAGCCGCCGTCGCGAGTCTAAGTCCGCTCACGATCGAGAGCAGCGAACACAGCGCCAGCCGGACGGGTGATTCGCTGACAAAGTGTTAGGGGCATATTCCTGGTCGAAGCGCCTGGACGATTCCTGGCCAAAGCGCCTGGACCGTTGGTCGGCCCACTTTCCCTGTGCGTGATGCGTCCGAGTGTCGGACCGCCCGGACGAATCCGGCGGTAGCGCATAGGTCTTGACAGGCAGGTCTAAGGTCCGCGCATGACCCATCGACGAGTGTGGACAGCCTGCCGCATCGCGGCGCTGCTCCTGGTCGTCGGCGCCTGCGGGCACCCGGCGACCGCGCGCGGCACGCTGGGAGCCCTGTCGTCGTCGACATCTGCTGGTCCGACATCTGCGCCGGCACCCTCAAACGCCGCTGGCCGACCCAGCACGACCCGTCCAGGCAACGGGCAGACCGGCTCCACGAGCCCCGCCCCCCAGCCCGACAGCAGCTCGTTCAACATCCGACAGATCAAAGAGGACTACAGCATCACGCTGTCCCGTAGTTCGCAATCCGGGCGACCGGAGTGCTCGTGGGCCGGCGCCGGCAAGGGCGCAAACAGCGTCGGTGTCT
Source organism: Micromonosporaceae bacterium (assembly GCA_035263025.1). Taxonomy (GTDB): domain Bacteria; phylum Actinomycetota; class Actinomycetes; order Mycobacteriales; family Micromonosporaceae; genus DASQPR01. The sequence goes on from DATFRR010000080.1 coordinate 1,420, forward strand.
TTGTGATCGTGGCTCACGATGGCGGGTCTCCACTGCGCCAACCAACTTCGGTGAACCTACGAGTCGCCGACGACCTCGGCGACCAGTTGAACTCAACGACCGCCTTCCAGGAGCGGCTAGCCAACCTACCGGTCGGCATCCAGACGACCGGCTTCACCCTCAGGATTACCGTGTCCCTCGTCCTGGCCAACCCCGACAGCGACCCGACAGACGACGCGGTGTCCGTGGTCCTGAGCGTGCCGGCCGGCGGCGGCCCAGGGACGTTCGCCGCGATCGACTGCACCGCCGCGTGACGGTTCCTTTCGCGCCCATGATACGAGTGACCGCGTAGGAGATAGATCGTCGTCGCTCATCTTGTCGTACGGGTGTGCCAAAGTGGTTGGTGTGGACGCTGAATTCGGCGGCCCGTGCTCATGCGTCCCATTCCCAGTCCTCCAGCCGCACGTGAACAGGCACCACGTTGATGCGGAGGTCTTCATGTCGGCGGGCTTGTGCCATGGCCGCCAGTAGTCGCTGCGCCTCTCGTTCCGTTGTGAATGCTCCGCCTGGAATCCCTCGCCCGGCTCGCGGTTGTCGCCGTCCCAGATTGAGCTGGACGGCAGCGTGCTGAATCCGCGTCCGGGCGCCCCGGCTAGCGAGGAGGCTTTCGCTCATGATTGTCGCGGTGGTAGCGGCGCGTCGATTGGCCGTACCAGTGGCCAGCCGGTGTCGCGGACGCGCGCGGCGGCGAGCAGGCCGACCGCGGCGGTGGCGTTCGTGATCTCGCCGCGCAGCACCATGTCGACCGCCTCGTCGAGTGGCACGCGTCGCACCGTCATGTCGGCCTCCTCGTGCTCGCGCCGGTATCGGCGATCCGCCGCGACGTCGTGCAGGCCGCGCGCGAGATAAAGCCGGATCACCTCGGTCGACACGCCCGGTGTCGGGTGGATGTCGAGGAGCAGCCGCCAGTCGTCGGCGATCAGGTCGGCCTCCTCGGCGAGCTCGCGGGCGGCGGCCGCGGCGAGTGGTTCGCCTGCGACGTCGATCAGACCGGCCGGCAGCTCCCAGAGGAACGTGCCGGCCGGATGCCGATATTGGTGCACCAGCACGACACGCTCGTCGTCGTCGATCGCGACAATGCCGACCGCACCAACGTCGATGATGAAGTCCCGTTTGGCGTAACCGCCGCCTGGCATCGCCACGTCGTCGGTCACGAGCGTGAACACCGGGCCGACGAAGTGCACGTCGCGGTGGCGGACGGTGTAGGCGTGGCCGGGCTGTGCCGGCGCGGATGGATCGGCCTGATCGGGTTCGGCACTCACGCGGCGCCGACCTTCGCCTTCTCCACGGTGACCGGCAGCCGCCCGCCGTCGGAATACGCCAGCGCGGCCGCGACCAAGCCGTCGAAGAGCGGATGCGAGCGCGTCGGCCGGCTCTTCAGCTCGGGGTGCGCCTGGGTCGCCACGAAATACGGGTGCAGCCCGCGGTCTAGCTCGATGAACTCCACGAGATGTCCGTCCGGCGACAGCCCGGAGAACCGCAGGCCGGCCTCCGTCAGCCGATCACGGTATGCGTTGTTGACCTCGTACCGGTGCCGGTGGCGCTCGTCGACGTCGGGCTTGCCGTACGCGTCGGCGACGATCGAGCCGTCGACGAGCACCGCCGGATAGGCACCGAGCCGCATGGTGCCGCCCATGTCGCCACGGCCGGCCACGATGTCGGTCTGGTCGGCCATCGTCGCGATCACCGGGTGCGCCGCGTCCGGATCGAACTCCAGCGAGTTCGCGCCCTCGAGGCCGGCGAGGTGACGCGCCACCTCGATCGTCATGCATTGCAGGCCGAGGCAGAGACCGAGCACCGGGATCCCGTTCTCGCGGGCGAAGCGAATCGCACCGATCTTGCCCTCGATGCCGCGCACGCCGAAGCCGCCCGGGATCACGATGCCGTCCACATCGGACAGCGCCGCCGCTGCCCCGGTCGGCGAGATGCAGTCATCGCTTGGTACCCAGCAGATCGTCACCCGAGCCCGGTGCGCGAATCCGGCGGCACGGACCGCTTCCGACACCGACAGGTACGCGTCCGGAAGGTCGACGTACTTGCCGACGATCGCAATACGCACCGCGTGCTGCGGGTGGTGTACGCGTTCCAGCAGATCGTCCCAGCGCGTCCAGTCCACGTCGCGGAACGACAGGCCGAGGCGACGGACGACATAGGCGTCGAGGCCCTCGCGGTGCAGCACCTTGGGGATGTCGTAGATGCTCGGTGCGTCGGCCGCCGAGACGACCGCCTCCCGGTCCACGTCGCAGTAGAGCGAGAGCTTGTGCTTGAGGTTCTCCGGGATCTCGCGGTCCGACCGGCAGACCAGGGCGTCCGGCTGGATACCGATGTTGCGCAGCGCCGCGACGGAGTGCTGAGTCGGTTTCGTCTTGAGCTCGCCGGACGGCGCGAGGAAGGGTACGAGCGAGACGTGCAGGTAGAACACGTTGTCGCGGCCGATGTCGTGGCGCACCTGGCGAATCGCCTCGAGGAACGGCAACGATTCGATGTCGCCAACGGTGCCACCGACCTCGGTGATGACCACGTCCGGCGACCGTCCGTCGTCGTCGGGGTCGGCCATCGCACGGATGCACGCCTTGATCTCGTTCGTGATGTGCGGGATGACTTGTACGGTGTCGCCCAGGTATTCGCCGCGCCGCTCCTTCGCGATCACCGCCGAGTAGATCTGGCCGGTCGTGACGTTCGCCTTGCCGGACAGGTCCCGGTCGAGGAAACGCTCGTAGTGGCCGACGTCGAGATCGGTCTCCGCGCCGTCGTCGGTGACGAACACCTCGCCGTGCTGGAACGGGTTCATGGTGCCGGGGTCGACGTTCAGGTAGGGATCGAGCTTCTGCATCACGACACGCAGGCCGCGCGCGGTGAGCAGGTTGCCGAGGCTCGACGCGGTCAGTCCCTTGCCGAGTGAGGAGGCCACGCCCCCGGTGACGAAGATGTGCTTGGTCGTCCGTGCCAATGGCGTCAAGACCGGCTCCCGTGGTCGTCGCCGACGGCGAGCCTCGCCGCGGGCGGATTGCGGTGACCGGCGATCTCGCGGTCAGCGGCGACGGGATGAACCCAGATGATCATACCGTCCACGGGATTTCACAGTAACACGTGATCGGCCTGGGTCGTCGGCGCCGCGTCCGTGATGCGGTGCAACGTCACGTTCACCGGCTGTCCACTTCCCGTCAGTCGGGCGCCGACGACGCCGAGCCGTGGCCGGACCGCGGCACGACGAGGCCGGACTCGTACGCGGTGATCACCGCCTGGGTACGGTCGCGCAGCCCGAGCTTGCTCAGCAGGCGGCTCACGTGTGTCTTGACCGTCTCCTCGCTGACTACCAGCCGGCCAGCGATCTCGGGATTCGACAGCCCCTCCGCGATCAGGCGCAGCACCTCGGTTTCCCGGGGCGTCAGGGCGCCGAGCCGAGTTGAACGGGGCGGGCGGAGTCGCAACCGAGCGAACTCGCCGATGAGCCGTCGCGTCACGGCCGGCGCGAGTAGCGCGTCGCCGGCCGCGACGACCCGTACCGCGTCGAAGAGCCGGTCCGCGGTCACGTCCTTGAGCAGGAAGCCACTCGCACCGGCGGCGAGCGCGTCGTAGACGTACTCGTCGAGGTCGAACGTGGTCAACATGACGATCCGGGGAGCGTCTTCGGTGCCCGCGTCGCCGACGATCCGTCTGGTTGCCTCTATCCCGTCCATCACCGGCATCCGTACGTCCATCAGCACCACATCGGGACGCTGCTGCCGGCACACCGCGATCGCCTCGACCCCGTCGGCGGCGCTGCCCGCCACCCGGAAGTCGGACTGCGTAACGAGCAGCGCGCCGAACGCAACGCGTACCACCTCCTGGTCGTCCACGACCACCACGCTGATCATGGCGCCGCTCCGGACGGCAGCACCGCCTCGACGAGGAATCCGGTGGGCTGCGCCGGCCCGGCGCGAAGGTCGCCGCCGACCATGGCCGCGCGCTCACGCATGCCGAGCAGCCCATGGCCGCCGGGTGCGCCGCCGCCGCCCGTTGCGCTGCCGTCCGGTGCGCTGCCGTCCGGTGCGCTGCCAACCGGTGGGCCGGGGCCGTTGTCCCGTACGCGCACCCGAAGTGCGTCGTCCGTGTACGTCAGCTCGACGTCGACCGAGGCACCGGGTGCATGCCGGCGCGCGTTCGTCAACGCTTCCTGCACGATGCGGTACGCGGTGAGTTCCACACCTGGGTCGAGCGGCGTCACCCGGCCACGCACGATGAGTCGCGTACTCGCCGGCACTACGTCCCGCGCCTCGTCGATGAGCTCGTTCAGTTGCTCCAACCCGGGCTGCGGTTCGCGCATCGGCGGCGTACGCGTGTCGTCGCGGAGCACGCCGAGCAACCGCCGCATCTCGGTCAGCGCGACGCGCGCTGTGTCACCGATCGCGATGAGCCGCTTCTCGCCGTCCGGTGGCAGGTCGGGCGTGGTGAGCCGAGCGGTCTCCACCTGTACGGCGATCATCGAGATGTGGTGCGCGACCACGTCGTGCAACTCACGGGCGATGCGTACCCGCTCGCCACGCGCCGCGTGCTGCACCAGCGTGTCGGCGATCGCCTGGTCGGCCGCATCGCGACTGCGTGCGGCCTCACGTGCGTGCCGTGCCCCGCCGATCGCCAGCGCGGCCCCAGTCAACGCGAGCAGCACGGTTCCGGCCACCCAGTCCGAGGTGTCGCCGCCGATCGTCGCGGTCACCGCGAACACCGCAAACAGCGAGGTGATCACCCACGGCACGCGGTGATGCCCTCGCCGGCCGACGAGGTACAGCGCAACGACGAGGGCGACCACACCAGCGGCGGTGGGCCATCGGCCGCCGGCCAGCGTCACGAACGTAGCCGCGACGATCGTCACCGCGGTGACCGTGCCGTGCGTTGCCGCCAACGCCAGCGGAACCGTGGTGAACAGCCCGATCAACACCGCGATGCTGACCTCGCCGCTGGAATCGCCGCCGCGCAGCATCGTCTCGATGATTGCGAGCAGTCCGAGCACGATGGCGGCCGGTGCCAACCAGTCCGGCCGGCCGGCGAGTCGACGGCGGGCCACCGCTGCCCGCGCGACCAGTGTGCTCGGCCCACCCACGTAAGCCATTGTGGACGCAACCCGGCCCGGCTCGCGTCCCCGTCGTCAGCCGTCAAGGCATCCCTCGCGAGAGTGATGCACGCATCGGACGTGGCTCGCCCACGTCGCGTAAACACGGCTCGGCGCCGTGACGACCTAGGCGGCAGATGTCCGTAGCGTCGCGGACATGGCGACCACCATCGAGGTCCGCGACCTTCGCAAGCGCTACGGGCGCACGCTCGCGGTCGACCGACTGTCGTTCACCGTTGCCGCTGGCCGGGTCACCGGCTTCGTCGGCCCGAACGGCGCGGGCAAGTCGACGACGATGCGCATGATTCTCGGCTTGGACGCACCGGACGGCGGTGCGGCGCTTGTCGGCGGCCGGCGGTACGCCACGTTGCGTACGCCGTTATGCGAAGTCGGCGCACTACTCGACGCCGGCGCGATCCATCCGAGCCGGCGCGCGCGCGACCACCTGCTGTGGATGGCGCACAGCAACGGCATTCCGCGCCGACGCGTCGACACGGTGCTGGCGATGGTCGGCCTGGAGTCGGCCGCCCGCCGGCGCGGTGGCGGCTTCTCGCTCGGCATGCGCCAGCGTCTCGGTATCGCCGCCGCGCTACTCGGCGATCCGCCGGTTCTGATGTTCGACGAGCCGGTCAATGGCCTGGATCCGGAAGGTATCCACTGGATGCGCGGTCTCCTGCGACGGCTGGCCGACGAAGGACGTGTCGTCTTCGTCTCCAGCCACCTGATGAGCGAGCTGGAAGGCAGCGCCGACCACCTCATCGTGATCGGTCGCGGCCGGCTGATCGCCGACACGAGCGTCGCGCAACTACTCGCGGCCGCGTCGCAGGACCTGGTCGTGCTGCGTACCGTGCAGCGGTCGGAGGCGATGACCGCGCTTGCGAGTCACGGCGCCACCGTCGCGGCGATCAATCGGGACACGGTCACCGTCCGGGGCCTGCCGGCCGATCGCATCGCCGCCCTGCTCACCGAGCGACAGCTGCGGTTCACCGAGCTGGCCCCGCACCGCGCCTCGCTCGAAGAGGCGTACATGGACCTGACCCGGGACGCTGTCGAGTTCAGCACGCCGGACACACCCGACGCATCCCCTGTCGCAACGGAGGCGTGATGTCCCAGCCGACCGGCCGAACCGGCGTCGAGCAGACCGATCGAACCGGCGCCGACCAGACCTTCCGTGATGCCCAGCCGAGCTACCGCACGACCGTCCGCAACGCGCGCGACGGGTTCGGACATCTGCTCGGAGCGGAGTGGACGAAGCTGCGTTCGGTCCGCAGCTCCGTGTGGTGCCTGTTGGCCACCGTCTTGCTCACCGTTCTGATCACGCCGCTGATCAGCGCGTCGAGCAGCACCAACGCGAACGAGGCTCCGCACTTCACCGACCAGTTCACGTTCGTACACCAGCCGATGGCCGGCGACGGCACAGTGGTCGCCCGTGTGTCGAGCCAGCTCAACTCCCAGGAGTGGGCCAGGGCCGGCCTCATGATCAAACAGAACACGACGGCCGGATCACCGTACGCAGCCATCATGGTCACGCCACGGCACGGCGTACGGCTGCAAGCGAACTTCAACACCGACATCCCCGGACCAGACCTTGGCGCGCCGCGATGGCTGCGGCTCACGCGTTCCGGTGCAGTCATTACCGGATCCGAGTCCACGGATGGGACGACGTGGCACCCGGTCGGCACCGTACGCGTGGGTGCGCTCGCGCCAACCGCGGAGATCGGCATGTTCGTCGCGTCGCCGCCCGTCCTGCGCGTCACGAAGACATCCGGTGGGAGTTCGACAAGCCTCGTCCTGTCCCTCGGCGCGGCCACGTTCGACCGCGTGACGATCCAACCGAACGCGCCGCAGCAGCTCCCCGGTTGGAGCGAGCTGATGCTCAACGGCGGCGCCGGCACAAAGGGTGCCCCGCCGGCGAATGTGCCGAGCGATGGCGATGGCCCGTTCACCGCGGGCGACGGTCCGTTCACGGTCCACGGCGCGGGCGACGTCGCGGGATACGGCATCCCGAGCTTCCCGCTCGGTGACGACGACATCGTGGTGAACAGCCTGTCCGGGGTGCAGCTTGGTCTGCTGGCGGTCATCGCGCTCGGAGTGCTGTTCGCCGCCGGCGAATACAAGACCGGCATGATCCGGACCACCTTCGCGGCCACCCCGCGGCGACGCCGAGTGCTCGGCGCCAAGGCGATTGTGGTTGGCGTCGCGGTTTTCGTGGCCGGGCTGGTGGCGAGCCTCATTGCCTTCTACGTCGCCCAGCCAGTGCTTCGCCGTCACGGGTACCAGCCGCCCGCGTACCCACATCCGACGCTCGCCGACGGCACGGTGCTGCGCGCGGTCATCGGTACGGCGTTGTTCCTCGCGGTGTTGGCGGTGTTCAGTCTGAGCGTCGGCGTGATCCTGAAGCGCTCAGCGCGGGCCATCGCGCTCGTCGTCGGGCTGGTGCTCGTGCCGCAGATCGTCGCGTCGCTCGTCCCATCGCTCGGCGTCGCGAACTGGATCAACCGACTCACTCCGACGGCCGGCCTCGCGATCCAGCACACCCGTCCGCGCTTCGACTACGCGATCGCGCCGTGGGGCGGCTTCGCGGTGCTGTGCGGGTACGCCGCCGTCGCGCTGGTCGTCGCGATCTGGTTGGTACGCCGGCGGGATGCATGACGAGCGCCGCCGCGATGCGCATGGAGTGGACCAAGCTCCGTACGGTGCCGAGCACCGCGTGGTCGATCGTCGCGCTGATCGCGTTGACGGTGGCCACCGGTTCGCTGCTGATGTGGAGTCTCGGCACTACGCACTGCGCGTCGCACTGTGACCAGGACATGCCGCAACTCAGCCTGAGCGGGGTATACCTCGCGCAATTGGCCATCGTCGTGCTCGCGGCACTCGCCATCACGTCGGAGTACGACACGATGATGATCCGGACCACGTTGGCAGCGCGTCCGCGCCGGTTGACCGTACTGGGGGCGAAGGCGGCGATCGTCACCGCCACGGTGCTGGTCACGGGTGGCATTGCCGTGCTCGCTACGTTCGTGGTGGCACGCGGCATCCCCGTCGACGGATACCTGCCGCTGTCACTGGACGACGGGGCGACCCGTCGGGCGTACTTCGGCACGGTCGCATATCTCGGTCTCATCGCGCTGTTCAGCGTCGGCGTCGGCACGCTCGTGCGGCACACGGCCGGAGCCATCACGACGATGATGGCGTTGCTGTACGTCGCGCCGATCATCGCGCAACTGGTCTCCGACGAACGCTGGCGGCACCGGATCGAACGGTACGCACCGATGTCCTCCGGGCTCACCATTCAAGCGACCACGCATCTCGACCGACTCCCGATCGGACCGTGGCACGGGCTCGGCGTGCTCGCCGCGTACGCCGCGGCCGCACTGTTGCTCGGAGCGATCGCCTTCCTGGTACGCGACGCGTAGCCCCTTGCGGCGGTCAGCTCGCCGGCTCAGGTTCACGGATGTCGACGGTCGGCCGCGGTTTCGCCTCGGGCAGCGGCACCTCGCCCTGCGTACGGTCGTCGGCGTGATCGAGGACCTGCAGCGCGGCCAGCGTGACGAGCGGCAGCGTGACCGCCGCGGCGCCGCCGGCCGTGGTGAAGCCGACGCCGTCAATGATTCCGGCGAGCACCGACGCGACCGCGACACCGGTCAGCGCTCCGCGCACCGCCGGGTAGAGGCCGAACAGCCGCATCAGCCCGCCCCAGGGCCGCAGCAGCACGGCGAGGTTGTAGGCGACGGCCACCAGCACCAGGACGCTGATCGCGTTGGACGCGGACGTCACGACATCGTTGACGCCGGTCAGATGCACCGACGATCCAGCCGTCCCGTCATGGAACTGCGTGATGAACCTGCCGACCGACGAGCGGTCCTCGACCGGCCGGCGCAGGTCCAGCACCGCGAATCCGACCAGCACGACGAGACCAGCCAACGCCGCCCACGCGAGCCGGGTAAAAGTGAGCCACCCGCCGCCGGCTATTGCCGCGGCGAGGCACCCGGCAGCGGTCAGCGCGAGTGCGCCGCCGGCGTCCGCGCCAAGGTACGGCGAGCCGACGATGATCACGCCGACGCCGACGATCGCGGCGACAACGGCCGGCCGCCAGCGCCGCGCCGGCACGTACTGTGCCGCACACGCCGCCGACAGCAGGACCCCGGCGATGAACGCGCCGAGGCCGGCGGGACCCATGCCGGCGTACCGGCCGCCGGCCGCGGCGGAGTAGCCGACCACGCCGTTGAGTTGAAGGTGCGAGCCGGTGATCACGTCAATGCCGATCACGCCGGCGCTGACCACCGCGGCGCCGCCCAACAGGCCGAGCGCGCCGCGCCGCCGACCGGCAAGCCACACCAGGATCGTCACCGCCGCCGCGAAGACGGCGCCGACCAGCGCGAATGCGAGGCCGGGTCGGCCGAATCGCCACCACGGCACGGTGTCGGAGAGGACGGCGGCCGGAATCGACACGCCGGCGGTCACCAGCAGCAGCTCAACGGCATGGACGGTGCGGCGGGATATCGGCGGTGGACCGTGCGGCTCCGCGGAACGGCGCGCCCGCCGCAGCAGGGGTACGGCAACGATCAACAACAACATCACCCCGACCGCGTACAGGCCGAAGAACCAGTCGGCCACGCCCTGGCGGACCGCGGCCTGATGGTCCGCGTCGGCGAGCCGCGAGATGGCGGACGTCGGATCAGTTGGCCGGCCACCGACGCTCTGCGCCTGCGACCCGACGAACAGCTTGGTCGGCTCGGGCCGGCCGAGCGCCGCGAGCACGGTCGGTGCGAGGTCGACCACTTGCAGGTAACCGGCCCGACCGGTGCTCGTGGAGGTGAGCCAGCCGCCAGTGAATCCGGCACCGTCGGCGATCGCGACGTGCAGCCGCGACGACGGGTCGGTGTCGGACAGCCCGGCGATGAGCACGAGTGAGTGCGCCGGCCGTGCGGCGAGCAACCGGGCCAGGTTCGCATCCACGGCTCGGGCCTGTACGGCGCGCGCGTCCGGCGTCGGGCCGCTGACCGTACCGACATCGACGATCGACAACGTACAGTCGCGGAGCAGGTTCGTCGGGTCGGCCGGCATGGTCTTCACGTATCGGTCGACGCGCCCGAACGGCCGGGCTGCCGCGATCGCCGCGCCGGTTCCGACCGCCACCGTGCACCGGACCGCCTCCGCGAGGGCGCCGGGCTCGGCGCCGTACGACAGCGCATGGTTGTACCCGTTGACCGCGGCCTGGTCGCCGACGCTCGCGCCGATGCCGTCCGGGCTCGAAATAGGCGCGCTGACCGGCGGGCACTGCCCGCTAGCCGTTGTCACTGATCGCAGCGCGTAGTTGCCGGCGCCGAGCGTCAGCCAACCGTCGTTCGGACAGGTCGGGCTGTGCGCCGACCGTACGGTGAGCGCAGCGATCGCGTCCTGTTGCGCGAGGCGCCACAGCGTCGGCGTGTCACTCGCGTTGACGTCGTCCCAGCGCAGCCCGGCAGCACCCGCGATGATCACGTAGTCGGCGCGATGTGTGGTGGAGACCGTCGACGGACGCTCCATCAGACCGACGATCGCGGCGACCGCGACGACGAACGCGGCGACGTACGGGCCCGCCCGTCGCAGCCACGTCAGCAAACGCCGCCATGTCAGCCCGTTCCGCGATGTCAGCCTGTTACGCGATGCCAGCCCGTTCCGCCAGGTCGACGGGTGCCGCCAGGACGCGGCGTTGCGCCGCCTGCCGGGATTCCGTGGCATCGCGCCACTCCGCCACGGCGCGGATCGCCACCGCGATGCGGCGCGCCAACGCGGTGCGGGATTGCGCCGTCGAGCCGCCTTCCAGCCGGGGGTTTGGCTGCGCCACCTCACGGCGCGCCGCCGAGCAGTTCGGTATAGACCTCGACCACCTGGCGCACCGTGTCGTTGTCGGTCGGCCAGGTCATTGCCTGGGTGCGACCGGCGTCGGCGAGCAGCCGCCGGCGGCCGGAGTCGTCAAGCAGTTCGCGGACCGCCGCGTCGAGCGCGGCCACATCGGCCGCCGGCACCAGAACCGCACCGTCGCCAAGCAACTCCGGCAGACCGCCGACCGCGGTGGACACCAGCGGTACGCCGGCCCACAGCGCCTCCTGGGCGAACAGCTGACGCGCCTCCCACACGCTCGAGACGATCGCGAGGTCAGCCGCCCCAAGCAGGTCGGCAACATCGTCGCGGTGGCCGAGCAGCGTCACCGGCGCGTCGAGCCGGGAGACCTCGGCGGTGAGAGCAAGGAATGACGGGCCCTGGCCGGCGATCACGACCTGCGGCTCCGGCCGCCGATCGTGCCATCTGGCCGCCGCCTCGATGAGCGTCTCGTATCCCTTCTGCGGATGCAGACGCCCGACCGACAGGATCAGCGGCGTGTCGTCGTCCAGCCCGAGTTCGGCGCGGACCTCGGCACGCGAGCGCCGTGCGGGCGCGAGTGTCGGTGCGGCGACCGCCCCGAGGCGCACGTCCCGGCCACCCACCGTGATCGCGCGGTCGACCAGGTCACGTGACGCTCCGAGCGTCACGTCGGCCATCCGCGCCACCCGGCGTTCGAGCAGGCGGTACGCATGCCCGCGCAGCCCACCGGCGAGCACCGCGTTGTGCCACGTGACGACCAGCGGCACGCGATCGGGTCGCGCCCAGCCGCCGACGAGACCGGCACGCAGGCCGTGTGCGTGAACCACGTCAACGCCATCGGTGGCAAGTGCGTGCCGTAGATCGCGAACGCTACGCAGGTCGCCGGGTTGTGGTGTGGCGGGAATCTCGACCGCGGTGAACGTCGCGCCCAGTGACTCGAACGAGAACAGCCGGCCGGTGTCCTCCGGTGCGTAGACCGACACGGTCATGCCACGCTCTGCCAGGCCGGACGTGAGTGAGCGCACATGCCGTCCGATCCCGCCGGTGCTCGATGCGAGGACCAACGCGACCCGCGTGGGCGTGCGGTCGCCGCCCGGCGCGGCACGCTCGGTGGGCGACACGACAGGTCCGGTGGGTACGCCGATCGGGCCGGACTCGGCCGTCGAGCCGGACTGGGCGCTGGCCGGGCCGGAGTTGGGCGTCGGACCGAGCGATGCCGCCGAGCCGGACGCGCCGGTGGCCGCCTGGTCCGCTGGCGAGGCGGTCCGTGGCGTGTCACCGTCGCGCGCTGCGCTCACGTGCCTCCCGTCCATGCGCCGCTGGTCACGGCGTGTCGCTCTGCTGCGTGCGGCCCTGGTCGTGGCCGTTCGCCGACGCCCCATTGTCACCGCTGGCGTCGTCATCGTGGGTCGGGCCGGTCACCTGCTCGACGTCCCGATCGTCGGGCACCCCGGCGGCTCCCGACGTGGCGGGACGACGGCGCCTGGCGACCGCCGCCACCGATCTCGTGATCATCACGCGGGCATCGTCCCGGTCCGCGACCCACGCGATGGCCGCGAAGACCACCAGCGCGACGACACCGGACAGCAAACCCGCCACGATGTCGCCGCCGACCCCCGGCGACGACGGCAACGGCAGGCGGACCGCGATGCCGGCCGCGGCGGCGAGCGTACCCGCCAGCACGGCGGTGCCCAACGCGCGCGTGGCGCCGTGCACCGCGTCGCGGCCGGCCCGACGGGCGATCATGACCAGCAGCACCACCGCCAACACGATCATGCCGGCGCTGTTGGCGGCGCCGAGCGCGGTAACGCGGTCGGCCGGCCCGAAGGCGAGCGACAGTCCGATCGACGCGGCCGCCACGGTGCCCCATCCCACGAGTGTCGCCACCGCCGCGAACCGGTTCTCGCCGCGGGCGAATAGCGCGCGCGAATGCAACGCGTAGAGGCCGTAGCCCAGCAGCCCGGGCGCGAACGCGATGATCGCCGCGGTCAGCGCGGACGGATCGGGCCGCGTGCTGCTCGCGGTCGTGGCGAACAGCCGAGCGATCGGCGCGGCGGCGGCGATCAGCGCGGCGGCACCGAGCGCGGACAGGAGTGCGACGCTGCGGGTCGCGCCGGCCGAGGTCCGGCGGTACGCCGACTCGTCGCGCGCCGCGTACGCGGTAGCCAGCGCCGGGAACACCGATGTGGCGACCGGCAACGCGAGAACACTCCACGGCACGAGATAGATCGTTTGCGTGAGCGTGAAGACGTAGATCGTGGCCGGTGGCGTATCACTGTTCGCCAGGCGCGTGGCAAGTGCGAGCGTCAATTGTTGTGCCACCACGGTGACCACACCGACCGCGGCGAGCCCGCGGACGCTGTGGCGCGCGCGTTCGTCGAATCGCAGCGTCGGTCGCCACGGCAGGCGCAGCCGGCGCACCGGAATGACCAGGCTGAGCGAGAGCGCGAGTACGCCGAGCGTGGTGCCGATCGCGAGGATCAGCTGACCACCGACGCTGACGCCGGCAAGCGTCGACGTGGACGGCTCGGCGAGGCCGTACGTCACGTAGGTGGCGATCACGACGACGCTCGACATCAATGGCGCCAGCACCGGCCACGCGAAGCGGCGGTGCGCCTGCAGCAGACCGGACAGCACGATGCCGATGCCGTAGAGCGGGATCTGCGGCGCGAAGATCTCGAGCATCCGGGTACCGACGTCGATGGTCGCCGTACGGTCCGCCGACACCGCACCGAGGAGCACGCTCACGATCGGGCGCGCGAACACCGCGACCACGACGGCGAGCGGTACGAGGATGACCAGTACCCAGCTGATCAACGCGGACGCGGTGGCACCGACCGTATGCCGGTCGCGTCGGGCGACTCCGCCGGCGACCAGCGGGACCACCAGGCTCGCGAGCGCGCCACCGGCGACGATCTCGAAGACGATGTTCGGGATCGTGTTCGCGGTCAGGTACGCCGTCGACAACGATCCAATCGCGACCTTGCCGAGCACGAGGGTACGAACGAAGCCGAGCAGCCGGCTCGCGATCGTGAGCACCGCGATCAGTGCGGCCGCGCCGGCCAATCGCCCGATGCCGGGTGCTACCGCCGATCTGTCGACCGTGACGTCGACCGCGTTGTCTACCGCGACGTCGGCGGCGTCAGCCATGGTGGCGGCCGATGCGACAATCCCCGCCGTACCGTCGGTGACCGCCCGTGATCGGTCGCGTGCCACCGGCCGCCTCAGCTTCCGGTCGGCGACGCCGCACCGGGTTCGTCGCGGACGGTACGCCTGCCGAGCGCGTCGAACTCGCGCAGGCCCGGCGTCGCCTCGATCACCTTCGTGAAGCTCACCTTTTCGCTCGCCGCGGTGAGCGCGGCGATGCCGGCGAGCAGCGCGGCGCGGCGCCACGGTCCGCTGCGTACGGTCAGCGCGAGGCCGATCAGCGCGCCGTACGCATTCGCGCCCGCGTCACCGAGCATGACCTCCTCGGCCAGATCGGCGGGCAGCACCGCCGCGGCGGCACCGACTGGTCCCGCCACAAGTCCGCCGGCCGGCCCGGCGATCATCGGAACGGCGATCAGCGTGCCTGCCTTGATCGCACGCCCGGGTCGCAGGTCGAGCAGGTTGACGAGGTTTGCCGTACCCGCAATCACGCCGCCGCCGAGCGCGACGTTTGCGATCCGCCGCAACGGGCCGCGACCTCGGGGTGAGTCAGCCTCGGCGAGTGCCGCAGCGGCGAGACCGGCGAGGCCGACGCCGGCGACCTTCACCATGCCGCTCGTCACGCGGCCGTCGCGTAGCGCGGCGAGATGGCCGCGGAATCCCTTCGCGGTCGCCTGATCCGGCCTTGCCCCGACGATGTCGTCGTACCAGCCGACCGCGCCAGCGGTGCCACCGGCCAGAATCGCGGCCGCGGCCAGCGAGGGCGCGCCCGCGCCCGCTGCCGCCGTGACGGTGGCCGCGGTGGCGAGCGCCGGACCGCCAGCGAGGCTGACCGTACGGCCGCGGTAGTTCGTGCGGTGCCAGTCGTCGCCGTGCGGCGTTTGACGCGCCATCTCGAGTGCGCGACGCCCGGCGGCGACGCCGAGCCCGAGCAGCAGGCCACGCCGGACTGTGATCATGACTCGGGCAGCTTGGGCAGCAGCGCGGTGGCGTTCGACGCGAGACCGTAGTGGCCGGTCCGGCCGTAGACGACTTGCTCGTTCAGCGCGAGGGTGACGGCGAGCAGGCCCTGCGGCGTGTTGTCGTTGTCGACGCTGGACACCGTCGTTTTCAGCGACGCGTCGCCGCGCACCGCGCTGATGACGTTGCCGTTGCCGGCCGTGCTCGCCGCGCCGACGACGATTGGGCCGGCCTTGTCGAACTGGTCGACCATGGTGACCACGCGCTGATTCTCCTGGGTGGCCTCCTGGTCGGTGTAGGGCAGCCCGGCGAGAACGACGACCGCCTCGGCCGTACCGTCCACCTGTCCCCCGTCGACGTTGATGTAGTGCGCGTTCGCGTACGCATTGAGGATGCGCGTCCGGTCGGCGGCCGGCACCGGTGGCTGATGGTCCATCAGAACCGCCGCGAGCAGTGCCGTCGACGTCTCGACGCCGTCGCTGTTCGCCGGCAGGCCCGGGATCTCGGTGGTGTTCAGCGACTGCGCGGCGAGGTCCAGGAGCGCCTCGTTGTTCGTCGGGTTGACAAGGCTGTCCTGCGTCTCGATGTGTCCGGTCACCTTGGCACCGGCCAGTTGCAGGTCGGCCTCCAGATCCTTCACGTCGCCGTTGGAATTCTGGGTCGACACCACAAGCACCCGACGGCCGGTGAGCTTGCCGGCCAGCACGAGCGGTGCGATCTGATCGGCGAACTGTTCCTTCTGTTTGACCTCGTCGTTCAAGTCGTTGACCTGCGCGCGATATTGCTGGTTTCGCGCCGACAACTGGGTCACCTGATGCTTCAGCTCGTCGGAGAGCGGCCCGTTGAGCGCCGCCGTCCCCACGATCAGTCCGATGGCGAGCGCGAGGAACACCGCCGTCAACGAGACGACGTGATACCGAAAGTTGATCACTACAACAGCCCTCGTACGGAGAAGATCAAGCGATCCCACCACTCGGCGAGCAGGCTTACGTACGCCCGGCCAACCGTGGAGATCGCGATGGCGGCCGCCATCGTGGCGATCGCCGTCAGGACGAGCAGCAGGAGCGCGGGACCGGAGATCGTCTGCCGGTACAGGCGACTGACGCCCTTGGCGTCGACCAGCTTACCGCCGATCTTGAGCCGGGTAAGGAACGAGGACGCCATGCCATTGCGGCCCTTGTCGAGGAATTCCACCAGCGTGGAGTGCGTGCCGACGGCGACGATCATGGTGGCGCCCTTTTCGTCGGCGAGCAGCAGTGCGATGTCCTCGCTCGTCGCCGCAGCCGGGAACATCGTTGCGGACAGCCCGAGTTGGTTGACCCGGGACAGGCCCGGTGCCCGTCCGTCCGGGTACGCATGGACGATGATCTCGCCGCCGCAACGCAACACGTCGTCGGAGACCGAGTCCATGTCGCCGATGATGATGTCCGGGCTGTAGCCCGCCTCGACAAGCGCGTCCGCGCCGCCGTCCACGCCGATCAGCACGGGCTTGAACTCGCGGATGTACGGCCGAAGCACCTCGAGGTCGGCCTGGTAGTCGTAGCCCCGCACGACGATCAACGCGTGCTTGCCGGCGATCTTCGTGGTCACGTCCGGCACGCCGACGTTGTCCAGCAGGAGTTCCTTCTCCTGCTTGAGGAAGTCCATGGTGTTGGCGGCGAACGCTTCCAGCTGAACCGACAGGCCCTCCCGTGCCTCCGCCATGGCCAAGTGGATCGATGCGGCATCGTGGCGGACGCCGCTCGCGATCTTCTCCTCGCCGACGAAGACCGCATTGCCCTCGACGCGCGCCTGGTCGCCTTCGCGCAACGACCGGAACACGTCCTCGCCGAGGTCATCCAGGAGCGCGATGCCGGCGTTGACCAACGCCTCCGGTCCGAGGTTCGGGTAGCGGCCGGAGATCGACGGCTTCGCGTTCAGCACCGCGGAGACTCCGACAGCGACGAGTGAGTCGGCCGCCACGCGGTCGATGTCGACATGGTCGATCACTGCGATGTCGCCCGGACGCAGGCGTCCTACCAGGCGCTTGGTACGCCGGTCAAGCCGTACGGTGCCGCTGATCACCCCGGGTTCGGTGGCTCGGGAGCGGCGCAGCGTTGGTAGTCGCATCGTGCACCATCCTGGCACGCCGCCGCCCACCTGTCGGACACGAGTTGGCACCCGCGGCGTACGTTATGCCGGGTTTGAGATATTTTCCGCATGTTGCGAATCGTTGTCGATGATTGCGGGTACCCTGCCCCGTCGACCTTATCCAACCCGTTTGTCAGTCAGACACCCGTCGCGTGCGGTACGCCGTTCGGTGCGACGGCATCGCGACGCGTGGTCAGCCGCGCTTTTCCCGCTCCGCGACCGCGATGAGCTCCTCGGCATGCGCGATGCCGAGGTCGGAGTCGGGCAGGCCGGCGAGCATTCGCGCGAGTTCACGCGAACGCTCGGTGTCGGCGACCACCCGAACGCCGGACGTCGTGAACGCGCCGCTGGTGTCCTTCGCCACCACCAGATGTTGATCGGCGAACGCCGCGACCTGTGGCAGGTGCGTGACCACGAGCACCTGGTGCGAGCGTGCCAATCGCGCCAGCCGGCGGCCGATCTCCACCGCGGCGCGACCGCCGACGCCGGCGTCCACCTCGTCGAAGACGAGCGTCGGCGGGCCACCCGAACCCGCGAACACCACTTCGATCGCGAGCATCACGCGGGACAGCTCACCGCCGGACGCGCCCTTTTGCAGCGGCAGTGCCGGCGCGCCGGGATGGGCGACGAGGCGTAGCTCAACGTCGTCCGCACCGTCCGGTCCGACGCCGCATTCGACACCGGCCACCGTGAGCGATGGCTCGGACCGGTCCACCGGACGCGGCAGGACCGCGACGTGAATCCGGGCCTGCGGCATTGCGAGACCGCCGAGCTCCGCGGTGACCTCGGCGGCGAACCGCTCGGCCGCGGCCTGACGAGACTTCGACGCCTCGGCCGCGAGCACGGCGACCTCGTCGGCCAGGCGTGCGCGTTCGCGGTCGAGCTCGTCGAGCAGCTCGTCGGACGTGTCGAGTTCGGCCAGTCGGATCCGCGCGTGGTCGGCCCACGCGATCACACCGTCCACATCCTCGGCGTATTTGCGGGTGAGAGATCGTAGCGCCGCCCGGCGCTCATAGATCTCCGCAAGCCGGTCCGGATCGGCGTCCAGGCTGGCGAGATAGCCACCGAGCTCCGCGTTGATGTCGGCCACCAGCGATGCCGCCTCGGTGACGCGCTCGGCCAATTCGCCGAGTGCCCGGTCCACCGGAGCCTGCGATTCCAACACCCGCCGCGCGACCGACAGCTGGCTGCCCGCGTCAGAGACGTCCTCGCCGGACTCCGCCGTGCCGCCGAGCGCAAGGTGCGCGGCAGACGCCGCGGTCCGCAGCCCCTCCGCGTGTTCGAGACGTTGTGCCTCGTCGCGAAGCGAGTCGTCCTCACCCGGCTGCGGATCGACCCGGGTGATCTCGTCGAGCCCGAGTTTCAGCAGGTCGGCTTCCTGGTGGCGCTCTCGCGCGTGGCGCCGGCGATCGTCGAGGTCGCTTGCCACCGCTCGCCAGGTGGTGAACCGTTCGCGAAGCTCGCCGAGCAACTTCTCGTGGTCGGGTCCGGCGAAACGGTCGAGCGACGCGCGCTGTTCGGCGGGGCGCAACAGCCGCAATTGGTCGGACTGACCGTGCACGGCGAGCACGTGTTCGCCGAGGTCGGCCAGCACCGCGACGGGGACGGCGCGCCCGCCGACGTAGGCCCGGGAGCGGCCCTCCGCCGTTACGGTGCGCGACAACAGCAGACTGCCGTCACTGTCCACTTCGGCGCCGGCGTCACTGACCCGCTCGTGAACGGCGTCCGGATCCGCGACGTCGAGGCGCAGCCTGCCGTCCACCGTGGCGCGGCCGGGGTCGGCACGCACTCGTGCCGCGTCGGCTCGCCCGCCGAAGAGCAGGCCGAGCCCGGTCACCACCATCGTCTTGCCGGCGCCCGTCTCGCCAGTGATGACGTTCATGCCGCGCGCCATCGGGAGTGTGGTGTCCTCGATGACGCCGAGACCGGTGATGCGCAACTCCTCGAGCACAGCTAGAGACAGTAGACGTCGCCGGTGACAGTCGGCCAGCGCGGCGCGCGGCTCCGGTCTCCTCGGGACCAGCGTCGCGGCTCGGGACCAGCGTCGCGGCTCGGGACCAGCGCGGCGCGCTGCGCGCGCCGATGGCGGCCGAACCCGCTGCGGGGCCGGGCCGGCTTACCGGTCCGAACGACGATGCCGCCAGCCGTCGACCGGCAGTTCGAACTTGGCCACCAGCCGGTCCGTGAACGGTCGCGGCCGAAGGCGCACCACGTGGACCGGCAACGAGGCACGCCGTACGGTGACGCGCGACCCGGGCGCCGCGTCGAAGCTTCGGCGGCCGTCGCACGACACGACGGCGCCGCGTCCGTACGGATCCACGGTGACCGCGATCGTCGACGTTGGCGCGGTAACCAGTGCGCGACTGAAGAGGGTGTGCGCGCTGATGGGTACCAGCAGCAGCGCGTCGACCTCCGGCCACACGACCGGACCGCCGGCCGAGAACGCGTACGCCGTCGAACCAGTCGGCGTCGCGCACACCACGCCATCGCAGCCGTACCGTGACAACGCCCGGCCGTCCACCTCGACCAGCAGCTCGATCATGGTTTCCCGGTCGGTCTTCTCCACGGTCGCTTCGTTCAGCGCCCACGACTCGGCGACGACCTGGCCGTCGCGCTCTACCGTCACGTCGACGGTCAGCCGTTCGTCCACCGAGTAGTCGCGAGCCACCACGTCGCGGACCGCGGCGTCGATGTCGGAGATCTCCGCCTCCGCGAGGAACCCGACCTTGCCGAGGTTGATGCCGAGCAAGGGCGCCTTCGCGGGGCGGGCCAGTTCCGCGGCGCGCAACAGCGTCCCGTCGCCGCCGAGCGCGCACACAATCTCCACGCCTTCGGCAGCGGCCGGACCACTCACCGGCACGAGGCCGGGCACGGCGAGGTCGCCGGCCTCGACGTCGATCACGCGCACCCGGAAGCCGGCGGCCACCAGATCACGCGCGACGGTGCGGGCATGTTCCGTGCTCGACCGGCGCCCGGTGTGCGTGACCAGCAACGCTTCGCGCGTCATCAGTGCCCTTCGCCGTCGTGGCCGTCCGCCGTCGCCCGGGGGTCGCGGGCGAGCGAGGCGTCCGTCGCGGTCGTGCCCGGATCCACAGGTACGCCCGCCTCGACCACATTACGGATCGCGGCCGCGTCCACCGCGCCCGGGCCGCGCCGAAGCCAGAGAAAGAACTCGACGTTGCCGGACGGTCCGGGCAACGGGCTCGCGACCACTCCCAGGACGCCGAGCCCGAGTCCGGCCGCGTACGCCGCGACGTCCAGCACTGCCCCGGCGCGCAATGCCGGATCGCGTACCACGCCGCCCGGACCGACCCGCTGCTTGCCGACCTCGAACTGGGGCTTCACCATCGGCACGAGGTCGCCGTCCGGCGCGAGACAGGCCGCCAGCGCGTCCAGGACAAGTCGGAGCGAGATGAACGACAGGTCAGCCACGATGACGTCGCACACGCCGCCGATCTGATCAGCGGCCAGCGATCGCACGTTGGTACGGTCGATCACCCGTACCCGACCGTCGGTGCGCAGCGACCACGCGAGCTGACCGTAGCCGACATCGACGGCGACCACCTCACGGGCGCCCGCGCGCAGCAGCACGTCGGTGAATCCACCGGTCGACGCGCCCGCGTCGAGGCACCGCCGGCCCGCGACAACGACACCATCGAACGCATCGAGCGCACCGGCGAGCTTGTGGCCGCCGCGCGACACGTACTCGTTGGCCGGATCGCTACCGAGGACCCGCAGCGGATCTGCCGGGTCGACCATCGCCGCGACCTTCGCCGCGACCACACCCCGCACCTCGACGCGCCCGGCGGTGACGAGCTCGGCGGCTTGCTCACGCGAACGCGCGAGTCCCCGCCGGACCAGTTCGGCGTCGAGTCGGGTGCGCCGCGCCACGGCCGCGTTTAGCGGTCGTCGATGCGGGCGAGCGTCGCCTGCAACGCTTCGTGCGCCTCGGCGAACGCCGCGACCTGTTCGGCCGCGTCGGATCCGGCCACCGCATCGAGGCGAGCCAGCGCGGCCGCGACATCGCGCTGCGCCTCGACGAGCGCCGGATCCTGCGACGAACCCGGCACGTCGACGGCCGACGAGCCGTCCGGACCGATCGTCTCGCTGCCCTTCGCGACCTCAGCGCCCTGTCCGGGCGCCGAGCCGTCCGGGTCCGTCACGACGCGCCACGCGATCGGGTCCGGCCGGTTGACTTCGACGGCGCGCGCTTGGCGGATGTCGATCGCGCCGACGTGCCGCCACGCGCCGTTGACCGCGTCCGGCTCGTCGCGGTTCGCGTGCCGGAAGTGCTGCGTGCGGCGGCGGTGGTCTTCGCCGGTGTCGCGCGCTTTGCCACGGTCTTCTTCGCGACCGTCTTCTTCGCGACCGTCTTCGCCGGCGTACGCGTCGTCGCGCTCTTCGCCGCGGTCTTCGCTGGAGCGCGTGTGCCCGCGCTGCGTGTCGCGGGCCGGCGCGCAGTTGTCTTGCTGGCCGTCGTTCGGCCGGCCGTCCTGCTCGCCGTCGTCTTCCGCGGTGCCGCTTTGGCGGTGGTCTTGGTCGCCGACGCCCTGCCAGCCGTCATGCCGCCGGACTGCGCGGCCTGAAGTTCCGACTCCAGCTCGCGAACCCGCCGGTTGAGCTCGTCGACCTCCTCCATGGTCGCGAGACCGACGCGCCCGAGCGCACGGTCCAGCTCCACACGGATCATGCGGGTCATCGCCTCACGGTTGGCCATGCCTTGATTCACGAGCTCTTGGAGCTGGTCGGCGGTGGCGCCACCCCTGCCAGCGACCTGCTGGACGATCTTCATCGCCTTCTTCCGGGACGTGTCCGTGAGCCCCATTACGAGCTCGACGTACGCCCGCCAGGCGTCCTTCTGCGCCACGTGCGTCTCCTCTCCAGCGCAACGCATGTCTCTCGCCACGAATACGCTACCGGGCGAACGCCCACCATTCGTGAGGTACCGTGCCGACAGGTGGTGGCAAACGTCCGGCCGATCCGGCCGGTAGCGAAGGAGATCGATGGCCACTGTGGACGACTGCCGTGCGGCCCTGCATACCCTGGCCGCACGAATGGACGCGAACGTCGAGAAGTCCGGCACCATCGACCTCGACCGCCCGTTGGCGTGCTCGGTCACCGATCTCGGCGTTGCCTTCCACGGCCAGCTCACCGGCGGCCGACTGCTCGGACTCACCGACGGCGACGATCCGGCGGCCAAGATCCGTCTCATCGCGTCGAGCGACGACCTGGTCGCGATGGTCAACGGCGAGCTCGACCTCGCGAAGGCGTGGGCGTCCGGCCGGATCTCCGTCAAGGCAAATCCGTTCGACCTGCTGAAGCTGCGCAAGCTGATGTGACGCGCGGCTAGCCAAGCGATCGGGCGAGACCGAGCCGGTCGAGCGTGGCGGCGGCCGGAGCGCCGGTCGGGGTGACCGACGGTGGGTCTTCGGCCTGCCAGGCCGCGGCGGCCAGCCCGGCGAGCGCGGCGACGTCGCTGCCCTCGCCCGCGAGTTCCAGGCCGGCGTCGGTGCGGCGCACGGTCCAACCACCGCTGACGACCGCGCTTCCGGGCGTCGAGACGACGGGTACGCGAGCGGCCAGGTCGCTATCCGCCAACGCCTCGAGATCCGGCGCGATCCACATGGGACGGGAGCCGTCCGGCGCGGCGATGACGTCGGCCGGCGTGCTCACGCCGGTCAGCACCAGCATCGCGTCGAAGCCGGTGCGTACCGCGCCCGCGACGTCGGTGTCGATCCGATCGCCAACCACGAGCGGGTGACGCGCTCCCACGCGGCGCGCGGCGGTCGTGAAGAGGTCCGGCGACGGCTTGCCGACGATCAGATCCGGCCCGCGACCGAGCGCGGTGGCGAGCGCAGCCACGAGGGATCCGTTGCCGGGCAACGGTCCTCGCGGGGACGGTAGCGTCCGGTCGGCGTTCGTCGCGACCCACCACGCACCGGCCCGTACGGCGACGCACGCCTCGGCGAGATGTACCCAGCCGATGTCACGCGCGTACCCCTGAACGACGGCGGCCGGCGAGCCGGACGCATCCGAGACCGCTTGCAGGCCGACCGCCGTGACTTCAGTGCGCAGTGCCGGTCCACCGACCACGAGCACCGGCGCACCGGCCGGCAGGCGCGTGGCGAGGACCGATGCCGATTCGTGCGCGGACGTCACGACCTCGTCCTCGGCCGCGTTCACACCCAGGTCGCGGAGCAGCGCGGCGACCTCGCCCGCCAGGCGTGACGCGTTGTTCGTGACGTACGCGACGGGTGTACCGGCCGTCGTCAGCCGGTTGATCGCGTCGACGGCGCCCGGAATCGGATCGCGGTCCAGGTAGACAACGCCGTCGAGATCGAAGATAACGAGGTCGTACGAGTCCGACAGCGCGGTCGTCACGCCGTGGTGCCCGGCGGCTCGCTCGCATCGTCCGGCCGGGTGAGGTCGGCGATCGGCTCGCTCAGCGTGGCCGCGTCAGGATCCGACTCGACCGGCACGTAGTCCTCCCAGTCGGCGTCGCCATCTTCCTCGTCGTCTTCGTCGTCTTCATCGTCTTCATCGTCTTCATCGTCTTCATCGTCTTCATCGTCTTCATCGTCTTCATCGTCTTCATCGTCTTCGTCGTCTTCGTCGTCATCGTCGTCGTCGTCTTCGTCGTCATCATCGTCGTCGTCGAAGTCGTCGTCATCATCGTCGTCATCGTCGAAGTCGTCGTCATCATCGTCTTCGTCGTCGTCATCGAAATCGTCGTCGAAGTCGTCGTCATCTTCATTGAGCTCGTCGTCGTCAAGCTCATCCTCATCGAGGTCTTCGTCGACACCATCGTCGCCGACTTCGTCCGCACGAGCGTTGCGCTCGGCGCTCTGCTCGGCCTCGGTCCGCTCGTCAAGCTCGTCGTGGGCCATCGCGAGCGCCAGCTCGGAGTCGTCGGTCTCGTCGTCGTCTTCTAGCTCGATGCCGTCGATATCGAGAAGCCGGTCTGCCGCGTCGGTAAGACCGTCCGGATCTGCGTCCACCGCGCGCGAGAACCATTCACGCGCCTCGTCGCGACGACCCACCTCAAAGAGCGTGTCCGCGTAGGCGTAGCGCAGTCGGGCAACCCATTGCGCATCGGCGTTGAGTTCGTTGACCTGCAGCATGGCTAGCGCCGCCTCGTCCTGGTCCATGTCACGACGTGCGCCGGCGGCGACGATGAGCAACTCGATCGCCTCGGCACTGCCCGCCGGCAGGGCGCCGGCGGAGCGGTATATGTCGATCGCCTTTTCCGGTCGGCCGAGCGCGCGCTCGCAGTCGGCGAGGATTGCGAGGTGCGTCTGCTTTCCGGTGATGCGATGGTACGTGCGGATCTCCGACAACGCCGTCTGCCACTGTCCGGCGTGGTACGCCGTGATCCCGACCGCCTCCCGCACCACGCCGATGCGTGACGCCAGCCGGCGCGCCGCGACCGCGTGTGCAAGCGCAGCATCCGGGTCTTCGTCGACGAGTCGGCCGGCCATCACGAGGTGACGCGCCACCCGCTCGGCGGTCGGCCGGGCGAGCGAGCGCAAGTCCGCACGGATCTGCGGGTCGAGTTCGCTTGCGGTCACATCGTCGGGGATCTCCGGCGCATCCACTGGACCCCGGTCGCGCGGGCGGTCGTCACGGTCGAACGCGTCGCGCGACCTTTCGCTGCGACGGTGGTCTCGCGCCGAGTCCGTATGCCCGTGCGTGTCCCGACGCGGCCGGTCATCGCGACCACCACCATCGCGTGGCGGCCGTCCGCCGTCGTACGCCCTCGGGCGCCACTCGCGGTCGTCGCGCCGTGGAGCGCGGTCCGGCCGGTCGTCACGCGTACCGCCGTCGCGCCGATCGCGTCCGTACCCGCCTCGATCGGTCCGGCCCGCGTACCCGCCTCGATCGGTCCGGCCGGCGTACCCGCCGCTGTCGGCGCGGCGGTAACGGCTCGAGTCGCCGCCCGACCGCTCGTCCCGGCGATAACCGCGCTGGTCGTCGCGGCGCTGATCGGTTGGTTGGCCGTCGCGACGGTACCCGCGGTCGGGCCCACGCTCGTCGCGGCGATACCCGCCGCCGTCATTGCCGCGGTCGAAGCCTCGGTCGTCACGCCGGTATCCGCTGCCGCGCGGTGCGTTGCCGCGTCCGCCGCTTGCGTAGCCGCCGCGGTCGTCTCGTCCGCGCCCGCGATCGTCACGGCGGAACCCACCGGCACCGCGATCGTCACGGCGGAACCCACCCCCGCCACGATCGTCACGGCGGAACCCACCCCCGCCACGATCGTCACGGCGGAACCCACCCGTACCACGATCGTCACGGCGGAACCCACCCGTACCACGATCGTCACGCCGGAACCCACCCGTACCACGATCGTCACGGCGGAACCCACCCGCTCGGCCGTCGTCGCGGCGGACCCCACTGTCTCGGCGGCCGTCGTAACCCCGCCGGTCGCCGCGGCCGCGGCCGTCGGCGCCCCGGCGATCGTCGAAGCCTCGAGTGTCCCGACCCTCACGGCCGCGTGGGTCCGATCCGCCCGGTCGGCCGCCCCGATCGCGGTCCTGGGAGCCGCGTGCGCCACCGCCCGAGCGATCACCGCTCGGTCCACGGCGCGAGCCCCGGAAGCCGCTGTCACCAAAGCGATCCCGGTCCCGGAAGCCACTGCGTTCGTCGCGATGGCCGGGATCGCGTTGGCCGCTCGCGCGACCGCTCCGATGTGGAGTGTCGTGCCGTCCCGAGCCACGGTCCGAGCCGCGTCCGCCCGGTTCGCGGCCACGGCCAGAGGTGCCGTCGGGCCGGCCGGGGCGACCTCGGTGGCCATCGTCCGGCGAAGAACCAGTCACGGAATCCATCCTTCCAAAGCGCCGGCTGCTCGGCCCGGAAATGCGTTGAAGGCCGCCTGCTGGCCGGCCCTCAAAGGGCTCGTGTCCGGCGGCGTCCTACTCTCCCACATCCCGGTGGGTGCAGTGCCATCGGCGCTGGTCGGCCCAGCTTCGCCAATGCACAGGTCGGCGCGATCAGCGAATCAGCTCGACCCCGGCAATCGTCTTACGTCCGCGCCGCAGCACGAGCCACTTGCCGTGCAGCAGGTCGTCCTCTCCGACGATGTGGTCGGCATCCGAGACGCGCACGTTGTTGACGTACGCGCCGCCCTCCGAGATGGCGCGACGTGCCTCGTTCATGCTCGAGACCAGCCCGCTCTCCTTGAACAGCGCGGCCGTCGGCGGCACCGAGCCGGTGACGGTGACAAGGCCCGCCTCGGCGAGCGCGGCACGCAACGTCGACGGCGCGAGATCGACCAGCGCGCCGCGCCCGAACAGCGCCTGCGACGCCGCGATCGCTTGGGTCGTCTCCTGTTCGCCGTGGACCATGCGCGTCACCTCGGCGGCAAGGCGGCGCTGGCCGGCACGTGCGGCCGGACTCTCCGCGGTCTGCTTTTCGAGCTCGATGATCTCGTCACGCTCCAGGAAGGTCAGCGTGCGCAGCAACGGCGAGACGGTCACGTCCTCAACGTTCATGAAGTACTGAAAGAACGCGTACGGCGAGGTCAGCTCGGCGCTCATCCACACCGATCCGCCACCGGTCGACTTGCCGATCTTGTCGCCGGCCGAGTCGGTGATCAACGGCGTGGCGAGCAGATGCACGGACGCGCCCTCGGCACGCCGGATCAGATCCGACCCGGCCGTGAGGTTGCCCCACTGGTCGCTGCCGCCGGTCTGCAGGTTGCAGCCGTAGCGGCGGTAGAGCTCCAGGAAGTCCATGCCCTGCAGGATCTGGTAGCTGAACTCGGTGTAGCTGATGCCGATCTCCGAGTTCATCCGCGCGCTGACCACGTCCTTGCGAACCATCGTGTTCACGCGGAAGTGCTTGCCGATGTCACGCAGGAAGTCGATCGCGGACAGCGACTTCGTCCAGTCCAGGTTGTTGACCATGCGCGCGGCGTACGGTCCGTCGAAGTCGAGGATCGGGGCGATCTGTGTCTTGATCAGGTCCACCCACGAGGCGACCACCTCGGGGTCATTCAACGTCCGCTCGGTGCCGGGATTCGGGTCGCCGATCAGACCGGTCGCGCCACCGACCAGCGCGAGCGGCAAGTTGCCCGCCAGCTGCAGGCGTCGCATCGTCACGAGCTGCAGAAGGTTGCCGAAGTGCAGGCTGGGGGCGGTCGGGTCGAAGCCGCAGTAGTGCGTGACCGGTCCTCTCGCGAGCTCCGACCGAAGCGCGTCGAGGTCCGTCGAGAGCGCGATCAACCCGCGCCACTGGAGTTCGTCGATGATGTCGGTCACGCACAGATTGTCGCGCATCGCTCGTCTCGGCCGACAACCGGTTTGCGGCGCGTCGTTGCGCCGCAAACATCGCTTCCGCTGGTGTCGGGGTTCGTGTGATGTCAGACCGGTCCCGTACGTTGACCGGCATGGGACTGGAGTGGAACAAGTTGATCGTCGAGCAACTCGAGTTCTACTGGGACGTGCACCTTCGCCCTCGGCTGGACGGACTGACCGACGACGAATACCTCTGGGAGCCGGTCCGCGACTGCTGGAACCTGCGCCGCGACAGCGACGGCAACTGGGTGATGGACTGGGCCACCCGCGCACCGGAGCCAACGCCGGTGACGACGATCGCCTGGCGCATGATGCACATCGCGGCCACCGGGTTCGCCAACCGCGCATCCGCGTTCTTCGGCGACGATCCGTTCCCTGACCTGGGCATGAACGATCCGGGACGATATCCAGTCAGCCTGCCGAGCACCGCGGCCGATGGTGTCGCCTATCTCGAGCAGGCCTATCACGCGTGGATGGACGGGATCAGCGCGCTCGACAAGACCGGCATGAGCCGAAGCCTCGGGCCGAAGGGCGGTCCGTTCCGGGACGACCCGATCGCCGCGCTGGTCGTCCACATCAACCGCGAGGTGATGCATCACGGTGCCGAGATCGGACTGCTGCGCGACTTCTACCTTCGACGCGACCAGTTGGCTGTGTAGCCCGGCGGCCGGACTCAAGGATTGGCGCGCGGCCGTCGCGGCACGTGCTTCTTGTACGCGCTGACCGTTGGCTCGCCGGCCAGCCAGAAGCGCCACGGCGTTTCGGCCCCGACGGCCACGCCGACCCGCGGCCCGATCCGGATCGCGTCTGGCGCAACGGCCGTCCGGCGCGACAGCAAAGCAATGTCGCCGGATCCGTCGAGCAGGCGTGCACCGTTGTCCTGGCCGGTGACGCCGAGCGCCATGGCCAACCGGCTCGGCCCGCGCGCCAAGTCGCGATCGGTGACCGCGGCACCGGACCGCGCAACACGGCGAGATCGCGCGAGGTCAGCGCCGTCAACCACCTCGCCGGCCCGCAACAGCACCGCCGACGCGGCGCCGACCGGTCCCGTCACGACGTTCATGCACCAGTGCATGCCGTAGGTGAAGTAGACGTAGAGCACGCCGGCAGGGCCGAACATTACCGCGTTGCGGGGTGTCTGACCGCGGAAAGCGTGCGATGCCGGATCGCCGCCGACACCGGAATACGCCTCCACCTCAGTCAGCCGCACCGTCACGCCGTAGCCGGACAGCCGGCAGCCGAGCAACGAGCGCGCGGCCGCCTCGACGTCCATTCCGTCCAGCACCCGCCAGACGGTGTTCGGCCTGCCCGCCACGATCGGCCCCCAAACTGCGCGTCCGCCGCGCTGGATGGCACGGCCGCGACTCATGGTGACATGATCGGCGCCGGCAACCGCGGCCACCGCCGCCAACCGCGGACGCCGCAACCGAGAGGTACGAACGATGCTGCAGACGTACGACGAACGCAACGCCGACATCGTCTACTGGTGCAACGGAGTGCTCCGGCATCGCGACGAGCCGGGCATCTCACCCTTCGACTCGGCAGTGCAGGGCGGCGACGCTGTCTGGGAGGGCCTCCGGCTCTACGGTGGCCGTGTTTTCGGTCTCGACGCGCACCTCGCGCGCCTGCGCCGCTCCGCCGCTGCGCTGGGCTTCGCGGCGGTACCCACCGACGACGACATCGTGGCCGCGATCGCCGCCACGATCGCTGCGAACCGGATGACCGACAGCGTGCATATCCGACTCACGTTGACCCGCGGCGTCAAGGTCACCAGCGGCATGGATCCGCGGCTGAATCAGTCCGGTTGCACGCTGATCGTGCTCGCCGAACACAAGGCGCCGGTCTACGACACCGGCGGCCTGCGACTCGTCACCGCCAGCACTCGCCGGCCGGGCCCGGACGTCCTCGATCCGAAGATCCACCACAACAACCTGCTGAACTCGATCCTCGCGAAGATCGAGGCGAACGCGGCCGGCGCGGACGACGCGCTCATGCTCGACGGGCGAGGATTCGTCGCGGAGACCAACGCGACGAACCTGTTCGCGGTCGTCGGCGGCGGGCTCGTCACGCCGCGCGCGCTCGCCTGTCCGGAGGGCATCACGCGCGCGACCGTCTTGACGCTCGCTGCGACCGCCGGCATCGAAGCCAGCGAGCGCGACGTGTCGCTGAGCGAGATGTATGGCGCGGACGAGGTGTTCTGCACCGGCACGATGGGCGAGATCGCGGGCATCATGGAGATCGACGGCCGGCCGATCGGTGGCGGCGCGGTCGGGCCGGTGACGCAGCGCATCGCGACGCTTTACCACGACCACGCCGCGACGCACGGCACCGTCGTCGGTCCGGCTTAGATCGATCCGCCGGTACGCTCAACCGCCGCTCCCCCGCGGCACAGTGCCGTTCGGGGCGCACGATCATGCGGTGCGCCCACACGCCTCCAGACGTACCGTTGCGAGCTCCAAGTAGTACGGCATCGCGGCATCCACCAGCGGCTGCAGCCCGTCGGGGACGACCGGTGGCGTCGGGTCGTAGGGCGCGAATGTCGTGGAGGCCTCCACCGTGGCGTACCAGTAGGGTGCCCAGGCACCGTCGGTGGCACGCCGACCGGGCGCCCAGGCCAGCATCGCCGGGTCCCACGGGATGCCCAGTGCCTCGCAGAGCCTCGTCAGCACGCCGGCCGGATCACGCAGTACATCGGCCGCGTCGATCACTGGCCCGCCGTAGCGACGAAAGATCTCCACTTGTTGCGGATAGCCGAGGTCCTCGAGCGTCGGCGAGCCGCGTACCTTCGCGTACGACGCCACGACGTTGGCCGGGTGCCGGATCAGGAACGCATGGTCGAGCGCACTGAGCCACCGTCGGCCGACATCCGGCAGCAAATGGTGCGTCATGTGCTTCTGGTAGCAGATGCTGGCGCCGTCCGGCAGCGCAGTGGTCATCGCTGCCGCGACTTCACGCCAATCGGTGGGTTGGCTCGCGAGGACTTCCGATCGACCGGGATGATCGATGCCGGTGGTCGCCAGGTAATACGCGTAGAGGGGCTCGTCGACGACAACGGTGTCGGCCCGCGCACCGAAGCTGCGCATCATCGCCGTGGAGATGTTTCGTGGCCCCGACCACATCGCGATATGGGCGCCGCTCATCGAGTCGAGGTTACCGAGGCACCACAACCTCGTTCACCCAGCCGCGCCACTCGGTCAACCGATCGGCGGCCGATGTTAGCTGATCGTTGACCGGCTGTCGTCCGGTCGACCCATACGTGGTACGGCTAGCGAGCGCACCCGGCACCGTCATGACGCTTCGTACGTCCGGCGTCAGTAACGGCGAGACATCCGCGAGTTCGTTGTCGTCGAGTTGGTCGAGTTCGACACCATGTCGCGCCGCGCGTGCAACAAGCGCGCCGGTGACGTCGTGCGCCTCGCGGAACGGTACGCCGCGCCTGACCAGCCAATCGGCGACCTCGGTCGCAAGCGTGTAGCCAACCGGCGCGGCGGCTGCGATCCGGTCGGCGTGCACCGTCATCGTCGCGATCAGGCCGGTCAGCGCGGGCAGCACGAGTTCCAGCGTGTCCACGGCATCGAAGACCGGCTCCTTGTCCTCTTGCATGTCGCGGTCGTACGCGAGCGGCAGCCCCTTCAACATGGTGAGCACCGTCATGAGGTCACCGATCAGCCGGCCGGACTTGCCGCGCGCCAACTCCGCCACGTCCGGATTCTTCTTTTGCGGCATGATGGACGACCCGGTGGCGAACGCGTCATCGAGTTCGACCCAGCCGTACGCCGGCGTGGTCCACAGCACGACCTCTTCACCTAGGCGCGACACGTGTACGCCGATCAGCGCGGCCACGAACAGGAACTCGGCGGCGAAGTCCCGGTCCGCCACCGCGTCGATCGAGTTCGGTGCGGCGGATGCGAAGCCGAGTTCCTCCGCGACCTGGATCGGATCCAGCGGCAGCGACGATCCGGCGAGCGCGCCGGCGCCGAGCGGGCTGACCGCGGCGCGACGATCCCAGTCGCGGAGCCGATCCAGATCGCGCAACAGCGGCTGCGCATGAGCGAGCAACTGATGGCCGAACGCGATCGGCTGCGCGGGTTGCAGGTGCGTCATGCCGGGCGCCGGCGTGTCCACGTGCGCTGCCGCGCGATCAACGAGCGCCTCGGCCAGGTCCACCACTCGAGCGGCCACGCCGCGCGCGTGGTCCCGCAGATATAACCGCAGGTCCGTGGCGACCTGATCGTTGCGGGATCGACCGGCCCGGAGCTTGCCGCCGAGCGACCCGAGCCGCTCGAGCAGCCCTCGCTCCAGCGCGGTGTGCACGTCTTCGTCGTCAGCGGTCGGCAGGAACTCACGCGCCGCGCACGCCGCCTCGAGATCGTCGAGCGCGGCCAGCATTCGGCCAAGCTCGTCCGCGGAAAGCAGGCCGGCGCGAGCGAGCACGCGCGCGTGTGCCCGTGACGCCGCGAGGTCGTAGGGGGCGAGTCGCCAGTCGAACTGCACGCTGACCGACAGACGCGCGAGCGCCTCGGCCGGACCGCCGGCAAAGCGCCCACCCCACAGGCTGGTACGCGGCCGGTCGGCGCGCGCGGTCTCGTGTGCGGCCTCGGTCACGCTCACAGTCTCCTCCACGCCTGCCCGGGCGGCGGCTCGTCTGGTACCGCTAGTTAGCGCCGAAGCGTGCGTCGCGCGCCGACGCGAGCCGCGACGGCAGGCCCCACAGTTGGACGAAGCCCTTGGCGAGCGACTGGTCGAACAGATCGCCCTCGTCGTAGGTGGCGAGGCTGAAGTCGTAGAGCGACGCGTCCGACCGGCGGCCGGTGACCGTGGCTCGGCCGCCGTGCAGCGTCATGCGGATCTCCCCCGACACGTACGACTGGGTGTCCGCGATGAACGCGTCGAGCGACCGCTTGAGCGGCGAGAACCACAACCCGTCGTAGACCAGTTCGCCCCACCGCTGCTCGACCGACTTCTTGAACCGCGCCTGGTCCCGCTCGACCGTCACGTTCTCCAGCTCTTGATGCGCGGTGATCAGCGCGATCGCGCCGGGCGCCTCGTAGACCTCGCGGCTCTTGATGCCGACGAGCCGGTCCTCGACCATGTCGATGCGGCCGACGCCGTGCGCGCCGGCACGCCGGTTCATCTCGACGATCGCTTGGTACGGCGTGACGGTCTCGCCGTCGATCGCGACCGGTACGCCATCGTCGAACGTGATCACCACAGTGTCCGGATCGCGCGGCGTGGACGGGTCGCTTGTGTATGCGTACACGTCCTCGATCGGCGCGTTCCAGATGTCCTCGAGGAAGCCGGTCTCGACCGCGCGACCCCAGACGTTCTGGTCGATCGAGTACGGCGACCGCTTGGACGTCTCGATCGGCAGGCCCTTGCTCTCCGCGTACGCGATTGCCTTGTCACGTGTCCACGCGAAGTCCCGCGCCGGCGCGACCACCTTTAGGTTCGGCGCGAGCGCGCCGATGCCGACCTCGAAGCGCACCTGGTCGTTGCCCTTGCCGGTGCAGCCGTGCGACACGACCGTGCCGCCGTACCGTTGCGCCGCGGCCACGAGATGCTTGACGATCAGTGGCCGCGACAGCGACGACAGCAGCGGGTACCGGTCCATGTAAAGCGCGTTCGCACGGATAGCCGGGAAGCAGTAGTCCGCCGCAAACTCGTCGCGCGCGTCGATCACTTCGGACTCGACCGCGCCGCACGCGAGCGCGCGCTTGCGGATGACCTCCATCTCGGTTGCCGAAAACCCAGTCTCGCCGCCCTGGCCGACGTCGACCGCGACCGCGATCACCTCGGCGCCCATGCGCTCGGCGAGATACGGGATGGCCACGGACGTGTCGAGCCCTCCCGAATAGGCGAGAACGACCCGCTCGGTCATGTCGTGTTGCCCTTCTGTGCGTGTATCGGTTTCTGTGCGGCCGAAATGCCGTGCCGCGGCCATGTCGCGCCGCCGCGATGTCGCGCCGTCGCGGCGGCCCCGTCTACTTGCCGTCGACTCCGGACGCCCACAGCGAGAACTTCGCGGCGAGTGCGGCACCGGCGGTGCTGGCCGCCGGGCTGGAGTCGCGTGCGACCACAAGGATCGTGTCGTCGCCGGCGATCGTGCCGACCACGTCCGCGAGCCCCGACCGGTCGAGCGCGCTCGCGAGGAACTGTGCGGCGCCGGGCGGGGTACGCAAGACCACGAGGTTGCCGCTCGCGTCGGCGCCGGTCAGCAACTCGCGTAGCAACCGTTGGAGTCGCGCCGGAGTGGACTCCACGGTGCGGAGCGCGGCGTTGCCGTCCTCCGGGATGACGTACGCCGACGATCCGTCGGCCGCGCGTACCTTCACCGCGCCCAACTCGTCGAGGTCCCGCGACAACGTCGCCTGCGTGATGTGGATGCCTTCGGCGGCCAGCAGTTCGGCGAGGTCGGTCTGGGCGCGCACCGCTTGTCCGCGGATCAACGCGACGATGCGTGCGTGCCGCGCCGCCTTCGTAGCCGTGAACGTCGCCGCGGTCATGCCGCCGGCTCCAGCGGCGCGACCCCGGGCCCGACTCTCGGTGCGACGCCCGCCGCGACCGCCGGCGCGACGCCTAGCGGGGCGATGGTCTGGCCGGCCATGTTCCGGCCCTGCACGTGGCCGCGCGCCTGCCGGATCAGCCAGGCGAGCAACGCCTTCTGCGCGGGCAGCCGATTCGCCGCTTCGGCGAACACGACGCTGCGCGGTCCGTCCATGACCTCACCGGTGATCTCCTGCCCACGGTGCGCCGGCAGGCAATGCAGCACGATCGCGCTCGACTTCGCGGCCGAAAGCAGCGCCGCATTCACTTGGTACGGCGCAAGCACGGCAAGGCGCTCCGCGTTTTCGGCCTGCCCCATCGACGTCCACGTGTCGGTTGCGATCACGTCGGCGTCGGCCACGGCGTCGTACGGATCGTCGGTCACCGTCACCCAGCCGCCGGTGGACGATGCGATCGCCCGGGCGCGCGCGACAATGCCCGGCGCCGGCTGGAATCCGGGCGGTGCACCGATTCGTACGTGCATGCCGGCGGCCGCACCGGCGAGTGCGTACGAGTTCGCCATATTGAACGCGGCGTCACCGACGTACGCGAGCGTCCGGCCGGCCGTGCCGCCGCATACCTGGCGGATGGTCAGCAAGTCGGCCAGCAGTTGACACGGGTGGAAGCCGTCGGTAAGCGCGTTGATCACCGGTACCCGCGACGCCTGGGCGAGCGCGGCGAGACGCTCGTCGTCGAACGTACGGATCACGATCGCGTCGACGTAGCCGGACAGCACCCGGCCGACATCCTCGATGGTCTCGCCCCGGTCGAGGTGGGTGGCACGCGCGTCGACGACCACCGGGTGGCCGCCGAGCTCGGCGATGGCGACCTCGAACGACACGCGGGTGCGCAGCGACGGCTTCTCGAAGACCACGGCCACCGAACGCGGACCGGCCAGCGGCTTGTCATGGTGTAGCGCCGCGGCCAACGTCTCCGCGGCGTCCAGCACCGCGGATTGTTCGGCCGGGCTGAGGTCGTCGTCACGCAGGAAGTGCCGCATGGACGTCGTCCTTCCGTGAGAGGTCGGCAAGGGTTGCGGGCATTGGGTCGGCGCCGTCGTCGGGTGGACCCGCCGCCGCGCCGCCGACGAGCGGCGCCACTGAGGCGAAGCGTTCCGCGACCACCGAGTTCAGTTCCTCGCCGAGCGCCGCGACGAACGCGTCGGCCTGCGCGGCGGAGAGGATCAACGGTGGCGCAAGGCGGATCACGTGCGGCACCGGCGCATTGGCGAGAAAGCCGGGTCGGCCGCCGGTGATCGCGCGATCTCGCAACGCGTCCACGACCTGGCCGGCGACCGGTGCGGTCAACACGACGCCGAGCAGCAGTCCGGCGCCGCGGACGCCGGCGACCAGCGGGCTCGATAGCGCGGTCACGCCGGCCGACAGCCGATCGCCGACGCGCGTCACATGGTCGAGCAGTCCGTCGCGAGCGACCGTCCGCAATACCGCGAGCGCGGCCGCGCAACTCACCGGATTGCCGCCGAAAGTCGAGCCGTGCGCGCCCGGACCCAGCAGGTCGGCCGCCGCACCGAACGCCATGCATGCGCCGATCGGCAGG
>DATFRR010000081.1:0-27334 GCA_035263025.1 Micromonosporaceae bacterium
CTGGTGGGCGTGCAGGACCTCGCGAGCGATCTGGTTGGCCCGCGACCGGAGCTTGAGCGCGGACGCCGGTCCGGATCGGCGGAGGTCCAGGTACCGGTACCGCAACCGCAGGTCGTCGCCGGCGTCGATGTGGTCGTCGACCGGGATCGGCAGCGGCGCCGCCTCGGACAGGATCTCCAGCTCGGTTGCGATCACCTCGACGTCGCCGGTCGGCAGATCCGGGTTCTCGTTGCCGGCCGGACGACGTTCCACCGTACCGGTGACCTTGACGCAGAACTCGTTGCGCAGCGAGTGGGCGGCGGCCATCGACTCCCGGAAGACGACCTGTGCAACGCCCGAGCCGTCGCGAAGGTCGACGAAGATGACGCCGCCGTGGTCGCGCCGACGCGCTACCCAGCCGGCGAGCACCACGGTCACTCCGGCGTCCGTGGCGCGCAGGCTTCCAGCGTCATGGGTACGGATCACGTCACGCGCTCCTCGTGGTCTCGCGCCGTCCGGGCGCGGGCGTTCGCGCTCACTGTAACTCTCCCCCGGATCTTGGAATCGAGCAGTCACAACGGACCTACGTGTTGCCAAGGTCCGAAAGAGAGGCGGCTACGGCACCACGATCTGCGGCTCGAGGTCGGCGGCCGGCGGCATCCACTCGGTCGCCGAGGCCTGCACCTGCTCCCCCGACCGGATGTCCTTGACCTGGTCGGACATGCCGTCGACGCCGGGGAACCACACGTACGGGATGCCGCGCCGGTCCGCGTAGCGGATCTGCTTGCCGAACTTGGCGG
Organism: Micromonosporaceae bacterium; assembly: GCA_035263025.1. Taxonomy (GTDB): domain Bacteria; phylum Actinomycetota; class Actinomycetes; order Mycobacteriales; family Micromonosporaceae; genus DASQPR01. The sequence continues at coordinate 780 of DATFRR010000081.1, forward strand.
GCTCCGGCGCGACCTCGGTCGCAATGCCACGCGAGCGCAACGCTTGTGCGATGCGCCGGCACGCCGGCCGCGACTCCTCGTCCGGAAGCGCGATCAGCACACACGTCGGCACGTGCCGGGACGCGGTCAGCGCGTTCGCGCCGAAGAGCAGGCCTAGCAGCCGGGTGACGCCGATCGAGATGCCGACCCCCGGGTAGGTCACATCGCCGCTCGACGCCAGGTTGTCGTACCGGCCGCCGGAGCAGATCGAGCCGTACTGCTCGTAGCCCTGCATCAGGGTCTCGTACACAGTGCCGGTGTAGTAGTCGAGGCCGCGAGCGATCTTCAGTTGGGCGACGAGCAGTCCCGGCGCGTGTTCGCGCGCGGCCTCGACAACGCGGACGAGTTCGTCGAGACCCTCGTCGAGCAGCGGGTCACGGACGCCCATCGCGGCCACCGCATCGGCGAACGAGGCATCCGCAGACGTGATGTCCGCGAGAGCGATGCATGCCTTGGCCTGCGCGTCGGTGGCACCGGCCGTGGCGACCAGCAACTCGGCGACGCCGGCCGGCCCGACCTTGTCGAGCTTGTCGACCGCGCGGAGCGCGGCCGCCGGGTCGCCGATGCCCAGGCCGCGGTAGAAACCTTCGCACAGCTTGCGGTTGTTGACTTGTACGGTCACGCGCGGGATCGGCAGGCCGGCCAGTGCGTCGCCGATCACGAGTGGGATCTCGACCTCGTTGTCGAAGCCGAGCGTGTCGCGGTCCACGACGTCGATGTCGGCCTGTGTGAACTCGCGGTAGCGGCCGTGCTGCGGTCGCTCACCGCGCCACGACTTCTGGATCTGGTAGCGGCGGAACGGGAACTGCAGCCGCCCAGCGTTCTCGAGAATGAAACGCGCAAAGGGCACGGTCAGGTCGAAGTGCAGCCCGAGCGACCCGTCCGACGCATCGTCCGCGTCGGCTTGCAGGCGGCTCAACACGTACACCTCTTTGGACGTGTCGCCCTTGCGGAGAAGTTGGTCGAGCGGCTCGACGGCGCGCAAGTCAAGCGGCGCGAAGCCGTAGATCTCGAAGGTGCGCCGCAAGCGGCCGATCACCTGCTGCTCGACCATGACCTGCGGCGGCAGCCACTCCGGGAATCCCGACAGCGGCGTGATCTTCGTTGTCATATCGGTGCTTACCAGCCTCTGCTCGGAGCCGACAGGCCGGCCGCCTCCCGCAGATACGGGTTCGTGCCGCGCTCCCGGCCGATGGTCGTGGACGGGCCGTGACCGGGCAGCAAGACGGTTTCGTCCGGCAGCGGGAGCACCTTGTCACGAAGGCTCGCCCACATCGCCGCCATGTCGCCACCCGGCAGGTCGGTGCGTCCGATCGAGCCGGCGAACACCACGTCCCCCGTGAAACAGCACGGGGCGTCGACGCCGGGCGCGTGGAACAACACCGACCCGCCGGTATGGCCGGGTGCGTGGCTGACCGTGATCGACAGTCCGGCGATCGCGAGGGTCTGGTCGTCGCCCAGCTCCGCGACATCCTCCGGCTCGCTGTAGGTCAGCCGGCCGCCGAACAGGTCGGCGAGATCCATCGACAGGCCCTTCGCGGGATCGGCGAGCATGTCGAGGTCGCCCGGATGCACGTACGCCGGGATGCCGCGCGCGCCGCACACCGGCGCGACCGAGAACGTGTGATCCAGGTGACCGTGAGTGAGCAACACCGCAACCGGCCGGAGCCGGTGCGTGTCCAAGAGTTCGTCGAGCGCGTCGGCGACGCCGATGCCCGGATCGATGACCACGCACTCCTGCCCGGGCGCCGTCGCCGCCACGTAGCAGTTGGTGTCGAACGCCGCCGCGGGGAAGCCGGTGATGAACACGCGAGATCCCCTCTCGGCTCGGGTCAGGGCGGTGCGACCGCACGGGCGCTCGGGTGATTTCGCCCGCGAAGCGACCTCTGGAAAGCCTAGCCGGCCGCGGTCGAGACGGTGCGAGTGGTCACGTCGCGAGTCCGGCGGGCAGTATCGGGGTCACATTTACGCACCGCATACATCTAATGTCCAGACAATGCCCGTACACTCTGGCGGGTTGTGTCCAGGCGGGGTCACCTCCGCGGGCGCTCAATCGTGATCGTTTAGCACGTTGTCGCAGGTCATGGCGGCCACGTCAGTTCTTGAGAGGGAGCACGAAGTGGCTTCCAGGGACCGTGAGCGGATGCTCGCACGGGCCAAGCTCGAACGCCAGCAGGCCCGGCGTGCCGCGAAGCTCCGCAAACGCCGCCAGCGGCAGGCGCAGACCGCCGCCGGGCTCGCGGTCCTCCTCATCGCCGCCGGCGTGTTCTTCGCCGCGGGCGGCTGGAACGCGCTGTTCGGCAAGAAGAAGGCCACCAACACCGCCGCGGACACCACTACCACCTGTGTCTGGGCACCCGTTCCGGCCGCGTCCGGCGCGGCGAGCCCCTCGTCCGACCTGGGTACGCCGCCGACGTCCGGGATATCCACCACGGGCACCGAGACGATGACCATGAACACCAGCGCCGGCGTGATCACCGCGTCGCTCGATCGCGAAGCCGCACCGTGTACGGTCGCAAACTTCGACTACCTGGCGAGCCAGAACTTCTTCGCGAACACCGCGTGCACCCGCCTGACGAACGGCGACAGCGCGTTCTTCCTGCTATGCGGTGACCCGTCTTCGACGGACCCGACCGGTGGGCCGGGCTACTCCTACGACGACGAAAACCCGCCGCTGGGTTTCTCCACGCCACCGGGCGCGAGCCCGCCTGCGAGTGCGCAGACGCCGAGCGAGGTCATCTACCCGGCCGGCACGGTCGCGGTGTGGAACCAGGAGTCGAACACCAACGGCAGCCAGTTCATCCTGGTTTACAAGGACACCACGCTGCCGCCGAACTACTCGGTGTTCGGCCAGGTGACCAGCGGCCTCGACGTGCTGACGAAGATCGGCACGACCGGCGTCGCTGGCGGCACCCACGACGGCACCCCGAAGACACCGGTCACGATCAGCACGATGACCGTTGAACCGACCGTGACGACCCCGTCGGCCGCGCCTTCGGCACCCAGCACCCCGCCCAGCCCGGCGCCCTCGACGACCAGTTCCTGACCGACGGCGCACCCCCGCGTCGGCAGTGCCAGCAAGGAGATCCACCGTGACGAACCTCAAGGACCGCCAGCGCGCGGCCGCGCGCGCCCGACTCGAACGCGAGATGGCGGCCCGCCGTGAGCAAACCACCCGGCGTCGCCGGCGCCGCAACGAGATCCTGGTCGGCGTCGCCGTGCTGGCCGTGATCGGGGCGGTCGTCGGGATCGTGATCGGCACCAGCGGCGGCGGCAAGCCATCGGCCGCAGCCACCCTGGCCCCGGCGAAGTGCACATGGACGCCGAATCCCGCGCTGACGGGCGACGCGCAGAACCCAGCCAATAAGACGCTCGTCAACACCGGATCGCCGCCGCTGACCTCGGTGCCGCATAACGGCACCCGCGAGATGACGCTCGACACGAGCCAGGGCAAGATCGTGATCACGCTCGACCTCACGCACGCACCCTGCTCGGCGGAGAGCATGGCGTTCCTCACGAGCAAGAAGTTCTTCGACAACACGAAGTGCCACCGGTTGACCACGGCTGGCATCTACGTGCTGCAGTGCGGCGACCCGAGCGGCACCGGTACCGGTGGACCGTCGTACACGTACGCACACGAGAACCTGCCGACCGACCAGCAGCCGAACTACCCGGCCGGCGTGGTCGCGATTGCGAATCCGGGCAACAAGGATCTCAACGGCAGCCAGTTCTTCATCGTTTATCAGGACACGCCGGAGAGCACCGACGAGAGCGGTGCGCTGCAGTCGAACCTGACATCGGACTACACGATCATCGGTACCGTCACGTCCGGACTCGACATCGTCCAGAAGGTCGGGAAGGCCGGCGTGACGCCGACCGACGCGAGTGACCCGACGGATGGCGCGCCGAAGCTACCGGTCGACATCAAGACCGCAACGGTGGGGCCGATCCAGCCGTAGGCTCCGCCGGCGTGGTGCACGCCGGGCAACCGGCGCCCGCCGACGCGGATGGGCGGCGTCGCTGACGGACGCTGCCCACGGCCGCGGGTGACGCCGCGGACAGGCGTGTCAGGCGAGCGTCGCCGACAGTCTTGTCAGGCGCCGGACGTGACGCGATAGGCGTCGTAGACGCCGTCCACGCGGCGTACCGCGGCGAGCAGGTGGCCGAGGTGCTTCGGGTCGGCCATCTCGAAGCTGAACCGGCTCACCGCGACGCGGTCGCGCGTCGTCGTCACGGTCGCCGACAAGATGTTGACCTTCTCCTCGGACAGCGCACGCGTCACGTCCGCGAGCAGCTTGTGGCGGTCGAGCGCCTCGACCTGGATGGCCACCAGGAATGTCGACGCGCTCGTCGCTTTCCAGGTGACCTCGACCAGTCGCTCCTTCTGAACAAGCAGATCCGTGGCGTTCAGGCAGTCCTCGCGGTGCACGCTGACCCCGCCGGAGCGGGTCACGAACCCGAACACATCGTCGCCAGGCACTGGCGTGCAGCACCGGGCCAACTTGATCCACACATCGGTGACGCCCACCACGACCACGCCGGGGTCGTACGCGGCCCCACGACTGCGGGGCGGGCGCGTCGCGATCGTGGACTCGGCGATGTCCTCTACAGCACCCTCTTCGCCGCCGTACGCCGCCACCAGCCGCGTGACGACCGCCTGCGCGGAGACTTGACTCTCGCCGACCGCCGCATAGAGCGCCGACACGTCCGCGAGATGCAGGTCGCGCGCGATCGTCATGAGCGTGTCAGTGGTCAGCATGCGCTGCAACGGCAGACCCTGCTTGCGCATCGCCTTCGCGATCGCGTCCTTGCCCGCCTCGATCGCCTCGTCGCGGCGCTCCTTGTTGAAGTGCTGGCGGATCTTCGTACGCGCCCGAGGCGACTTGACGAAGCCGAGCCAGTCCTGTGTCGGGCCGGCGGTCTCCGACTTCGACGTGAAGATCTCCACGACGTCGCCGTTGGACAGTGTCGACTCGAGCGGCACCAGTTTGCCGTTGACCCGCGCACCGATGCAGCGGTGACCGACCTCGGTGTGCACCGCGTAGGCGAAGTCGACCGGCGTCGAACCGGACGGCAACGGGATCACGTCGCCCTTCGGCGTGAAGACGTAGACCTCTTGGCTCGACAGGTCGAACCGCAGCGCGTCGAGGAACTCGCTCGGGTCGGCCGCCTCGCGCTGCCAGTCGAGCAGTTGCCGCAGCCACGTCATCTCGTCGATGTGCGCCGGCGGCCCGACAATGGTGGCGCCCTTCGTCTCCTTGTAGCGCCAGTGCGCGGCGATGCCGTACTCCGCCGTGCGGTCCATCGCGGTCGTGCGGATCTGCATCTCCACCGGCTTGCCGGTCGGCCCGATCACCGTGGTGTGCAGCGACTGGTACATGTTGAACTTCGGCATCGCGATGTAGTCCTTGAAGCGACCGGGCACCGGCTGCCAGTTCTCGTGGATCACACCGAGCGCGGCGTAGCAGTCGCGCGTGGTCTCGACCAGGATGCGTACGCCCACCAGGTCGTAGATCTCCGCGAACTCCCGGCTGCGGCTGATCATCTTCTGGTAGATCGAGTACAGGTGCTTCGGTCGACCGGTGACCTCGGCCTTGACCTTCGCGCCCTTGAGATCGGTCTGCACACGCTGCGTCACCTGCCGGAGCAGGCTGTCGCGTTGCGGCGAGTGCTCATCGATGAGCCGGTGGATCTCCTCGAACTTCTTCGGGAAGAGCGTGTTGAACGCGAGGTCCTCGAGCTCCCACTTGATCGTGTTCATGCCGAGCCGGTGCGCGAGAGGAGCAAGGATCTCCAGCGTCTCCTTCGCCTTTTGCTCCTGCTTCGGACGTGGCAGGAACGTCAGCGTACGCATGTTGTGCAGCCGGTCGGCGAGCTTGATCACCAGTACCCGCGGGTCCTTGGCCATCGCGACGACCATCTTGCGGATGGTCTCCGCCTTCGCCGCGTCACCCAGCTTCACCCGATCGAGCTTCGTCACACCGTCGACGAGCAGCGCTACCTCGGCGCCGAAGTCCTCGCGCATCGCATCGAGCGTGTAGGACGTGTCCTCGATCGTGTCATGCAACAGCGCGGCGACAAGCGTTGTGGTGTCCATGCCGAGGTTCGCCAGGATCCCGGCGACGGCGAGCGGGTGCGTGATGTACGGGTCACCGGACTTCCGGTATTGCCCGCTGTGCCAATGATCGGCGACCTCGAACGAACGTTGCAGCGCCCGCGTGTCAGCGCGCGGATGAGACACGCGGTGTTGCGCGATCAGCGGTTCGAGCACCTCGCTGATCTGTGGCGACTGCCACGGCGCGTTGAAGCGTGCCAGGCGCGCCCGCACTCGGCGACCGGTGGGTACGACCGGCAGGAACGTCCCGGCACTGGACTGGTTCGACGGGTGCACGCCGTCGCGGCCGTCCACCGCGAGTCCGCCGTTCGCGTCTGCCGTCCCGCCGGGGAAAGGCAGCACCAGGGCGTCAGTGTCGCCATCGGGATGGTGCGCCGCTAGGTCGCGCTCGTCGGACTCCGGGGCGGTGCCGTCCGCGTCGGCGGCCCACCCGTCCGGAGCACGGCCGTCTGCACCATGCCCGTCGCGTGCGTGCCCGCTGCCTTCGTGACCGTCGGGTGCGCGGCCATCGACCGGCGCGGCATCCTCGCTCTTCGGCGGGTTCACGCTGGCACCGCGGCCGCTCGCGGCGGCGTGACGCCGCTCGTCCGCTGACGCGGTGTCGGAGGTCGCGGTGTCCGGCTTCGCGGTGTCGGCTGCGGTCGACTTTGCCGCTCGTCGGGCGGCGCGAGTGGCGGCGGCGCGTTGGTTCGTCGAGGCACCGTCCGCGTTAGAGCGTGCGGCCTTGCGCTCGGCCCGCGTTCGGTCCTTGCGCTCCGACCGCTCCCGCTCCGGCTTGGCGCGCGGTTCCTTCGGCGGCTCCGACGCCTTCGCGGCGCGATGCCGACCCGGCTCGTTCCGGCGGGTCCGCTCGGATTGCCCGGTCCGGTCCGGCTGGCTCGGACGACGTGCGCCTGGGTCCGCGCCAACGTCGCGTCGCTCGACCGAAGCGGTTCCGCGATAGACCGGCCCGCGATCGGCTGCCACGCCGGCGGACATCGCCGCCGCGCTGCCGGTTGCCGACGGATCGTCGCGGATCGCGGTCGGCGCGGCGCTCGCGTAAGGGCGCGCAGCATCGGTGGGATCCGGCCAGCGGCCGGTGCCACTACCAGGCGCGACATCGCTGGACAATCCGCGCGCTCCCTCGGGTCGGTTGCCCGCCCCGCCACACCCTTGCGCACGGGGAGGACATCATATCTGCCGCAGGGGCTTCCTCGACCCTACCCGTCGCGGCAGGCTCTGCCACGCCACGCCGGTCCGGAGACCTGCACCGAAGGGCCAATCGCCCGGGCGATGACCATGGTCCGTTCGGCCGATGCGGCCCGGCTCAGCCAAGCCGCGTGGGCAGACCTGGAACGCCGGTTGATCACACCGTGAGCAACGCCCACAGGTCCCGGTCGGCGAGTCGTTGACGACCGCCGAGGAATCCCAGTTCGAGCAACACGCAGAGACCGGCGACAATTCCGCCCGCTTGTTCGATCAAACCCAGCGTCGCGGTCGCGGTGCCGCCGGTGGCGAGCACGTCGTCCACCACGAGCACCCGCTCCCCGGCGACGAACGCGTCGGTATGCACCTCCAGCGCCGCGTCACCATATTCCAGTGCGTACGACGCCGAGATCGTGTCGCGCGGCAGCTTGCCGGCCTTGCGTACGGCGACCACACCGACCCGGGCCGCGTACGCCACCGCGGCGGCGATCACAAACCCGCGCGCCTCGATGCCGGCCACCACGTCGAACCCGAGCGAGCCGTCGTCGCGCCGGTAGCCGGCCACGATGCCGTCGATCAACTCGTGGAACGCCGGACCGTCGGCAAACAGTGGCGTCAGATCCTTGAACATGACGCCGGGCTGGGGAAAGTCCGGTACGTCGATCACGTGCGTCGCGACCAGCGTGTCGAGCTGCGTACCCATCCGATCGGGCTCCTGGTGCCGGCGTCGTGCCGGGCGTCAGCGGCGGCGGCTGCCACCGGGGCGGTTACCGGACGGGCGCGAGCCCGGGTTGCGCTTGTTGGCTGGCTTCGCACCGACCCGCGGTGTCGAACCCGACGTGCTGGCCAGCGCGTCCTCGCGGGACCCGCTCCGCGACGTCGGCGTCTTCTCGGCCGGCTGCTCAGTCTCGTCGTCGGCGGGCGGCTTGGCCGTCTTTTGCCCGGCAGCCGGTTTGGCCGACTTTTGTTCGGCGGCCCGTGCGGCGGCCTTGGCCTTGCGCCGCGCCGATGGGGTGGTGTCGTCCTCGCCACGGGCGATCGCGGCGCGCCGCGACATCACCCGCTCCACGTGGTTGCGGTAGCGCGGATCGAACAGCTTGAAGTCGACCAGCCACGGAGTCGCGAGGAACAGCGACGAGTACGCGCCGGTGAGCATGCCCACGAACAGCACCAGTGCCAGGTCCTCGAGCGTGCCGACGCCGAGCAGACCGGCACCCACGAACAGCAGGCCGGCGACCGGCAGCAGACCGATGATCGACGTGTTGATCGAGCGCATCAGGGTCTGGTTGACGGCGAGGTTGGCCGCCTCTGGGTAGGTCATCCGGGTGCTGGACAGGATGCCCTTCGAGTTTTCCGACACCTTGTCGAACACGACGACGGTGTCATAGAGCGAGAAACCGAGGATGGTCAGCAGACCGACGATCGTGGACGGCGACACCTCGAAGCCCACGAGCGAATAGACCCCGGCGGTCAGCAGCAGGTCGTGCAGCAGCGCGAGCAAGGCGGCCAACGCCATCCGCCATTCGGCGAACCGTACGGCGATGAACACGCCGACCGCGACCAGGAAGACGATCAGCGCGATGATCGCCTGCCGCGTCACCTCACCGCCCCAGGACTTGCTCACCTGCTGTGTGGTGATGTCGCTCTCTTTGACGTGCGCTGCCTTCACGAGATTCGCCTTGATCTGGCTGACAACGGTGGCGCTCTGCGTCTCCGTGTCGATGACGAAGTTCGTGGTGGCGCCCTTCGCGCCGGCGGTCTGCGCGCTGGACACCTCGACGCCGGCCGCACCGACCGCGGATCGCACCTCCTGCAGCGTGACACCCGGCCGGACCGGCAGCTGGTACGAGTCGCCGCCGGCAAAGTCGATGCCGAAGTTGAAGCCACGGAAGATGATGCTCAGCACGCAGATCAACAGAATGATCGCGGAGGCGAGATACCACCGCTTGCGTACGCCAATGAAGTCGAACTTCGTCTCGCCCCGGTAGAGGCGACCGAGCAGTCCGCTGCCGGTGAATCCCGTTCCCATGTCAGGACTCCTTCGTACGCATCGAGCCGACACGGGCCGCCCGCGGGCCGGTGCTCGCCGTCCGCGCGTCGTCGGACGGCCGCTGCCGTAGCCCACCGAGTCCGGACACGCGCGGCGACGTGAACGTCCGGGATCCGGCCAGGACGTGGACCAGCGGGTGGGTGAACAAGAAGACGGTGATGAGGTCGATGATCGTGGACAGGCCGAGGGTGAACGCAAATCCACGAACCTGGTCGCTCGCGAGCGCATAGAGCACGACGGCCGCGATGAACGACACCGCGTCCGCGGACAGGATCGTGCGCCTGGCGCGCACCCAGGCGCGCGGCACCGCGCTGCGCACCGTCTTGCCGTCCTTCACTTCGTCTTTCAGACGTTCGAAGAAGACCACGAACGAGTCGGCGGTGATGCCGATCGCGACGATGAAACCGGCGATGCCGGCAAGACTCAGCGTGAAGCCGATCGAACGACCCAGCAAGACGAGCGACGCGAATACGATGGAACCGGACACCAACAGGCTCGCGATCACGACGAGGCCCAGCGCGCGGTAGTAGACCAGGCAGTACGCAACCACCAGGACCAGCCCGATCGCTCCGGCGAGCAGGCCGTACTTGAGCTGCTGCAGGCCCAGCGTCGCGGACACGTTTTGTGCCTGCTGCTGGACGAAGCCGAGCGGTAGCGCACCGTACTTGAGTTGGGTGGCCAAAGTGTGCGCCACGTCCGCGGTGATGCCGGTCCCGCTGATCACCGCCGGACCGTTGATGACGCTCTGAATGGTCGGAGCGGACACCACCTGGTTGTCGAGCACGATGGCCACTTGGTTGTTGATCTGGGCCTTGGTCAGGTTGGACCATTTCGTCTGGCCGGAACCGGTGAACGAAAGATTGACGATCCAGCCGCCGGTCGACGCGTAGTTGGTCGGGTCGTAATTCGCCGACGCCGACGACACGTCGGTGCCCTGCACCTTCGCGGCGTCGAGCAGATATTTCGTGTGCTGGTCGAGGCTGTCGCACGCGACGACCTGCTGGTTGAGGAACTGGTCGGCGGTCATGTATTGCGGGTTGCGCCCGTTGAGCTGCTTGCAGGTGATCGTCGGCACGAAGAACTGCATGGTCGGCGGCAGCACCGCGACCTGGTCGGAGGTGAGCTTGTAGAACGGCGCAAGCGACGCGATGACCGACGGGTCGGTCGGCGCCTGCGACAGCGCCTGAGCCTCCTTGAAGGCGTCCAGCCCGACAATGTTTTCGACCTGCGCCAGGGTCGGCTGCCCGGACACCGTCGGCGCGGGTGCCGGCGAGCCGCTCGGCGACGGCGACGGCGGTGTGCTCGGGCTGCCCGACGGTGCCGGCGTCGGGTTCGCACTCGGCGCGGCCTTCGCTGGTGCCTTCTGCGGCACCGGCGCAAGCGCCGCGTCGCCGTTGGGCGAGGCCGAGGAGCCGACCGACGCGCCAGGCGTCGCGGAGCCGGACGGCGCGGCGGGCGGCGTCGATGGCGCGGACGACGGCAGCGCCGAACCCTGCGGCAGGTCCTGACCGGAGTTCAGCACCGCGCGGAACTCGAGCTTCGCCGGTACGAGTAGCGCCTGGAGCTTGTCCGCCTCGTTCTGGCCGGCGACGTTCACCACGATGTCGGTGCCGCCCTGCGTGAACACCTCGGCCTCACTCACGCCGGTCGAGTTCACGCGCTGGGCGATGATGTCGCGCGCCACATTGAGGTCGGCGGCGTCCGGCTTTTTGTGGTTGAGCGTCTGCGCCTTCATCGTGATGCTGGTGCCGCCGACGAGGTCAAGGCCGAGCTTCGGGGCCGGGCGGTGGTTCGGCGTCAGGAACACGAGCGCATAGAGCAGAGCGATGAGGGCAGCCAGTACGAGGAAATACGGGCGCGCCTTGAACAGTCCGGCGGGTGCGGCCACGGCGGGTTCTTCCGTCTCTTCGGGGTGGTCAGGTCGCTGTCGATGTGGTCATGGCGAGTCGGCCCGGGCGTCAGTCCGACTGGCCGGTGGTCCGCTTCGGCGTCGCGTCCTCCTCGTCGGACGTGTCGGGAGTGGCACCCGGCGAAGCTTCCTCGGTGGGTGCGTCCTCGGCGGCGGCGTCACTGTGCGCCGTGTCGGTTCCGTAGTCCAGATCGGCACCGTCGACGACGTCATCGTCGTCCTCGTATGTGTGAGGCGTCTCAACGGGCTCCGGAAGGATCCGTGCGATCGCGTTGCGGTCATAGCGCGCCGTCACGCCGGGTGAGATCTCCAAGGTGACCGATTCGTCGTCCGTCGACACGACCGTGCCGAAGAGTCCACCGATCGTGACGATCTTGTCGCCCTCGCCGAGGTTCGACCGCATGTCCCGCTGCTGCTGCTGCGCGGTCTGCTGGCGGCGCTTCATCGGCCGGTAGAGGATGAAGTAGAAGACCAAGATGATCGCGACGATCAGCAGCAGTGAGGTCAACGAGCTGCTACCGGAGTTACCAGCCGCCAAATACACAATCGTGCCTTCCTGAGGGACTCCGGGGCATCGCGTGCAATGCCCGAAGAGCCGACGTACGTCCAGTCCGGACCGCGGCGAGTCTAGTCGGTGGGACGCGCAACGCCGAAAGCGGCGTAGATCACGGAAGGGTTACGTTCGTCATCACGCAGCGTCCGGCTCGCCCGAGCCCGACGACCAAGAGACCCGGCAGCTAGGGCTGCTGGTCGAACAGGTCGGGCGCCGATTCGGCACCGTTACCAAAAGTAGCATTTGGTGGCCGAAGGCCCAGATGACGCCAGGCGCCCGCGGTCGCGACCCGGCCACGGGGGGTCCGCGCGAGCAGTCCGGCCCGGACCAGATAGGGCTCGCACACCTCCTCGACGGTGTCGGGCTGCTCACCGACGGCCACCGCGAGTGTCGACAACCCCACCGGTCCGCCGCCGAACGACGTGACAAGCGCCCTCAGCACCGCCTTGTCGAGCCGGTCCAGCCCGATCTCGTCGACGTCGTACACCTGGAGCGCCGACTTCGCGGCGGCCAGCGTGACCACGCCGTCCCCTCGTACCTCGGCGAAGTCTCGTACCCGCCGTAGCAGGCGGTTCGCGATCCGAGGCGTACCACGCGACCTGCCGGCGATCTCCGTCGCGCCGTCCGGCGTCACCGGCACGCCGAGGATTCCGGCCGAACGGTGGACGAGTTTCACCAGGTCAGCCGCCTCGTAGAAGTCCAGATGGCCGACGAAACCGAAGCGGTCCCGCATCGGACCCGTCAGCAGGCCGGACCGCGTCGTCGCGCCGACCAGCGTGAACGGTTCTACGTCCAGCGGGATCGCGGTGGCGCCGGGGCCCTTGCCGACGATCACGTCGACGCGGAAGTCCTCCATCGCGCTGTAGAGCAACTCCTCGGCCGGTCGCGCAATGCGGTGGATCTCGTCGATGAACAGCACGTCGCCGGCCGACAGGCTGGTGAGCACCGCGGCCAGGTCGCCGGATCGCTCAATCGCCGGTCCGCTCGTGATGCGCAGGCCGGCGCCGAGCTCCGCGGCGACGATCATGGCGAGCGTGGTCTTGCCGAGCCCGGGCGCTCCGGACAGCAGGATGTGATCGGGCGGCACGCCGCGGCGCATCGCGCTCTGCAGCAGCAGATCCAGCTGCTCGCGGACGCGGTATTGCGCGATGAACTCGGCTAGCCGACGGGGTCGGACACTCGCCTCGGCGTCCACGTCGCCGGCGTCCGCGAACGCCGACACGAGACCATGGCCGTCGGTCACCGCACCCGCCCGTCGTGGGCCGCGCCGGCCACGCGGATCGCCATCTTCAACAGCGCTGGTACGGACGGGAGCGCGCCACCCGCCGCGACCTCGCCGTCGACCTGCTCCGCGACCGCGGCCACCGAGACCTCGGCCTGTGTCGCACTCCAGCCGAGTCCGACCAGCGCCTGATGGACCTGGTCATGCCAGGCCTGCCGGCCGCCTCGGACGGCCGGCACGCCGTCGGCTAGCAACGGCACCGAGCCGATCTTGTCGCGAAGCTCGAGGATGAGGCGCTCCGCACCCTTGCGACCGATGCCGGGAACGCGCACGAGCACCGCGGTGTCCGCGTTCGCGATGGCCTTGCGTACCGCGTCGGGGTGGTGCACCGCGAGCACCGCCTGCGCGACGCGCGGCCCGACGCCCGAAACGGTCTGCAGCATCTCGAAGAGTTGCTTCTCGTCGTCGTCGGCGAAGCCGTAGAGCGTCAGCGAATCCTCGCGCACGATCAGGCTCGTGGCGAGTCTCGCAGTGGTTCCGACACGGAGCCCGGCGAGCGTGTTCGGCGTGCACTGTACGGCGAAGCCGACGCCGCCGACCTCGATCACCGCTCCGTCCGGCGCGACGGCGGCCACACGTCCCGCGACACTGGCGATCATGCGTTCCTCCTCGGGTCGGTACCGCGAGCGTCGGCAGCGCGAGCGGCGGCCGCGGCGATCTTCGCGCGCGTGCCGCCGCGCCACACGTGGCAGATCGCGAGCGCGAGTGCGTCGGCCGCATCCGCCGGGCTCGGTCGGGCGGCGAGCCGGAGAAGCCGGGTGACCATCGCGGCGACCTGGGCCTTGTCGGCTTGACCGGAGCCGGTGACGGCGGCCTTGACCTCGCTGGGCGTATACATCTGCACCGGCCGGCCGGTCTTCGCGGCGGCCAGCACCGCGATCGCGCCCGCCTGGGCGGTGCCCATCACGGTGCGTACGTTGTGCTGGCTGAACACCCGCTCCACGGCAACCGTGTCGGGCTCGTGGCGCGCGATGAGGTCGGCGAGGCTCCGATCGAGGTTCAGAAGCCGATCGGCGAGTTCGTCGGCGGGGTCGCTGTGCACCACGTAATAGGCGACGAGTGTGCACGGCCGGCCGGGCTCGCCGTCGACGACACCGACACCGCATCGCGTGAGGCCGGGATCGACTCCGAGCACTCGCACGTCTGCCCTCCCTGGCACCCGTACGCCTCGCAACCTATCCGGTCGCCGTACGTGTGTTCGACACGTTACCGTACGGGCATCGCACGGCCACCACACGACACGCGCGGCACGCTAGCGTCGGACGGCATGCGCAAGCTCACCGGATCCGGTCTGTTCCAGACGCCTGCACACGGCGAGGCGACCGACTTCACGCAACACCTGGTCGTGCCGGACCTGTCTATCGGCACGTATTCGATCCCGGCCGGTGGCGTGGACGACCAGACACCGCATACCGAGGACGAGATCTATGTGGTGACCGCCGGCCGCGCCCGGCTCGTCACGCCAGACGCGTCGGTCGACGTGGTCGCGGGCGACGTGCTGTTCGTACCCGCTGGCGAGGAGCACCGATTCGTGGACATCACCGAGAATCTCGCATTGCTCGTGGTGTTCGCGCCCGCGTACCAATCTCGGGGTTAGCGACGCCGAGTGTCGCGGACCGCAACGTGCCCGCGAGCGGCGTCAGGCGAGCATGCTCGGCAGCAGCGCGTCGACGATCTGCTCGGGCAGCTTCGACGTGTCGAGATCGGGATTCCAGTTCAGCACGGCCTGCACGACCATCGGCGCGTTGAGCAGCGCCGCCGTGACGTCGATGTCGAGGTCGGCGCGCAATTCGCCGCTCGCGACACCGCGCCGCAGCACCTCGCGCATCCGCTCACGCCGCGGCTCGACGATGCGCCGGTATTGGCGCTGCAGCTCGGGATTGCGCTGCAGCTCGGGGATCAGGCACGGCATGATGCGGCCGGCGCGGGACTCGCGCGCCTTGGTCGTCGACCGCAGCATGGTGAGCAGATCCTCGCGAATGGACTCGCCGGCCAACTCCGGAAGCGGTCCCTTGAGCGCGCCAAGCGCGTCGACGACGAGCGTCTCTTTGTTAGGCCACCGGCGGTAGATGGTTGCCTTGCCGACACCGGCTCGGGCGGCGACCGCCTCGATGGACAACGCCTCAACCGACGTACCCTCGGCCATCAGGTCCAGGACCGCTTCGATGATCGCCTCGTCGGCGCGCGGGCTGCGCGGCCGGCCGGGCGCTCGGCGCGCCTCTTCCTCGCGGGTGACGGTGTCCTCGCGGGCGGTGTCCTCGCGCGTCGCGGCATCCGATGGCGTCGCTACGTTCCCGCTTTCCGCGCCGCGCCCACCGCGCGCGGGCACGCCGCTTCCGGCGCCGGTGGCTTCGGCGCCGGAAGCGTGGAAATCGGTTGACATCATCGTCACCATTGTGCCCGTTGCACTCAGACCTCGGCTAGCTCCTCGGCCGTGTCGGCGAGGTCGGCCGCCTCCCGGTCGAGGTCGTCGGCGGCGTTGGACGACCCGGTCGTCGCCGGGCCGGTGGCCACCGCAAGCGGCGCCGAGCGCGCCGGCAGCCAGCGAGCCACGATCGCGACGCCAAGCAGCGCGACCACAACAGAGCCCCACGCCGCCCAGTGCATCGCACCGACGAAAGCGGTGTCACCGGCCCGAGTGAGCGCGCCCGCGACGCCGGTTTGGCCATGCGCGGCAAGGTCGGCGGCACTGCCGTACGTCGCGGAGATCGAGTTGCCGGCGGCGGCGCGCTGCGCGACCGGCAGCCCGCCGAGGTGCTCGCCGATTCGCGAGCGGTAGACGGCGGATAGCACCGAACCGAGCACCGCGACGCCGAGCGCGCCGGAGACCTGGCGGACTGTGTTGCTGACCGCCGAGCCGACGCCGGCCTTCTCGCGCGGCAACGACGCCATGATCGACTCGGTCACCGGCGGCATCACGTTCGCCATGCCGACGCCCTGTACGAAGAAGTACGCGCCGAGCAGCCACACCGGCGTGCTCTCGTTGAGCGTCGCGAGACCGACCAGCGCGATGGCGACCAGGGACAGGCCGACGGCGCAGACTGCCTTCGGCCCGAACCTGCGGACCATCGCGGCGCTCCGCGGTGCGAACACGAGCTGTGCCACCGCGAACGGCGTGAAGAGCAGACCCGTCTCCAGTGGCGAGTAGCCGCGCACCAGCTGCAGGTAGAACGACATGAAGAACAGCGTCCCCATGGCGGCGAAGAACACCGTCGCAACCGCACCGGTGGCGGCGGCGAAGCGAGGGTCGCGGAAGAGGCGTACGTCCAGCGACGGGTACGTGATCGAGCGCTCCCACCAGACGAAGCCGACGAGAACCGCGACGCCACCGGCGAGCGAGGCCCATGACCGTACGTCGCCGAACCCGTGGTCGCCGCCCGCGATGATGCCGTAGACGAGACCGATGAGCCCGACGATCGACAGCCCGACGCCGACAAGGTCGAGCCGCCCAGGCTTCGGGTCGCGCGACTCCGGCACGATCAGCGCGATCGCGATCACGCCGACCACCACGATCGGTACGTTGATCAAGAAGACGGAGCCCCACCAGAAGTGCTCGAGGAGCGCGCCGCCGACGACCGGTCCGATCGCGACACCGAGGCCGACCGAACCGGCCCACACACCGATCGCCTTGCCGCGCTCACGCGGATCGAAGACGTTCGAGATGATCGAGAGTGTCGCGGGCAGCACGGCAGCACCGCCGATGCCCATCAGCGCACGCGCGCCGATCAGCTGGCCGGAGTTCTGTGCGTACGCGGACGCGAGCGAGGCGAGGCCGAACATGACGAGTCCGGCGAGCAGCATGCGCCGGCGACCGACGCGGTCACCGAGCACGCCCCAGGTGAACAGCAATCCAGCAAAGACCAGCGTGTACGAGTTGATCGCCCACTCCAGGTCGCTCTGGCTCGCGCCAAGGCCTCGTACCGGATCGGCGATGGTACGCAGTGCCACGTTGAGCACGGTGTTGTCGAGAACGACGACGAGCAGGCTGACCACCAGGACGCCGAGGATCGTCCATCGACGCGGGTGACCAGATAAAGCAAGGGGCGTCGGCGCTGACGCGGCTGACGAAGTTGACGTGACCGACATGCGGGTTCCTCACGTTTCGATACGGTCTTGAATCGATACGCATATGACTCGTATTGCCGGCAACGTTACTCGCGATGAATCTGATACGGAACGGTTCCGTAACTAAATATCTGTGAGCTGGGCGACAGTCGCACGGCATCGCGACGCGGCGCACGTGCGAACCCGCTGTCGGCACGCTGCGATAGCTTCACCGCGGAGGTCGACATGAGCGAGCAGGGTTGGCGCGAGTTCCTCGCCGCACACGGTGGTTCGGACTGGGTCGTGCTGCACGGTGGCGCGACTGCGGTGTTTCGCGTCCCGTCGATGGTCGAGGCGGCACGGCTGGCCGAAGCCATCGCGCAGGTTCCTGGGCTCGCCGGCACCGGCGTGCTGATGACCATCGCCGACGGTCAGCTCACCGTACGGTTGGCCCGCGGCGTCTTCCGGCTCGAGGAGCGCCACGTGCGGCTGGCTCACGCGGTGTCGGCGGTGGTGCGCGAGCACAATGCGACATCCGACCGGACGCGGGTGCAGGAGGTCAGTTTTGCGATCTCGGCCCGGCCCGACGCGATCGATGTCGGCTTCTGGCGCGCCGTTCTCGGATACGCCGAGTTGGCCGACGACAACGCCGTCGACCCGCTCGGACACGGATCGACCGTCTGGATGCAGGACCTCGATCCCGCCAAGCCGTTGCGGCACGCGATGCACGTCGACGTCTCGGTCGCGCGGGAGCAGGCCGAGCATCGCGTGGCCAACGCGCTCGCTGCCGGCGGGCGCATCGTCGACGGATCCGGCGCCCCGGCCGGCTGGATCCTCGCCGACCGTGCCGGCAACCGGGTATGCGTCGCCGCCTGGCCGGACGGCGCCCAATGTGAGGTGGCCGCCGGCCGGTCCGAGATCGGCGGGGCGTCGACCAGCGAGTCGTCGGCCAGCGAGTCGTCTGCCGGCGGGGCCTCGGCCAGCGAGTCGTCTGCCGGCGCGGCCTCGGCCGGCGGAGCGTCGGCCGGCGGAGCGGCTACGCCTCCACGGCTTCCATGATCTCGTCGGAGACGTCGAAGTTCGCGTAGACGTTCTGTACGTCGTCGCAATCCTCGAGCGCATCGACAAGCTTGAACACCTTGCGCGCGCCGTCCTCGTCGAGCGGCACATTCACGCTCGGTACGAACGAGGACTCGGCGGACTCGTAGTCGATGCCGGCGCCCTGCAACGCGGAGCGTACGGCGACCAGGTCGGTCGGCTCGGATACCACCTCGAACGCCTCACCGAGGTCGTTGACCTCCTCGGCTCCGGCGTCGAGCACCGCGTCCAGGATCGCGTCCTCCGAGGTCGCGGCGCTGGGCACGAGCACAACGCCCTTGCGGCTGAACATGTAGGCCACGCTGCCCGCGTCCGCGAGCGTGCCGCCGTTGCGGGTCAGCGCGACCCGCACCTCGGTCGCGGCCCGGTTCCGGTTGTCGGTCAGGCACTCGATCAGCAGCGCGACGCCGTTCGGCCCGTACCCCTCGTACATGATCGTCTGCCAGTCGGCGCCACCGGCCTCGAGGCCCGATCCGCGCTTGACCGCCCGGTCGATGTTGTCGTTCGGGACCGAACTCTTCTTGGCCTTCTGGATCGCGTCGTAGAGGGTCGGGTTGCCGGCCGGATCGCCGCCACCGGTGCGCGCCGCGACCTCAACGTTCTTGATCAGCTTCGCGAACATCTTGCCGCGCTTGGCGTCCACGACCGCCTTCTTGTGCTTGGTCGTCGCCCACTTCGAATGGCCGGACATCACGCCTCCGTCGTCCTACCCGCGCTCATCGCGCCGGCCGGCTTATCGCCGTCCGCGCGCCGCGCCCTTCACGTCTGGTCCCGGCCCGGCTACGCCCGGTCCTCTACCGCGGCACGCACCAGCTCGACGAAGTAGCGGTGCACGCGCAGGTCCCCGGTGATCTCCGGGTGGAAGGAGGTGGCGAGCAGATTTCCCTGCCGGACGGCGACAATCCTACCGGCTGCCGCGGGCGGCACGTCACCTGTGACGCCGCCGCCACCGACGCGGCCGAGCACCATGACGCCCTCGTCCACCTGCTCCACCCACGGCGCCCGGATGAACACCGCGTGGAACGGCTCCTCGCCGAGTCCGTCGAGGACGACCGACGACTCGAACGAGTCGACCTGGCGACCGAACGCGTTGCGGCGCACCGTCATCGCGATGCCACCGAAGCTGCGCTGATCCGGACGCCCGTCGAGGACGTCACGCGCCAGCATGATCATGCCGGCACACGAGCCGTACGCCGGCATCCCGTCCGCGAGCCGCATGGCGATCGGGTCGAACAACTCGAACTCGATGGCGAGCTTGCTCATGGTCGTCGATTCACCACCGGGGATGACCAGCGCATCGACATCGTCCAGCTCAGCCGGCCGGCGGACCGGACGCGCGATCACGTCGCACGCGGCCAGCGCGGCAAGATGCTCGCGTACGTCGCCCTGCAGGGCGAAGACGCCGATGGTCAGATCGGACACGGGTTTCGCGTCACCAGCCGCGTTCGGCGAGCCGGTGCGGCTGCGGTATGTCGTCGACGTTGATGCCGACCATCGCCTCGCCGAGGCCGCGCGACACCTTCGCGATCACGTCCGGGTCGTCGTGGAAGGTCGTTGCCTTGACGATCGCTGCGGCGCGCTGCGCCGGGTTGCCCGACTTGAAGATGCCGGAGCCGACGAACACGCCCTCCGCGCCGAGCTGCATCATCATCGCGGCGTCGGCCGGCGTCGCGATGCCGCCCGCGGTGAACAGCACGACCGGGAGCTTGCCGGTCTGCGCGATCTCCTTGACCAGCTCATACGGCGCCTGCAACTCCTTCGCCGCGACGTAGAGCTCGTCGGCCGGCAACGACGTGAGGCGGCGGATCTCCCCGCGGATCTTGCGCATGTGCGTCGTGGCGTTGGATACGTCGCCGGTGCCGGCCTCGCCCTTGGACCGGATCATCGCGGCACCCTCGGTGATGCGGCGCAGCGCCTCGCCGAGATTTGTGGCACCGCAGACGAACGGGACGGTGAACGCCCACTTATCGATGTGGTTTTCGTAGTCCGCGGGCGTCAGCACTTCGGACTCGTCGATGTAGTCGACGCCGAGCGACTGCAGCACCTGGGCCTCGACGAAATGGCCGATGCGCGCCTTCGCCATAACTGGGATCGACACCGTACCGATGATCCCGTCGATCATGTCCGGATCGCTCATCCGCGACACGCCGCCCTGCGCGCGGATGTCCGCCGGGACCCGCTCCAACGCCATCACGGCGACCGCGCCCGCGTCCTCGGCGATCTTCGCCTGCTCGGGCGTGACGACGTCCATGATCACGCCGCCCTTGAGCATTTCGGCCATGCCGCGCTTGACGCGACTCGTACCGGTGGCGGTTGGGGTGGCGCTGAGGTCAGACACGGTGACGATGCTCCTGTCGGATATCAGTGGGTTCCGAAGCGAATTTTACGCGGGCCACCCGGCCGGGTTCAGCGCCAATCAGCCGCGCTTGGCCTGCGCCGTGGGCCAGGTCACGGCACGAACTGCGCGGGTACCGCAAAACGCCGCGACTCGCGTGACGAGGCGCCGCCGGGCGGGCGCATGCCGGATTGCGACGCAGTCGTTGCGGACATTGACCGACATCCTCACACTCACGGTATGCCGACCACGGGGGCTGAGGACAACATCGATCTGCTGCATCAGCCAGCCATGCAGATGATCATGCTCGGTGTGTTACTGCTCTGTCTGTTCGGGACCATCGTTAGCCTGCGCAACGTACGGCTGTGGATGCTCCGCATGGCGGGCGTGGCCACGTCCGGGGTCGTGGACTCGTTGGAAATCGTCACGGCATCCAACGGCGAGGTGCTGCGCCGCCCGCGGGTGCGGTACACGACACAGACCGGCGCCTCGGTGACCGCCATGCCGGTGGTGTTCCGTGCCAGATCGCCGATCGAGATCGGCACGATGGTACGGGTGAGCTACGCGGCGCGACGGCCGGAGCGGATGGTGGTGCACGGCTTCGACGCGCGTACCCGCGAATTGGTGTACGCCGCCGCCAGCCTAGCCATCGCCATCGTCGTGATGGTCGCGTACTTCGGATCCTTGTAGCGACCTCGCAACGGCCCGGGCAGCCACTCAGCGCCGCGTCACGCGGACACCGGGCCGAGGATCGGATCCTCGATGTCGAAATAGCGCGGCACCGGGTGGCGGTGGCCGAAGCGCAGCAGCCGTACGAGCCGTCGCCGCCGCATCGCCAACGCGTCGCGGACGAGATCGCTGTGAATGTGACGGGCTAGCGACACGCGCCGGCTCGCCGCCACGATGCCGGCCATCTCGGGTGCGTCGATGCCGTACGGCAGATCGCGCAGCCCCTTGGTCAGCGCGTTCTCGGCACTCTCACGGTCGGTGGCGGTGCCGGCGTCGCGAGCGAGCGCGGTGCGCGCCAGCGTGCCGAGATCCGGTCGACGCATCTCAGCGGCTGCGTCCAAGGCGGCCACGGCGCGGCGTAGCAGCGCTGAGTCGAGCGCGGACGCGGACGCGGCGGCGCGCTCATGGGTACGGTCGACCCGACCGGCGATCCACGTCAGGTAGGTCGCGACGACCACGACCACCCCGACCACGCCGACGATCCACCACATGGCCGTCGATGGTAGTGCGCCCGGTCAGACCGGTGTGGCCGCGTCCACGTGCACCGGCTCGCCCGTGGTGGCCTCGATGGCCAGCGCGTAGACCTCCAGCACCCGCTGGGCGACCACCGGCCAGTCGTACGCGGCGACCAGCACCTCGGCAGCCGCGCGATATGCCGCGCGTTGGTCCGGACTGTCGAGGAGGTCGCCGAGCACGTCCGCCAGGACGCTGGCATCGCCGACCGGGAACAGCACGCCGGCCCGCCCGTCGTCGAGCACTCGCCGGAACGCGACAATGTCGCTCGCCACGATCGGGGCACCGGCCGCGAGCGCCTCGGTGAGGATCATGCCGAACGACTCGCCGCCGGTGTTCGGCGCCACGTAGACGTCGACGCTGCGAAGCATCCGCGCCTTGTCCGCCTCGGACACCTTGCCGAGGTACGTGACCCGGTCGTGCACCGACTCGGGCAGCGCGGCGAAGAGTTCGTCCGGGTCTCCGGGACCTGCGACGAGTAGGCGCAGACCCGGCCGCGTCTCGGCCAGCTTCGCGTAGGCCTCGGCGAGGATCGGGAATCCCTTGCGTTCCTCGGTGAAGCGGCCAAGGAAGCCGATCGCTCCGCCGCCGGTCTCCGGTTCCGATCCCGGCCAGCCAGGCAGCGGCTCGGCGGTCGCGAAGCGCTCGACCGAGACGCCGTTGGGGATCTCCCACGCGCCACCGCCGAGGTGCTCGACCTGTACGCGTCGGGCGAGCGCGCTCACCGCGATCCGAGCGGTGATCTTCTCCAGCACGATCTGCAACAGGCCCTGCGCGGCGGCCATCGTGCGGGAGCGCGTCATCGCGGTATGGAACGTGGCCACCACCGGTCCCTGCGCGGACAGCACCGCGAGCATCGACAGGCTCGGCGTGATCGGTTCATGCACGTGCAGTACGTCGAACCGACCGGTGGTGATCCAACGGCGCACCCGCGTCGCGGAGATCGGCCCGAACGACAAGCGGGCAACCGAACCGTTGTAGCGCACCGGCACCGCGCGACCGGCCGGGGTCACGTAGCGCGGCAGCTCGTCCTCTTCCGCCGCGGGTGCCAGCACGTTCACGTAGTGGCCGAGGCTGATCAGCGTTTCGGCGAGGTCGTGCACGTGGTTCTGCACACCGCCGGGGGTGTCCAGCGAGTAGGGCGAAACGATCCCGATCCGCATCAGGTCAACCCGACCCGGGCGACGCGACGGTCGACGCGGCCGGCCGCGTGTCGGCGGCCCTCTCGGTCGGCGTACCCGCCGCCGGCGCGGCGCTACCTTGTGCCGTCGGCGTGGCCTCCGCTTCGTCGTCGATGAACATCTTGCCCAACATGTGCCAGTCCGCAGGGTGGCGCGCGATCCCGCGGGCCAACTCGTCGGCCAACAGCTGCGTCAGCCGGCGCACCCGGTCGCCGAACGTACCGCTGGTGTCGGTGAGCACGATCTCGTGCGACAGCAACCCTTTCGGGCGGTGCGGCTCGTACCAGTTGTGCACCACGTAGATCGGCGCACCGGTACGCAACGCGAGGATCGCCGGGCCGGCCGGCATCTTCGTCTGGTGGCCGAAGAACGTGACCCGGACGCCGCGCGCGGACAGATCGCGGTCGGCGAGCAACGGGACGACCACGCCGGCCCGCAGCCGCTCGGCGAGCAGGTCGAGTGTCGCGCGGTCGCCGCCGGTCAGCGGCACGATCTCCATGCCCAGCGTCGCGCGGTACGCCACGAAACGCCGGTAGAGCACTTCCGGCTTGAGCCGCTCGGCCACCGTGGTCAGCGCCATCCCGTTCGCGGTGACAAACGCGCCCGCCGCATCCCAGTTGCCGGAGTGCGGCAACACGAGGATGCATCCGCGGCCGGGCACCGCGTTCGCGAGCAGTGTCTCGGTGCCGACGAAGCCGTACTTGTCGATGCGCTGCTGCTGGTTCAGCGACGGTAGCCGGAACGCCTCGAGCCAGTAGCGCGCGTACGACCGCATCGCATCGCGTACCAGTAGGGCGAACTCCTCGTCCGGCATCGACGGCCCGACTACTACGCGCAGGTTGGCCGCGAGTCGCGTGACGCCCTTGCCGTTGCGCCGCGACACAGCGTCGGCGGCCATCCGGAACACAGCGGCGGCGGCTCGTTCCGGCATGACGCGGATCAACCGCCACGCGGCGGCGTATGCCCAGTCGAGGCACCGATCCTTGGCGTTCACGCCACCTCGCTCACGGGACATCGACCTTGGCCGGGCTGTCCGGCGGCGGCACTGGATGCGCCGCTCGGTCCTGACGGTAGGCGGCGACGAGCCGCTGCGCGACCGTCACGATCGACAATACGGCGAGGATGCTGAGGAGCACATCGAGGCCGTATTTCACGCCGAACGCGGAAAGCAGGCCGCCGATGCCGAGCAGGATCAGCCGCTCGGCGCGCTCGATCAGGCCGACGTTCGCGTCCATGCCGAGGCTGTCCGCGCGGGCCTTCACGTACGAGACGACCTGCCCGGCCACCAGGCTGACCAGCGCGGCCGCGGCGCCCCACTGCCGGCCGTGGGCGCCGAGCCAATAGGCCACCGCGCCGAACACCGCACCATCTGCGATCCGGTCGCACGTCGAGTCGAGCAGCGCCCCGAACTTGCCGGACCGTCCGCGAGCGCGTGCCATCGCGCCGTCGATCAGGTCGGTGAAGGCGCTGAGCGTCACGATGATCGTACCGGCCAGGTAGTCGCCGGTGACCGCGAAGAGCGCGGCACCGGCCAGGACGCCGAGCGTGCCGACCACGGTGACCGCGTCCGGCGAGACCCCGGCCCGCAACAACGCCCGCGCCGGCGGATCGCAGATCCGGGCCACCACCGCTCGTGCGGAGACGTTGAAGATCTTTGCCATGGCCGCTCCACCCTACCGATCGGGCCGATGCGGCCGCTCGGATGGGCAGGCTAGCAGGCAGGTCCCGGCACGCTGTGGCGCGGCAAGGCCCGATGACCATCGCGTGACGCCAGGGTGGCGCGAACGTGTCCGTCAACCGGCGGGAGATTCGCCGACGGGCTTGTGTGGCCTGCCTCACGGGTGTGGGATCAGCAGTAATCGTCCCAAGACTCTCGCTAGGCTGCCACCGCCCGCGGATTCGGGCGCCAGCGGCCACGATTCGTGGAGGTGCGTCGATGGCGCAGAAGACGCAGGAGAAGGGAGTCACCGGCCCCGCGCCGGTGGTGGATCAACCCGGCAGGGTACGCAACGTGGTGCTCGTCGGGCACTCGGGCGCCGGCAAGACGACTCTCGTCGAGGCGCTGCTAGCCGCGACCGGCACGATCAGCCGCGCCGGCGATGTGACCGAGGGGACCACGGTCTCCGACTACGACGCGGCCGCCGTCCGCCAACAGCGCTCGGTGAGCCTCGCCTGTGCCCCGCTCATGTATTCGGTCGGCGATGCGCCGGCGGTCAAGGTCAACCTTCTCGACACTCCCGGGTACGCCGATTTCGTGGGCGAGCTGCGCGCCGGCCTACGGGCCGCCGACGGCGTGTTGTTCGTGGTCTCCGCGGCCGACGGCATCGACGCGGCGACCGTGTCGCTGTGGGAGGAGTGCGCCGCGGTCGGCATGCCTCGCGCCGTCGCCGTCACCCGCCTCGACCATCCGCGAGCCAACTTCGACGACACGCTGACCCAATGCAAGTCCGCGTTCGGCGACAACGTGCTGCCGCTCTACCTTCCGTTGCTCGCCGACGACGGCGAGACGGTGGCCGGCCTGATCGGGCTCATCACCGAGCGCGTGTTCGACTACACGGACGGCCATCCGGCACAGGTGCGCGATCCGGATCCCGAGCACCGTACGGCAATCGACGGCTCCCGCGGCGACCTGCTCGAAGGGATCATCGCGGAGAGCGAGGACGAGACGCTCATGGAGCGCTACCTCGAGGGCGAGGAGATCTCCACCGACACCATCATCGAGGACCTGGAGAAGGCGGTCGCGCTCGGTTCGTTCTATCCGGTCGTACCGGTCTGTGCCGTCACGAACGTCGGACTGGACGCATTGCTCGAGGTGCTGACGCGAGCGTTCCCGACGCCGGGCGAGCACGAGCTGCCGACCGTCACCGCACTGGACGGGTCGCCTACCGCGCCGCTGTCCTGCGACCCGAACGGACCGCTCGTCGCGGAGGTCGTCAAGACCACGATCGACCCGTACGTTGGCCGCGTCTCGCTGATCCGAGTGTTCTCCGGCACGCTGAAGCCGGACACCGCCGCGCACATCGCCGGGCACGGCATGGCCGCGCGCGGTCACGCGGACCACGACGGCGACGAGCGCATCTCGCACATCTACTCGCCGCTCGGCGCGCAACTGCGCGAGGTACAGGTGTGCGTCGCCGGCGACATCTGCGCGATCACGAAGTCGACGACCGCGGAGACCGGCGACACGATCTCGTCGAAGGCCGCGCCGTTGCTGGTCGCGCCGTGGAACATGCCGGAGCCGCTGCTGCCGGTCGCGATCGTTGCGAAGACCCGCTCCGACGAGGACGCCATGGCGAAGAACCTCTCGCGTCTGGTCGCGGGCGATCCGACGATGCGGTTGGAGCGCAATCCCGAGACTCATCAGCTCGTGCTCTGGTGCATGGGCGAGGCGCACGCCGACGTGGTGCTGGAACGGTTGCGGTCCGGCGGGGTCGAGCTCGACACCGAGCCGGTACGAGTGTCGCTGCGCGAGTCGTTCGGCGGCACCGCGAAGGGCCATGGCCGGCACGTGAAGCAGTCCGG
>DATFRR010000082.1:0-7791 GCA_035263025.1 Micromonosporaceae bacterium
GTCAGCCGCTGAATACATGAAGGGCCATACGTCGTACGTCCGGCGCGAGCCGGTCGGTGTCTGCGGCCAGGTCACCCCGTGGAACTACCCGCTGATGATGGCGATCTGGAAGATCGCGCCGGCCCTCGCCGCGGGCAACACAGTCGTGCTCAAGCCGAGCGACACCACGCCCGCGTCCACGCTGTTGCTCGCCGAGGTGGCCGCCGAATTCCTGCCGGCCGGTGTGTTCAACGTGGTGTGCGGCGACCGCGACACCGGTCGCGTGCTCGTCTCGCACCCGACGCCACAGATGGTCTCCATCACCGGCTCCACGCGCGCTGGCATGGAGGTGGCCGCCGCCGCCGTACCAGATCTCAAGCGAACTCACCTCGAGCTCGGCGGCAAGGCGCCGGTCGTGGTCTTCGACGACGCGGACCTGGGCGCGGCGGCCGAGGCGATCGCGATGGCCGGCTATTTCAACGCCGGACAGGACTGCACGGCCGCGACGCGGGTGCTCGCCGGGCCGGGCGCGCACGACGACTTTGTCGCCGCCCTCACCGAGCAGGCCAAGGGTACGAAGACCGGAATGCCCGACGATGAGGACGTGCTCTACGGCCCACTGAACAACGCCAATCAGCTCAAGCGAGTCGGCGGCTATATCGAACGGCTCCCCGATCACGCGACGCTGACCACCGGCGGCGTACGGGTCGGCGACCGTGGCTACTTCTACGCGCCGACCGTCGTGTCCGGGCTGCACCAGACCG
Source organism: Micromonosporaceae bacterium (assembly GCA_035263025.1). Taxonomy (GTDB): domain Bacteria; phylum Actinomycetota; class Actinomycetes; order Mycobacteriales; family Micromonosporaceae; genus DASQPR01. Next base: position 744 of record DATFRR010000082.1, read on the forward strand.
ACGAGGTGATCCAGGAGGAAGTGTTCGGTCCGGTCATCACGGTGCAGCGGTTCACCGACGAGGACGAGGCGGTGCGCTGGGCGAACGGCGTGCAGTATGGCCTCGCGTCATCGGTCTGGACCCGTGACCACGGTCGCGCGATGCGCGTGTCGAACCGCCTCGACTTCGGCTGCGTCTGGGTCAACACGCACATTCCGCTGGTGGCCGAGATGCCGCACGGTGGCTTCAAGCGGTCCGGACACGGCAAGGACTTGTCCATGTACGGCCTCGAGGACTACACCAGGGTCAAGCACGTCATGCACAACATCGAGGTCTAGAGATGACGTCATCATCCGAACTCGGCAAGCGCCGTGCGGCCGCCGTCGCGCGCGGCGTCAGCTCCGTCGTTTCGTCGTACGTCGACCACGCAAGTGGCGGCACGATGACCGACGTCGACGGTCGCGAGTGGATCGACTTCGCATCCGGCATCGCGGTCACCAGCGTCGGCAACTCCGCGCCCCGTGTCGTGGACGCCGTCCAGCGTCAGGTCGAACTGTTCACGCACACCTGCTTCATGGTGACGCCCTACGAGGCATACGTCGCGGTGTGCGAGCAGCTCAACGCGCTGACGCCCGGCTCGTTCGACAAGCGGTCGGCACTGTTCAACTCCGGGGCCGAGGCGGTAGAGAACGCGATCAAGATCGCGCGGAAGGCCACCGGTCGGCCGGCGATCGCGGTGTTCGATCACGCGTACCACGGCCGGACCAACCTCACGATGGCGCTCACCGCCAAGAACATGCCGTACAAGGACGGGTTCGGACCGTTCGCCGGTGAGATCTACCGCGCGCCGATGTCGTACCCGCTGCGCGATGGTGGCCTGTCCGGCGACGCGGCCGCCGCGCGCGCCATCAACGTCCTGGATAAGCAGGTCGGCGCCGCGAACCTCGCGGCCGTGCTCATCGAACCGATCCAGGGTGAGGGTGGCTTCGTGGTGCCGGCACCCGGCTTCCTGCCGGCGCTCGCCGAGTGGGCGCGCGCCAACGGCGTGCTGTTCATCGCGGACGAGATCCAGACCGGCTTCTGCCGGACCGGCAACTGGTTCGCCTGCGAACACGAAGGCGTCGAACCGGATCTCGTCAGCACGGCGAAGGGCATCGCCGGCGGGCTGCCGCTGGCCGGCGTCACCGGGCGCACCGATGTGATGGAAGCAGTGCACGTGGGAGGGCTCGGCGGCACGTACGGCGGCAATCCGATCGCGTGCGCGGCCGCGCTCGCCACCATCGAGACGATGCGCGACCTCGACCTGGTAGCCGCGGCACGACGGATCGGCGACACGATGCTCCCGGTGCTGCGTGAGCTGGCCGACCGGTACGCGTCGATCGGCGACGTACGCGGCCGTGGCGCCATGGTCGCGGTAGAGATCGTCGATCCGGGTACGGCGGGGCCGGACGGTCCGGCACCCGACGCGGCGACCGCGGCCGCCCTGTCGAAGGCATGCCACGCGGCCGGACTGCTCACGTTGACCTGCGGGACGTACGGCAACGTGCTGCGGTTCCTGCCGCCGCTCGTGATGCCGGAAGACTTGCTGCAGAAGGGTCTTGGGATCCTGAGCGACTCGTTCGCCAGCGTCTGCGGCTAACCTCCGGCAGCTCATCCCGACGCCCCGTTCGCGCTCTATCGGCTCTGTGCTCCTGCCCGAGGCGGAGGGAATCCTCTACACTAGGCACATTGATGCTGAGGATTCCCGACGGACGAGGAGGCGGCATGGCGCTTACGAGCGGCGAACTGCTGGCCACCCTGCCCGACACCTTCCGCTACTCCGAGGCGCTGGACCACATCACCGAACGCCAGCTTCGCCGGCTCGTCGGTGACGGCCTCGTCATCTCTCTGTCACGGGGCCTCTACCGCAAGCGTGACTGGCTGGGCGATGAGGGCCTGATCGAGATCGCCGCCAAAGCGCCGCGAGCGACGATCTGCCTTCGTTCGGCCCTCGCCCGCCATAACTTGATCGACGACATCCCTGCCGAGATCGACGTCGCCGTCCCCCGGGGCGCGTGGACGCCGGAAACAACGGCACCAGCCCGGTGGCGACACTTCGACGCTGACACCTTCGAGATCGGACGGGACAGGCTCGACATCGGAGGCGATCGCACGATCGGCATATATTCCGCCGAGCGCAGCATTATCGACGCCTTCCGGATGCGCCACATCGACGGCGTTGACTTGGCCAACGGGGCGCTCAAGCGCTGGTTGCGGCGTGGCGGACAGCCCTCCGAACTGCTGCGCATGGCCCGATTTTTCCCGCGAGCCACCACCGCGCTGCGGGAGACGATGGAGATCCTGCTGTGAGCCGCGTCACGCGAGGAACACCCGCCGGCAATGCCTATCTCGACCTACAGAACGAAGCGCGTCGCACCCGACGACCCACCCAAGAGCTACTCCAGCTGTACGCCCTCGAAGGCTTCCTCGCACGGCTGGCCGCCAGCGACGCGCGGGAGCGTTTCGTTCTCAAAGGCGGCGTGCTGTTGGCCGCTTTCGACTCGCGTCGTCCGACCAAGGACGTCGACCTCGCTGGCATCGATATCGCCAACGACACGAAGACGGTCGGGGCGCTGATACACCGCGTGCTTCGTGTCGAGCAGACAGAGTCGGATGGAATCGAGTTTGCCGCCGACACCACGACCGCCGAGGTCATCCGCGAGGAGGACGACTACGCCGGCGTCAGAGTGCATGTCGATGCCCGACTCGCGAGCGCCAAACTGCCGTTCCATGTCGACGTGAACATCGGCGACCCGATCTGGCCCGAACCAACCACCGTCGCGGTGCCACGCCTGCGCGGCGGTGCGCCGATCGAGCTGCCCGGCTATCCGATGCATATGGTGTACGCCGAGAAGATCGTCACCGCGGTTCAGCGTGGCATTGCCAACACGCGGTGGCGCGACTTTGGTGACATCTGGAACCTGTCACGGCGGCAAGTCGTCGACGCCGACGACTTGCGGCGGGCCATGGACGAGGTCGCTCGACACCGGAGCGCGACGCTACGGCCATTGGTTGAGGTCCTTGACGGATTCGACTCGCTTGCGCAACGCCGGTGGGCGCAGTGGCGCCGACGCAGCAACTCCGACCACCTGCCCGAGCAGTTCGAATCTGTGTTGCGTTCGGTAATCGACTTCGCCGACCCGGTGCTCACCGGAGCCATCGGCACTCGCACCTGGGACGCCGAAGCAACCGCGTGGCGCAATCGTTCTGCCCAGTGATTAATCCACGCTGTCTGACCTGCCGGTGAGTCGTCTGCGCCGGCTAGTTCGCCCGCGAGTGCTCCCGCATCCCCCACGGCGAGCCGTACGCGTTGAGCATGTCGAGGAATGGCATCGGGTCGAACGCCTCCGGTCCGAGTACGCCCGCGCCGGCCCACGTTCCTGACGCCAACAGTTCGAGTGCGATGACCGGGTTGATCGCGGTCTGCCAGACCACGGCCTGATGACCGTATTCGGCCATCGACCACTCGTTGTCCACCACGTGATAGAGGTAGACCTCGCGCGGCGCACCATCCTTGCCGGTACCTTTCACCCACGTACCGGCACATGTCTTGCCGGCCATCCGGTCGCCGAGCGTCGCCGGGTCCGGCAGACAGGCGGCGACCACGTCGCGCGGGGCAACCTCCACACCGCCGACGCGGACCGGCATTGTCGAGTCGAGTCGGAGCTTGTGGAGCGTCTTCAACACCTCGATGAACTCGTTGCCGAGGCCGTACTTGAACGTGACGCGACCGGCGTCCACCCACCGGGGGATCAGCAGCACCTCTTCGTGCTCGACGTTGACGCACTCGACCTCGCCGATGCCCTCCGGGAAGTCGAAGATCTCCGGCTCGCTAAACGGTGCGGTGGTGTACCAGCCACGGTCGCGCTCGAACACGACTGGCGGGTTCAAGCACTCTTCGATGGTGGTCCAGATGGAGAACGACGGTGCGAAGTCGTAGCCAGCGACGGTCAGGTTCGCGCCATCCCGTACGCCGCACTCGTCGATCGACGAAAACAAGTGGTCGGCCGCATAGCGCGCGAAGACGTCCGACATCCCCGGCTCGACTCCGATGCCGACCAGCGCGAGACGGCCGGTCCGCTCCCACTTCTCGGCCGCCGCGAACTGCTCGTCGCCGAGCTTGACGCCGGGCACCTCGTAGGGCCGCTCCTCATGCGGGTGCGACAGCGACATCGCCATGTCGAGGTAGCCGGCGCCGGCGCTGAACGCGCCGTTGAAGATCGGCATGACGAACCGGGGGTCGACGGCGTTGAGCACGTGCGAGATCTGGTGCTCACGGCACAGACTCAGCACGTCCTGGGCGTTCGAGGCGTCCACCCGCGCCGCGGTGAAACGGCCGTCGTCAAGCCTCGCGATCGCGCGCCGCGCCCGGTCCAGGTCGTAGTCGGCGATGACGAAGGCGTCGAAGAAATCGCGTCGAGTCGCGATCGCCGCCACGGCCGATCCGACGCCGCCGGCGCCGACGCACAGGATGCGCATGAGGCTCCCCAAAGGTCACAAATCGGTCAGATTGCACGCTACGCTCGGTGATGCTGATACGTACCACGGATGGTCTGAAACTGAAAGCGTGTGGACGGCCGACGGCGTCGGTCCGGCCTGGGCCTGGCCGCGCCACGTCGCGGCCTCAAGCACCGCGCGGTCGCCGCCTGGCCGAGCCAACACTGCCGCCACGACGTCAAGTGCCGTCCGGGCGGTGGCCTGGCGAAGCCAATGCCGAGTTGGCGGCGCAGGCGCCCACCCCGGATTGGTTCACCGGACGTGCCGTGTCCGCGCCGGACCGTGCGGTCGCGGTCCAGGTCAGGGCCTCGCAGGACGGGTACATGGGCTAAACCGGACATCTCCTGCAACGGATTCCACAGATGGATACGAAGTGAACAACTGAATTAGTTGCAGTATGCGGGCCTGTATACGAGAATCCTTGCCGTGACCGAGCCACCGTTCCTCGACGACGTGAACAAGCGGATCATCGACCAGCTCCAGCGCGACGGCCGCATGTCGTATGCGGCGCTCGCCAAGCAGATCGGGCTGTCCGAGGCCGCGGCACGCCAACGCGTCCAACGCATGCTGGACACCGGAGTCATGCAGATCGTGGCCGTCACCGACCCGCTGACCTTGGGCTTCCATCGTCAAGTCATGGTCGGCATGAAGGTCGAGGGCGACATGAGTTCGGTCGCCGAGAAGATCGCGCAGATCCCCGAGGTCGACTACGTGGTGATCTGTGCGGGCAGCTACGACATCCTCGCCGAGCTCGTGTGCACCGACGACGAACACTTGCTCGCGCTCTTGAACGAGAAGATCCGCAGCATCGATGGCGTTCGCTCCACCGAGACGTACGTCTACCTGAAGCTCGCCAAGCAGACCTATGCGTGGGGGACCCCATGAGTTATGCGGAACTCGGCAGCGAAGATCTGGAAGCCGCCGCCCGAGACCACCTGTGGATGCACTTCACGCGCTTGTCGGCCTACGCCGACTCGCCGATTCCGATCATCGCGCGCGGCGAAGGCCCCTACTTGTGGGACACCAACGGCAAGCGCTACATCGACGGCCTCGCCGGGCTGTTCGTGGTGCAGGCCGGGCACGGCCGGCACGAGCTCGCCGACGCCGCCGCGAAGCAGGCGAGCGAGCTGGCGTTCTTTCCCATCTGGTCGTACGCCCACCCGAAGGCCGTCGAACTCGCCGACCGTCTCGCCGACCTCGCGCCCGGTGACCTCAACCGGGTGTTCTTCACCACCGGCGGCTCAGAAGCCGTCGAATCGGCCTGGAAGCTGGCCCGCTCGTACTTCAAGCGGGTCGGCAAGCCGGGCAAGGTGAAGGCGATCTCGCGACACATCGCCTACCACGGCACGTCCATGGGCGCGCTGTCGATCACCGGGCTGCCCGGGATCAAGGAGGACTTCGAGCCGCTCGTACCGTCGACGATCCGGGTACCGAACACGAACCTTTACCGCGCGCCGGCCGGCACGGCGGGACCGGACGGCACGGACGCCGAGGCCTTCGGGCGCTGGGCAGCCGACCGGATCGCCGAGGCGATCGAGTTCGAGGGCCCGGACACCGTGGCATGTGTGTTCCTCGAGCCGGTGCAGAATTCCGGCGGCTGCTTCCCGCCGCCACCCGGATACTTCCAACGGGTCCGTGAAATCTGCGACGAGTACGACGTCCTGCTCGTCTCCGACGAAGTGATCTGTGCGTTCGGCCGGCTCGGCGAATACTTCGGCGCACAGCGCTATGGCTACCTGCCCGACATCATCACGTGTGCGAAGGGCATGACGTCCGGCTACATCCCGGCCGGCGCGATGATTGTCAGCGACCGCCTCGCCGAGCCGTTCCTTTTCGAGATGGGCGGCGCCGACACGCTTCGCCGGCCGACCAGCAACTGGTTCGCGCACGGCATCACGTTCGGCGGACACCCCGTCGCGGCCGCGGTCGCGATGGCCAACCTCGACCTCTTCGAGCGCGAGGACCTCAACGGACACGTCCGCCGCAACTCACCCATCTTCCGATCGCACCTGGAGCGGCTGACCGACCTACCGATCGTCGGCGACGTGCGCGGCGACGGCTACTTCTTCGGCATCGAACTGGTCAAGGACAAGGCGACCAAGGAGACGTTCGACGACGACGAGTGCGAGCGGCTGCTGCGCGGCTTCCTGTCCAAGGCGCTCTTCGACGCCGGGCTGTACTGCCGCGCGGACGACCGGGGCGACCCGGTGGTGCAGCTGGCCCCGCCGCTGATCTGCGACGAGACCCACTTCGCGGAGATGGAGCAGATCCTGCGGTCGGTGCTGACCGAGGCCTGGGAGCAGCTGTAGCGCCGTGGCCTACTCATCCCTCTCGTTCTGGCTGGACTCGGTCTCCGACGACCTCACCCCGCGCCCGCCACTGCCCGGCGACACCGACGTCGACGTGTGCATCGTCGGCGGCGGTTACACCGGGCTCTGGACGGCGTACTACCTCGCGGTGGCACAGCCCGGGCTGCGGGTGGCCGTGCTCGAGGCGGAGACAGCCGGGTACGGCGCCAGCGGGCGCAACGGCG
>DATFRR010000083.1:0-2388 GCA_035263025.1 Micromonosporaceae bacterium
GCTGATCCACGTCCCGGCCAGCTGAACATCCCATCGCGGAATCGTGTACGTGGCGAGGCCACGGATGTCAGTTCGGTACGGTTCGGCGTAGCGACAATAGGGATTCGTCACCGACAGCGAACCCCGTTGTGTCGTCACCAATACGTTGGCCGTGACCGAGCTGTTCGCCGCTCCCGTCGGGCCACTGCCGAGTTCTGGCAGCTTTGCGCGCACGGCGCAGCCATCGGCGAGCTTGCGCCCGGTGCCTGCGCCGCCCTGCACCGTCAGCCCCATTTTCAACCGGGCCGCGACGGAGTAATCGAAGCCTTGCCAGTTCTCCTTCTGATCACCGAAGTTTCTGTACGACTGCGCGAGCTCGTCCACGAGACCGACCTTGGCCGGCACGAGGTTGTACAGACCACCGATCGTGTAGCCGCCGCCGCCAGGCAGCCGCGGATCGAGCGGCGCCTTGATGCTGAATGGCGTGTAGTCCTCGAAGCTGGTCGCCCGGTTGTCCACGACGTACCAGTTGCCCCACGAATTCCGATGGAAGCCCGCGGTCACGGAGACACCAGACATGACTTCGTGCTGCACCGACATGCCGAGGCTCCAGTTGTGCGGCCGCGTGTCCCAGCCGCCAACGTAGCCCGGATCGAATGAGCGACTGAACACCTGCCGCCCCAGGTTCTGATTGTCCATCCGCTGGCATTCACCATTCGCCGCAGGGTTCATCAGATCGCAATCCGGCACGTGGTTCACGTTGTCATCGCTCCACCCGCGCGTCGTCCTGACGACAGTGCGCACGAGAGGGTTCATGTCCAGATCGTTATTGGTCGCCGTGATGGCTTCCATATATTTCCCGATGTTGAACTTGAGGGCGGTCCTCCCATTTCCGAACAGATCGTACGCAGCGGCGATGCGTGGTGAGAGGTCCTTCCAGTCATACCCGGGCGTCGATCGACTCGGATAGAAGATCTCCTCCGGAGCGTACGGGTAGCCGGAGCCGCCAACGCGCGAATCCGGATAGCTCGAGATGAGCGAGTCGTATCGCAGGCCGCCCTGAAGCGTCAGCCGCTTGACCGTCCATTGATCCTGCGCGTAGAAGTTGGTCGGAATGAGATTGCGGACGTACTTGATGTGACCGCCCACCACGACGGTCTGGGTCAACTGGTTCGGTATGCCATCTCTCATCCGGATCTGCGTGACCTGGTTCGGATAGTTGTAGGTCTGCGATGGGTTGCCGAATCCCCCCTGGTAGCCGAACTTCATGTTGTGCGCGCCGGTGACGTAGGTCAGCGACGCCCGTACGCTCGCCAGGTTCCCGATCAAGGAGTGCGCGAATCCGCCCGACGTGGGCGCTGAAGGCGCCCGCGACAGGAGGTTCGGGACCTCGCCGCCCTGCTCCAGCACCTGGATCATCTTGCGGTTGTCGGTGCCGTCGTTGCGTGGACCGAAGCGATACCGCGCCTGGTACATGCCCCAGCCGGCCTCGGCCAGCAACCGTCCCGAGATTGGAGACGACCATGTGGCGTTTGGTTGACGGGACGGAATGTAGTACGACCGGGGCGTCGCTTCCGGCGTCGTCAGCTGGCCGTTTGTCTCGGCGCCACCGCCCCTGCCGTAGTTCGAGTCGAGGTACTGCTCGGCCCATTGCATGTTGAACTTGTTGCGCGGCGTCGCCTGCCACGTCAACCGCATCGTTGCCTGACGCTCCACCCTGTTGGTAAATGCCGGCTTCGATCGGTCAAAATCGACTGTCCACGCATCCAGCTTGCCGGCGTTTCTGTTCCACCAGAGCCCCGGCACCGTGCTCTCGCCTCCTGTCTGGCGGAAGGCCGAGAAAAACCACAACTTGTTCCGCACAAGCCGGCCACCGAACATCGGATTGACGTCGTACACCTTGATCAGCTCGGAAGGCGATCGTAGCCCCTTGGCCTTGAGCCTGTCGGTGTAGTTGCTGCCTTGCAGCGCGCTGTTCGAGCCGCTCACATTGAACTGACCGCTGAAGTTATTCGCGCCCTCGCGCGGGATGACGTTGACGACCACGCCGCTCGTCTCGGCATCCGCGAGTCCACCTGAAATGGTGAGCACGACTTCCTGCGCAGCGGCCACCTGCGGCATGTTTCCGCCACCGCCGTTTCCACCGGCCCACCCCATGTTGATGCCGTCCGCGTAGATCCGCGAGTCGGCCGCGCGGCCGCCATGGATGGCGGCGGCTGAGCCCTGTATCGACCCTCCGATGCCGCCCGAATCGGTGTTCGAGTTCCCGATGATGCCGACACCGCCGGTCGCAGACATGCCGGGAACCAGGTTCTGCAGACCGAGCGCGTTCCGCGAGGATGGAATCGCGGAGATGATGTCTTTGGTGATGATCTGCTGCGTCCGCGCGCTCTGCACGTCGACAATCGG
>DATFRR010000084.1:0-36265 GCA_035263025.1 Micromonosporaceae bacterium
CAGGCTTCGCGACGAGCGGCTTGCCTGGCTCGCCGTACGCGACGAGTTGGTCCGCGCCGAACGCCGACGCATCCGGTCCCGGATCGCCGCGTTCCTCGGCGGCCGCAACCTCGCGGCGGCTCGCGAACGGATCGCCGGTCCGCGTGGCCGGTCCCGGCGCGAGCAAGCGGTGGGCGACGTCGAGGTGCCGATGTCGTCGACCTACATGGTGCGATCGTCGCTCGCCGTCGAGGAGGTCGCGGGCCGGCTGTCGGATCGGGAACGCGCGACGCTCCGGGCGACCGGGCAAGTGCCCGACTGGTTCCTCGGCGAGGTCAAGGCAACCGCCCGTCACATCGCATGAGACCGCGCTCCGCTCGACCGCGACGCCGTGTCGGTGGTTGGTCGTAGCGTGCGCCGCATGGTCGATGCCGAGCAGATCCGCGCGTTCGCCGTGACGCTGCCGCGCACAACCGTGCACGTGATCCACGATCGACTGAAGTTCCGGGTCGGCGCGATCGTCTACGTTGCACTGTCGCGGGACGAAACGACGATGGGCTTCGGCTTTCCGAAGGACGAGCGCGACGGGCTGGTCGCCGCCGAACCCGACAAGTTCTTCCTGCCGTCGGCGTCGGACATGCGCTTCAACTGGGTGTGCGTCCGCCTCGCCGCGATCGACAACGACGAGATGATCGAGCTGGTCACCGAGGCGTGGCGCATGGTGGTGCCCAAGAAGGTCGCGCGTGAGCGGCTGGGCTCCTAAGCGTGCGGCTCCTAGCCGCGCGCTGGCGCTAGGTGCGCCGCCGCCGATCACGGAGTGACGCACGGATGGCGGCGGCCGTGTTACCAAGAGCCGCGACCACCGTCAGCAGCAGGCTGGCCCAGAAACCACCGGCGACGTGCACGTAGTCGCTGACATGCCGGTTCGCCGGCAACGGCGTGGTCAGCTGGTTCGCCAACCGATCGGTGATCGCCGACCGAGCCAATGCCTCGCCGACGATCAGGCAGGCGGCCGCGGCGGTGGCAATCGAGGCGATCGTCCGGAAGCGGGACGGCCCGCCGCGGCGAAGCACAAACGCGACGAGTGCACCCGCGATGAGCAGCAACGCGGCGAGCGTGATGAACGGCTGGACGCCGAGCCGATCCGGTTGCGCCTGACCGGCGGGCCGCAACTTGTCGACGTCCGGTCGCGACCCGGTGGCAAGGTCACCGCCGGTGTACGTCGTCGTGGCGCCGGCCGCCGCGCGACCGTACCCATTCGGCGTGCACGACACGGTCAGGAAGCCGGCACCGAAGAACAGCAGCGCGAAGATCAGAAGTACCGGCGACACGGCTCGCCCGGCGGTACGGATCATCCGGCGCGCGAGCCGCGGCCTGGAGAGCGCGGGCACATACGGCATCGCGTGCGGCGCCGCGCCATCGATGGCCGTTGACGCGTGCCGGAGCGCGGCGGCGAACGCGGCGGCCTCCGGCTGTCGGTCCGCCGGATCCTTGGCCAGTGCGCGTTGCACGACCGCATCGACGGTGGCCGGAACGGTCGGGACCAGCGCACTCGGCGCGGGCGGCGGGTCGGTGGCCACCGCGTACGCGAGTTGCGCGAGCGAGGAGTGGGCGAACGGCTGCGTACCGGTGAGCGCGGCGTAAAGCGTGCCGCCGAGCGCGTACACGTCGCTCTGCGCGGTCACCGCCTCGCCCCGCCACTGCTCGGGCGCCATGAACGCGACCGTGCCGCCGGCCCAGTGTTCGCTGATCGTCGCGTTCGTGTGCAGCCAGTCGGTGTCCTGGCTCAGGTCGAGGTTGGTGCCGCCCGGCAACGGCCGGGACAGTCCGAAGTCGACGACCTTAACCGGCGCGCGGACGTCGATCGTCCCCTCCGGGCCGGACCATCCCGGCAACAGCAGGTTCGCCGGCTTCACATCGCCGTGCGCGAGGCCAGCGGCGTGGATCGCGGCGAGCGCGTCCGCGGCGCGCGCGATCAGTTCCACCGCGAGCGCGGGCGGCAATGCGCCGTGCCGATCGAGCACGTCCTGAAGGCTCGGTCCGTCGACCAACTCCATGACGAGCCAGGTGACATCGTTGTGCTCACCGACGTCGAACACCTTCACCACGGCCGGGTGTTCGACGCGGCGCGCTCGGCGCGCTTCTTCGCGCAGCCGTCGCCGCGCGCGCGGCGCGGCGTATTCGTCGCGCAGCACCTTGACCGCGACGGGCTTCGCATCGACGAGTCGGTGCGCCGCGTAGACCGCGCCGGAGCCGCCGTGCCCGAGTCGATGTGTCAAGCGCAGGCCGGGCAGATCCGGCAACTCTGGTCCGGTCATCGTGTGTCTCCTCGACCAGTCGCGACGGCGTCCACATGATCTTCAAGGCGAAGATCGGCAAACGCCGGCAACACCGACAGCAGCTCGCCGCGCAACGTCGTCAGGTCGTCCACGTTCGGCGCGGACTTGACGTGCCGCAGCGGACCCAACAGCGCGGTGATCGCCGCCTGCCCGTCGTCGCGACCGTCCGCGGTCACCATTGCAAGATCGAGCAGTTCGCGTACATCGGCGAGGGCGCGCGCGACAAGCTCGAGACGCGGTCGCTCCTCGAGCAGCAGAACGAGCAGCCGCAGCCAGCGTCGAGCGAGTTGCCGGACCTCGGCGGCGGTGGCCGCCACCCGCTCGCCGGTCGGCCGCACCGGCAGCGCGTGCATCCAGGGCTCGATGGTGTTGGCCAGCCAGACCGGACCGGATGCGAGTTCCGCGTCCGGCTCGGGCATGCCGTGGCTTCGACGCCGGCGCCAGACCGCCACCAACTGGCGACCGACGCCGAGCGAATCGGCGATCTCCGCGATGCCGTAGCACGCTTGCCGACCAATCGGCGGCTCGAGCACAGCTCCGCAGCGTAATTTCTGATGACACGTACGTCAACAGAGAGGACGTTTGCGCGAGCCGCCGCCGGTCAGCGCGCGAGGCGCTCCGCGAGCCAGGCTAGCGACATCGGGTAGCGGTAGTCGATCGCCGCGTGCGTGGCCGGGAACAGCTCGAAGAACACGCGCTCGGGGTCCACACCGATCTTGTCCAGTTCGGCCTTGAACGCGGTCGCGCCTAGGTCGAGGAAGTAGTCGTCGCGCGTACCGGCGTCGATCCAGATGGCCCGCATGGAACGCAACGCGTCGGCGTACCCGGCCGCCATCCGTACCGGATCCCAGTCCAGCCAGCGTTGCCACACGTCGGGCCGGATCATGCCGGTACGCGGATCGAACGGCAGCTCGGGCGTGCCGTCGTCGCGCGCCGAGAACGCGGCCGCGCAGCCGAGCAGGCCGAGCAGTGTCGCGTCCGCCTCGTTGGTGAACGACGGTCGCGACCGGAAGTCCGCCCACCACGCCATGATGTCGGCGTCGAAGTCGCGCAGCGCTCGCGCGGCCGGGCCGAAGTCGTGCACGTAGCACAGCTCGTAGAGCGTGTCTCCGGCGTGCGTCGCAAAAGCGCCGAACAGGTCCGGGCGCAGCATCGGCGTGATCATCGCACCGAACCCGCCGGACGACTTGCCGGCGATGGCGCGCGACTCGCGGTCCGGAATCGTGCGGTAGTGCGCGTCGACCCACGGAACCACTTCGTCGCAGAGGTACGAGTGGTAGCTGCCGGTACCCGGTGAATCGACGTACTGCGACCCGCCGTACGCCGTCCACGCGTCCACGTACACGACGACGCACCCGGGAGCCGTACCGCTCGCGAAGACCGCGTCCGCCGTCTCGAGGAATGGTTGGCGATACGGCATCCGGTTCGCCCACATGCCGACGTGCCCGGTGTACCCCTGGATCATGTAGACGGTCGGCCAGCGCTCGGCCTCCTGGTCGTACCTGGGTGGCGTATATACCCACAGCGGACGGTCCGACGGATCGCCCAAGACGTTGTCGCGCAACAGTTCCGACGAGATCACGTGCCGGTCGAGCCGGCCGGCGAGCGGGGCTTCCCAGGGCAACATGGCTGCCAGTCAAGCACACGAATGGCGGCCGACGGGATGCTCGTTTGCCGCTGAGACGATGCCGGCGACCGCTACGGGAGACGGCGCAATGTCAGAGTACCGTCAGTCTTGACGTCAGAGTGATGTCACTGACATCATGCCCGCATGGCAAATGACGTCGTTTCGACATCATCAACCCAACCGATCGCGTCACCGGACGGCACGCCGGGCGCGAAGTTGGACGTCAATCCCCTGGTTGACGACGTCGCAACCGCCATCTTCGAGCCCGATCGTGACGTCGCGGTCGCACCCGCCGACGCCACCGCGCCACGGTCCCGCTGGGGACTGCTCCGCGAGCACGACTTCCGGCAGCTGTTCCTCGCCGACACCGGCAGCCAGTTCGGCACGCAGATCGGCTGGCTCGCCTTGCCGTTGACGGCCGCCGTGACGCTACACGCGACGGTGTTCCAGATGGGCGTGGTGACAGCGGCGGACAGCTTGCCGTATCTCCTGATCAGCCTGCCCGCCGGTGCCATCGCGGACCGATCGCGTCGCCGGTACATCATGATCATGTGCGACCTGCTCCGCGCCCTTACGCTCGCCTCGGTTCCGATCGCGTGGTGGCTCGGCATCCTGACGATCTGGCAGGTGATCGTCGTCGCCTTCGTCATCGGCGTGTTCAGCGCGACATTCGACGTCGCCTACCAAAGCCTGCTCCCGCACCTCGTCGATTCGGACAAGGTGACCGAGGGCAACGCGAAGCTGCAGGGCATCGCCGCGGTCAGCCAGATCGGCGGCCCGACCGTGGCCGGTTTCGTGATCCGGGCGTTGACCGCGCCCGTCGCGGTTGGCGTCAACACCGTTACGTTCCTTTCATCCGCGTTCTTCCTCGGGCGGATCCGGCGCCGCGAGGAGCGGCCAGAACGCCGCAGCGACCAGCACCTCGGCCGAGACATCCTCGAGGGCGTCCGGTTCGTCCAGCGCAACGTCCTACTGCGGGCGCTGGCCGCCGAGGCCGGGGTGAGCAACTTCTTCAACTCGATGACCAACGCGGTGCTTCTCTACCTGCTCGCGCACACGCTGCAGGTCAGCGCCGGCACGATCGGAGCGCTGCTGTCGATCGCATCGCTGGGCGGACTCGCCGGCGCGCTACTGGCGACGAAGGTGGCTCGCTGGGTCGGCGAAGGCCGGGTGCTGTGGCTGTCGCTCGCCGTTGGTTCGCCGTTCCTGATCGGCGTGCCGCTGATGCAGAACAACTACACGCTGTGGTTGGCCGCCGCGTCGTTCACATTCGCGGTCGCCACCAGCGTGATCTTCAACGTGACGGCGGTGAGCTTCCGTCAGCGGCTGGCACCGCCGCATCTGCTCGGTCGGGTCAACGCCACGATGCGGTTCGTGGTGTGGGGGATCATGCCGCTGGGTGGGCTCGTCGGCGGTCTGTTCGGCACATGGTTCGGGGTCCGCGAAACGCTCTGGATCGCCGCGATCGGTAGCATGCTTGCGTTCTTGCCGGCGTTCTTCTCGCCACTGCGCAACATGCGTACCCTGCCGAGCAATGCTCCTAGCTAGCCGAAGCGCTCCTAGCTGGCCGAACCGCCTGGACCTTCGGTCGGCGCACTCGCCCTGGGCGTGATACGGCAAGGTGGCCGCACATCGTGGCGTGCGGTGGACGGGGCGACCCCCTAAGGTTCCGATGTGCGCCCCACCCGCCGCATCTCCATCGCCGTCGCTGTGCTCGCCAGTCTGGTCGGGATCGCGGGCTGCTCGTCGGCCGGCCGGACCCACGTTGTCTCCGGCACGCCGCAGGTCGCGACGGTGCCGCGCCTGACCGCCGCGCCGAGCGGGACGCTGACAGCGAGCGCGACGCCGAGTGCCACACCGAAGCCGCAGTTCCGAGCCGGCAACCCGAACGGTCACGCCACCATCCCGGCGGCCGCCCGACCGGTCGACACCAGCCACCCGAATCACGTCATCGGCAGCGGTACTCCGGCAAGCTGTACGTCGGCTGCGCTCGTCAAGGCGGTCGCCGCGGGCGGCATCATCACGTTCAACTGCGGGCCATCGCCTGTCACGATCACGATGACCGCGACCGCGAAGGTACGCAACGACCACGGACCGCGCGTGGTGATCGACGGCGGCGGCCTCGTCACGCTCTCCGGCGGCAACAAGCGACGCATCCTCTACCAAGACACGTGCGACAAAGCGCAGGTGTGGACGACATCGCACTGCGACGACCAGTCGACACCGCAGTTGACCGTGCAGAACATCACGTTCACGAAGGGAAACTCGACGGGGCAGACCTTCGAGGGCGGCGGTGGCGGCGCGATCTTCGATCGGGGCGGACGACTCACGGTCATCAACGCGAAGTTCGTCGACAACCGCTGCGACCCGACCGGACCCGACCTCGGCGGCGCCGCGATCCGCGCGCTCAGCCAATACCACGGCAACCCGGTGTACGTGGTCAACAGCACGTTCACCGGCGGCGTCTGTTCCAACGGGGGCGGGCTGTCCAGCATCGGGGTGTCCTGGACGGTGCTGAACTGTCTATTCACCGACAACCGCGCAATCGGCAACGGCGCGAATCCGGCACAGGCCGGCACACCCGGTGGCGGCAGCGGCGCGGCGATCTACAACGACGGCGACACATACGTGCTGACCATCGCCGGCACGGTGATGGAGGGCAACAACGCGAACGAAGGCGGCGGCGCGGTCTTCTACGTCAGCAACGACCGCACCGGAACGATGTCCATCACGGACTCCACGCTGGAGCGCAACCGCAGCGGCAAGTTCCAGAACTACCCTGGCATTTTCTTTCTCGGCAAAGGCAAGCCCACGTTTTCGCACTCGACGGTGAAATAGCCGGTGTTTTCGATGTCTTGTCGCAATTAGACTGCGTCGGCACGGGTGTTAGACACCACGCATGGGGAGGCTGCGGTGTCCGACAACAATTGCGCGCGTAAGCGCGTGGGCGCGGACGGCCCTGACGACCGCGCGCGGGACGACGATTTCGACGGCTCGATCGCGGCTCAGCGTGACGGCCCGATGGATCAGGTGGACGGGCCGCCAAGTGACTCGGCCGAGCCGGCGCCGGTGCGGCAACGCGCTCCGGATCGGCGTGCCGAACGCGACCAAGCGCGGCTGGCCGCCGAGGGCGAGTTGGCGCTCGCGCGACGGGCATTGGACGGCGACGATCCGTCGCGGGCCGCGCTGCACGTCGCCGCGGCACTGGCCGGCGATCCCACCCTCGCGGACACCTACGACATGCTGCGCCGACTCGATACGCCGCCGATCCGGGCTCGCGACTACTTCGCGGTCGGCGACGCGAGCGATGTCGGCGTGATCGCGGCGTGTTCCTATCTCGCCGCGCGCGCGGGCCGCATGAACGACGCGCTCAACCTGCTTGTCATGGCCGCCGTCACCGCACCCGACAAGGCGTGGACCGCGAGCGGTTGGCTAGACCTGCCGGGCAGCGCGGAGCAGCTGGATCCGGCGGATGCCGCGGAGACGCTGCTATATCTTGCGTTGCGGCTGGACGACCCGGTGGACGCCGGCCTGCTGCCGACTCTATCGCCGTACCTCGACTTCGCGCGTCGGCTGGTCGAGGCGAATCCGGGCCGGACCGAGGTGCTCGCACCGCTGTCCGGGCTCGCCCGGCGGTTGGGCGCCGTCGAAGAGGCGGTCGCCTGGTGCGAGTTCGCCGAACGCGTCGCGCCGACGCCGCGCAGTGCCATCATGCTCGGGTACGCATACCGGTCGGTGGACCGATTCGACGATATGATCGCCGCCTGGCGAACCGCGGTTGACCGGGATCCGTCCAATGTGGATGTTCACGTCGACCTCGCCGAACACCTGGCGCGCGCGGGTCGGTCAACCGATGCGCTTGCCTGGCTGGACCGGGCGCTCGACGTCCACCCCAGCCATCCCCGGGCACTGCCGATCGCATGCGAGATGCGCTTCCGCGCCGACGGAAACGTCGATCATCTGCTCGCGCTCGTGGACTATTGGCGGACACACCCGGAGCAGACGTACCCGCTGGATCGGCTCGCGCGAGCGTCCGACGGTCGGCTCTGGCTGCGGCTCGTGCCGCCGACGCCCGGCGCGCGACTAGATGTCACCACGGTGCCGGCACCGCGACCCGACACCGCCGACACCGCCGACGGTGCCGACGCCACCGTGGTCGACCCGTCGCCGGAAGCATCCGACATCCTGTGTGCCGTTGCCGTGCACACCTGGGTACACCCCATCGACGCGTACGAGCGCGCCGCGCCACTCGCCGACGTCGCACATGACGACTTGCTCGCGCTGCTGACTCGCGTACCACCGCCGCCCACCGACGACTGGCGCACCATCGCGCGGACCGATCCGGGCTATTGGCCCAGCCACGCGCGGGCATGGGTTTGCCTCGGCGTGCTCCATCACCGCGCGGACGAGCCGTGGCCGACCTCCGCGCGCCGCCGCACGCTCATTGAGATCGCGTCCGGTCGGCGCGACAGCACCCTGGAATCTCGCGATGGCGCGCTCTTCGCGCTGATCGTGGCCGGCTGGCTTGACCCGCTCGCACGCGCGGATGCGGCACGCGTCGTGGCGGATCGATTCGTGGCCATGCGCGGCGCGCTGCGTCGGGCACCGGTGCCGAACGCGGTATCAATTGCGGTCCTGACGACCCTGACGCCAAGCCTGTCAGCGTCACTCCGCGCCGACGCGCGGCGGCTGATCGACGTGTCCGACACGGTCACCGATCTCGCTGCGCTAAGCCAGGCCGCGCGACGGATGTTCGGACGTCCGGTGCGCACCTGGTTCGCTCGGCACGTGCTGCGCTGAAGCGAAGCGTAGCGTTGCCCCGAGGCGCCATGGGTACCGCCGAAGCGTAGCGTTGCCGCGAGGCGCCATGGGTACAGCCCAATGCGGCGCAACCGGATCGGGGTAGCGAAAAGCCGGTGCCGGGTTCGCGCCCGGCACCGGTCTTTCGTTCTATGCAGACCTAAATCAGTTCACCTTGTACGTGTACGGCAGGTCGATCAACTCCTGCCCGCCATCGGTGAACAGGTCGACGGTGTCGATGTAGAGATGCCCCGTCACGACGGTGCCATGTGCCGCGCTCGGCGTGATCGTCACCATGATCGTGCCGCTTTGGCCAGGGTCCAACACGAGCGGACCCGTGGTGACGGTTGGCGTCGCGTCTGGACCGGCCGTCGCGGATGCACCGCCAAGGAGGTGGTGCTTGGCCGAGTTGGCCACGATCTCGGCGAGTGCCGGCGAGCCGGCCGGGTCGACGCCGACGGCAAAGAAGTCGCCGGTTGACGACGTGACCGCGTTGTCGAATAGCTGACCGAACGCGCTCGCCGACACATTGAGCGAGCCGGCCGGTGCCGGGCCATCGAACGGGCCACTCTGCCCGATGTCGGTCTCCCAGATGCCCGGTGACACCTGTGGTGCGTTCACGGTCACCGCGGCGCCGTTGCCCACCGCCGCCGAATACTGGTCCGGATCACCGCTCTGGTAGAAGAGATCCATATTGACCGGTTGATCGGCGGTGGCCACCGCGGTAAATGCCGTCGTCTCCGACGGAACCAGCCAGAACGGAGTCACGCCGTCCGGCGTTGGCAACGGAATCGGCATCGACACACCGGACAGTTCGTCGAGCGGAATCGTGCCCGTCGTGGTCAGCCGCGGGTCGGCGAAGAAGACCAGCGGCGCCACGCCGTTATTGCGTACCTTCACCGGCACCGTCACCGGGACGCCGGCGGCGAGCTTCGTACCGGCAGCGTCCGGCAACGACGGCGCACTGATGTTCACGGTGTCGTAGCGCACCCGGACCTTGAAGTTCTGCGTGATCTCCAGGCCGCTGACCGGGTTGGTCACCTCGATGGACAGCACCCACCGGCCCGGCGTCGGATCGCGGCGATACAGCTGGATCGAGTTCAGCAGCTCGGTTTCGTCCGGGCTCACGTTGCTGGCGAACGAATACACCTGACCGTCCGGCCCGCTGAGGTTCGCGAACACCAACTCGTTCGGATCGCTCAGCGTAATGCCGATGCCGAGGTCGTCCTGGTGCTTCGGCACGTTCAGGAAGTAGAAGTTCGACTGCGCGACACCGCCCGCCGAACGTCCGTTGCCGCCGGTGATCGTACCGGTGAATGTGGTGTTTCCGTCCGGCACCTGAGCCCGCAAGGTGAGCGGCACCGACGTCGTGCCGGCCGACGAGACGAACTGCACCGACGCGGACACGTCGCCGGGCTTCGACGGGGTCTGCGAGTTCACCGTGACGGTCCGACTGGCGCCAGGTGCGAGCGTGAACGAACTTGGCGACACCGTTCCGTCGGTCTTGAAGTCGGACGTCTGTGCCTGCCACGCGATCGGCCCGTTGAAGCCGGAGCTCTGCGACATCGCGAAGAACGCCGTCCACGTCCCCGCCATCGGGAACCGTACGTCGACGTGTGCGAAGTTTGCCGCGCCCTGCGGAATCGAGAAGGCGGTGTAGACGCCGTTCGGGTCCACCAAGGTGAGCCGATCGAGGAACGGCGCACTGGCCGCGGCCATGGATACGTCGAGCCGGTCGGCCGCGTTGATAGCGAACGTCTGCGCCACGAAACTTCGCGCGAACCCGAAACCGTCGAGGTAGGCCGGCGCGGTCGCGGTGTTCAGCGTGTCGGTGCCGCTGACCGTCTGCATCACCTTGCCGACCGTACGGGTGGTGGCGGATATGGTCTGCGACGTCGCACTGTCATTGGTGACGGTGAGCTTGTCACTGACCGACGTTCCCGGGTCGGCGACCTCGGTGAGCTGGTTCTTGTTCACGATCAGCGCGGTGCCGACCCGGGTCGGCGAGCCGTTCGCGTCGCGCCAGCTCTGGGCGGCCTGCACGGCGGCGAGCGAGTCGAGCAGGCCAGCGCCCTGCTCGTACGCCGGGGTACCGAGGTCGGTCGCGGTGCTGCTAAGGAACTGCTTCACCAAGGCTGGCGTCGGCTTCGCTCCGCCGTGCGTGTTCTCGTACGCCTCGATGACCAGCGCCGCGGCGCCGGCGGTCAGCGGCGACGACTGGCTCGTACCGCCGAACTCCTGGATCGGCGACGGTTCTCCGAGTGCGTTGAAGCATCCCTCGTAGAGGGCGGTGTCGGTGGAGCACAGTGCCCAGCCGAGGTCGCCGGGGGCGACCAGGTCCGGAGTGCGCCCGGCCTGGGTGATGCCGCCCGAGCTCAGGCCGGAGATGTTGTTGTTCGTCCAAGTGCCGTTCGACAGCTGCGCTCCGCCGTCGGTCAACTGCACGTACGCGCGGAACGTCGTCGTGGCGCCGACGCCGATCACCTGTCCGGAGCTCGCCGGCGAGCCGACCGTACCCGCGGTGCCCGCGTCGCCGGTGCTGGTGACCACCGTCACGCCGGCTGCGATGGCTGCGTTGTCGGCCAGCGAGATCGGGTCGTCGCCGGTGTCCGGGAATGGGTTACCGCCGAACGACTCGTTCAGCACGTCCGCGCCGTCGGTCACCGCGTAGTCGATGGCCTGGATGAACCGCGATGTCGGCGCGCTGTTCGAGTTGCCGAACACCTTGAGGCCGATGAGGCTCGCGCCAGGTGCGACACCGCGAACCCGGATGTTGCAGCCCGGCGGCAACGGATGCGCGGGGTTCACGAAGTCCGACAGGTCGTACGTGACGCGACCCTGTGCCCCGATCGAGCTCGCGTCGCCGAATGCTTCGGCGCCATCGCTGGGCGCGTTCAGGCCGTCACCCGAAAAGTCCTGGTAGTCCACGAAGACGTGAGTGCCGTTTGACCGGGTGAAGTCCGGATCGTTGATGTCGAGGCCGTCCGCGATGAACGCGACCTTGACCCCCGTACCGTCGACGATGTTCTGCGCCTGCGGCGTGTTCGCGTCGTCGAACGCGGTGTTGGTGACCTGCAACGCCTCTGGCTCGAGCATCGGGTGGTTCGGGTCGCTCGGGCACGTGCTCGACGTGTCGGTGGTCGGCGGCTGGCTCGTCGTGGTGCCGACTTGTGGCATCGTCTCCGGCGCACCCTTGATCGGCAGGTCGGGATAGATCGCCGCGACCGACGGGTCGGCGGCCAGCGCGTTCGCCTGCGCGGCGGTCATCGTTGCCGAGAACCCATTGACAGTGTTGAAGCCGTGCAAGTTCCGCGCGCCGTCGGCGCGAGCGGTATTGAGCAGCGGCGTCTGGTCGGATCGGAAGGCGCTAATGCGCGCGGACGACGCCCGCCCCTTGGCGATGCGCAGATCGGTGTGTTGATTGCGCAGCACAACGATGACGTTGTGAGTCGGCCCGGACGCCGACGGGGTGGCGGGTCCGACGCTCTGCGCGACGGCCGACGCGACGCCCGTGATGACCATTGCGACCGCGACAGCGACCGCGAGGCCCGCCTTTCGTGGACGCCATGCTTTGATCGATACCGTCGGCATCGAACCTCCCTGTAGACACGAAAAAGGTCCCCCGGGGCCCGCGCGACGCGAGTATCTAAAGTGGCCGATGTGCATGCAAGGCTGAAAACTGTCGGGAATGCGCAATCTGTGACATAGCTGTGAGGCGGGCCGTAGGGAACACATTCCGGGCCCTCGCCGCGTCGGGCGGGCCAACACGTCCCCCGCCTTAGGTCAGGGTGTCCGCGCACTCCGCGATGCGTCCGGTGAGGAACGCGCGCTCGGCGTCGTTCTCGGTGTGCTGCAGGGCCTCCTGGTACGCCTCGATCGCCTCGTCCCACCGGCCGAGGCGGCGCAAGAAGTCGGCCCGGGCGGCCGCCAGATAGCGGTAGCCGTCGAGTCGGGCGTCCAGCGCGAGGTCGTCGACGACGGCGAGCGCCGCGGCCGGCCCGTCCAGCATCGCGACCGGTACGGCGCGATTGAGCGCCACGACCGGCGACGGCCATCGGCTCAGCAAGGCGTCGTAGAGGCCGAGCAACTGTCGCCAGTCGGTCTCCGCGTAGCTCGGCGCCTCGGCATGCACGGCGGCGATCGCGGCCTGCAACGTAAAGCGACCCGGTCGCCCGGCATGCAGCGCACCGAGCACCAGCCGCAGTCCTTCCGCGATCGCGTCCCGGTCCCAACGGCCGCGATCCTGCTCGTCGAGGAGCAGCAGGCGACCGTCCGGCGCGGTACGCGTCATGGCTCGGGCGTTTGTCAGCAACAACAGCGCGAGGAGACCTCGGACCTCGCCCTCGTCGGGCATCAGCGCGAGCAACATGCGGGCCAGATCGATGGCGCGATCGACGAGATCGCGACGGACCAGGGTGGCGCCGGCCGGCGCGGTGTGGCCGGTTGTGTAGAGCAGGTGGACCACGGTGAGGACGGCGTCGAGCCGGTCGGGCAGCTCATGGATCTCGGGGACGCGGTATGCGATGCGGGCGCCGGAGATCTTCTTCTTGGCGCGGGTCACGCGTGCGGCCATCGTCGGTTCGGAAACCAGGAAAGCGCCCGCGATCTCGGTGGTGGTCAGACCGCAGACCAGTCGAAGCGTCAACGCGACCTGCGCCTCCCGGGCAAGTGCCGGGTGGCAGCAGGTGAAGACCAGCCGGAGCCGATCGTCCGGAATCGATTCCTCGTCGCTCAACTCGGCGCCGATGTCCGTGATCGGCTCCACCAGCAGTGGCAACTTGGTGCGCAGCGTCTGGTTGCGGCGCAACGCGTCGATCGCCTTACGCCGCGCGGCGGTGGTCAGCCACGCGCCCGGGTTGTCCGGGACGCCAACCCGTGTCCACGCCTCGAGCGCGGAGACGTACGCGTCCTGTACGCACTCCTCGGCGAGGTCGATGTCGCACGCGACACGCGCCGTCGCGGCGAGCACGTACGCCCACTCGCGACGGTGCGCATCGGCTATCGCGTCCGCGACGTCGCCGTCGCGCTTGCGGAACACGACATCACCGTCCCAGACTCGGTTCGCTCACGTGCTCGTGCCGGCCGTCATCGGTGTGCGAGCGGCGTTGGCGGCCGAGTCGGTGACAGGTGGTTGCCGGTCACTCGAAGACCATGATCGGCCGTACCTCGACACCGCCGAACCTGGCGGGGCAGAGCTTGCCGATCTGCAGCGCCTGATCGAGATCCTTCGCCTCGACCAAGTAGAAGCCGCCGAGTGCTTCCTTCGTCTCCGCAAATGGGCCGTCGGTCACCGCGTCGCCCCCTCGAACGCTCGTCGCGGTGGTCGTCGGCTGGAGCGCGCGACCCGAAACAATCTTGGCGCCCAGCTCCGACACCTGCTCGGCGAACCGGTTATGGGCGTCCATCACCTGCTGGTACACCTCGGGCGTCGCGTTGGCGGCCCAGTCAGCTTCGCTTTCGTAGATCAGGATGAGGTATTCGGCCATCTCCAGCTCCCTCGTCAGGCGGCATCGACCTTCGATGCTTCCACTCGATCGACGGTCGGGCCTCCGCCTAATCGACACCGCCGATCGGATTTCTCGAGCGGATCTCGGTTCCGGTTTCGGGTAGTTCAAGTGCTCTGCGATGGTTCGGACCGTTATCCGCAACGCGTTGGCTGCTTCACCGCGGCCCGCCGACCGCACGACATTTCGTGCGTGCCGCTGGCGCGATTGAGGCAGATTTCTGTCTTACCTCACCGATACGGTGATCGGCATGAGTGGGCGGCTGTCCTTGGCGCAGGGCGCCGCGATCTCCCTCGGTGCGGTGCTCGGCACCGGCGTCATCGGCCTTCCGGCGCTCGGCGCCGAGATCGCCGGACCCGCCTCGCTGCTGGCGTGGGTCGGGCTGATTCTCTTGTCGATTCCACTAGCGGTGACGTTCGCGGCGCTCGGTGCGCGCCATCCCGACGCGGGTGGCGTCTCCACCTACGTAAGACGGGCGTTCGGTGCCCGGACCGCGGCAATCGTCGGCTGGTGCTTCTATTTCGCGGTGCCGACCGGTGCCCCAGCAGCGGCGATGTTCGGCGGGGCATACGTGTCCGCGGCGGTCGGCGGCGGCCTTCGGACCACGTTGCTGTCCGCGGCCGGGATGATCGCCGCGGTGGTCGCGGCGAATCTCGGTGGCATCCGGGTGTCGGGCAAGCTCCAGATTGTGCTGGCCGCGTTGCTGGTCACGCTGCTCGTGACGGCAACCGTCACCGCACTTCCACACGCAAGGCTTGGCAACCTGCATCCGTTCGCACCGAACGGCTACCTTGCCATCGCATCGGCGGCGGCCGTGCTCGTCTGGGGCTTTGCCGGCTGGGAGGCGATGACCTCGCTCGCGGCCGACTTTCGCCGCCCGGCGCGCGACATCCCGCGCGCCACCGCGTTCGCGCTGGTCGCGGTGGCCGTGCTCTACCTGGGTGTCGCGTCGGCGAGCATCCTGGTGCTGGGGCCGGCCACCGGTTCGCGTCCGGCACCGCTGTCCGACCTGTTGAGCATCGGCGTCGGCGGTCCGGTCAAGGCCATCACCGCGGTGGCGGCGGTGGTGATGTCGATGGGTGCGATGAACGCATACTTTGCCGGTTCGGCGAAGTTGGGCGCGGCACTAGGCCGCGACGGTGCACTGCCGGCGTGGTTCGCCCATGGCAGCAGCGTCGGCGAGGTGCCGCGGCGCAGCCTGCTTGTCACCGCGACACTCGCTGGCGTCGCGCTCGGCCTGACCGCGATCACCGGCGTCGGACTGCGGCCGTCGGTGCTGCTCACCACCGGCTCGTTCGTGCTGGTCTACGTGCTCGGCACCGCGGCGGCGCTCCGGCTGCTGCCGCGGCGGACGTGGTCGCGACGCGCGGCTGTGATCGCGTTGGCATCGGCCATCGCATTGGTATTCCTGACCGGGCTCTACATGCTGTGGGCACTAGTGGTCGCCGCGGCGGCGCTGGTCTACGAGTGGCGACGACGTCGCCGCGACGAATCGCGCGCGGTGCGGAGCGGCGGCGACGCATCGGACGAGCCCATGCTGGCGTGCGCCGAAGAGGCGGGCGCGCCGCAGGCGTAGGACGCCGCGGCGCCCGAATCCGACGCCGCGTTGCGCTCACGCGACCTCGCGCGACGCCGCCCGCCAAATCCGACACCGCGTTGCGACCACGCTGATTCGCGCGACGTCGCCCTGAATTCGACGTCGGGTGGTGCTCACACGGCTTCGCGCGACGCCGCGTCCGCGACCGCGGCGAGAAATCGCTTCACGGTGCGGAGTTCGGCCTCGTCGAAGGACCGCGTCACGTCGATCACGCCGTCGATTAGCGGCCCGAAGAACTCCCAGCCAAGCTTCTTTGCCTCGGCTGTCACGACCAGCCGGACGCGACGCCGATCGGAGTGGTCCGCCGCACGTCGGACGTGGCCGAGCCGTTCCAGCCGGTCCAGCAGCGCGGTCACCGAGGCGGAGTTGAGTCGCAGCCGCATACCGAGCCAGCCGGGCGAGGCCGGCAGCTCCGAGCGCTCCGCGTCGAGCAGCTCGATGATCGCGCGCAGGTCCGTCAGATGCAGGCCGTGCGCCGCGGCGAATCGCGCGCCGAACGTGTTGAGCTCCACGGTGACCGCGCGCAACAGATGGACGACCGCCATCTCCGGCCGAGTTTCGTCCACGCCAACGGTGGCCACCGCGTCACGCGCAGCTGCCTCACGCGCTGCTGCGTGCCGCGCCGCGGCGTCACGGGGCGGCGCGTTCGCGGCGGTCGATCGCTTCGCCATTGACCCCCCTCCTCAGATGGTCCTCGCCGGCTGATATCTTGATAGTCGAGATACTCACTCGTCAAGGTACCGCATCGGAGGAGTCTCATGACCGCGCTTCGACAGGACTTTCTCGACGCGTACGACGCGATGCTCGGTCGTTGGCCGGTCAGCGTGGGGTCGGTCGACGTACCCGGGCGGCTCGGCTTGACACACGTCAACATGTGCGGGGCGGCAGACGGGCCGGCGGTCGTTTTGCTGCACGGCGGCGGCGCGACCAGCACGGTCTGGTACGGCGTCGTCGGCGACCTCGTCGAGCACTACCGCGTCTACGCCATCGACGCGATCGGCGACCTCGGCCGCAGCATCTACAACGGTGCACCGATCGGTGGCGCGGCGGGACTGACCGCGTGGCTCGACGAGGTGCTCGATGCCGTACGCGTGACGGACGTCGCGGCGATCGCCGGCCACTCGTACGGCGCCTGGGTGGCGATGCGCTACACGCTGCATGCACCCGACCGGGTACGCCGACTGGTGCTACTCGACCCGACAGAGTGCTTCATCCCGGTGTCGCTGCGATACAAGTTGCGCGCGATCCCGCTCATGGTGCGCGGTTCCACAGACTCGTACCGCTCGTTCTACCGCTGGGAGACCCGCGGCCGACCGCTCGACTCGCAGTGGTTCGAGTTGGCGATGACGAAGTCCGGCGGCAAGAGCGGGCTGGTCTGGCCGAAGCGGCCGTCGTCGGCAGACCTTCGCCAGATGCGTACGCCGACCCTCGTCTTCGTTGCCAACCGGTCGCGACAGCAGTCGCCGAAACGCCTCGCATCGGTGGCTCGCCGAACGTTGGCAAGTGTCGAGATCGAGGCAATCCCGGAGGCGTCCCATTTCACCTTGCCGACCGAGCACGCGCCGCAGATCGGAGCGGCGATGGCGCGGTTCTTGCAATCGGCGGCCGCGCGGCCAGCCGCGAACACCCCACCCGCAGCGGACACCCATGCCCCAGAAACAGATAGCCAAGAAAAGAGCCAAGCCTGACGCCACGGGGGAAGCGCCAGGCTTGGACTACATCCACGGTACATCCAACCGACGTGACCGGTCGCGCTAGACAAGTTGTCCTAATGTCCACTACTCGCCACAGTGGACATTTACCCCGAACCATCACCTGACGGTCGGTCAGCCGAATCTTGCCAGCAACTCGGCGTGCAACGCCTGGCTCGCGGTGGACGGGCGGACGCCGAGGTCGTCGCGGAGCCGGCGCAGCAACGCATCGTAGACGCGCATCGCCTCGGCGCCGTTCCCCTGCGCGACCAACGCGTTCATCAACAACCGGTAGGCGCTCTCCCGATACGGTGCGAGGCCGACGAGCTCCCGCGACGCCCGCTCGGCGGTGGCCAGTTCGGTGCCGCCGAGACGCACCGCCGCGGCGGCGTACGCCTCGAGAGCCCGTTCGCGCATCGTCTGCAACTCGGCGCGCACCTCGTCGATCCACGGCCGGTCCTCGCCTGCAAGGAAACCCCGTCGCGCCACGAAGAGGCTGGTCTGCGCCGCCGACCACGCGACCGCCAGATCCGCCCGTACCAACGCCGACTCGGCGCGGTGGATCGCCTCGCGCGCACCCTCGAGATCGACCCACGCACCGGGCGGCAATACGATCCGGGTCCGGTCGACCGGCACTGGCGCGAGCACCTTGCGTAGCCGGGACAGCAGCGCGCCGAGCGATGAGTCGACGGCTCGCGGCGGATCATCGCCCCACAGCGCGAAGCACAGCTCGTCGCGAGTCAGCGGGTCGTGGCGGCGCAGCACGGTGTAGGCGAGCAGCATCCGGCCCTGCCGGCCGGGCAGGCCGGTTTCGCGCCGCTCGCCATCGACCTCGAGCGCGACCTGGCCACACAACTGCACGTGCACCCGGTGGTCGGCGGCGCCACGGTAATCGGCCAAGATTTCTCCAAGACTGACCCAACATGGTGGTGACGTACTTGATTGTGGCCGGGCAACCCGGCCGCCACCGAAGGAGGCCGACGATGGCGAAGGTTATCCGCTGCGAGTGTGGCTACGTGGCCAGCGGCGAGAGCGACGACGAAGTCGTGGACGCGATCCGTGCGCACATGGCCACTGACCATCCAGCACTGCTAGAGTCCGTGTCCCGCGACGACCTCCGTGAGTGGATCGAGCACGTGTAGCGAAGGAGGCCGTGATGACCGCGGCGACGTTCGACCCCGCCAAGTACAAGACCACTACCCGAGCTCAGTGGGAGGCCGCCGCCGAGGCGTGGGACCGCTGGGATCCGACGTTGGAGCGCTGGCTCGGCCCGGCGACCGAGCTGATGCTGGACCTGACCGGCGTACGAGCCGGGTCCAACGTGCTCGACGTCGCGGCCGGCGCGGGCGGCCAGACCATCGCGGCCGCACGGCGAGCCGGGCCCGACGGGCACGTACTCGCCACCGACATCTCACCCACGATCCTGGCGTACGCGTCGGCTCGAGCAGTCGCCGCTGGCGTCACCAACCTGACGACGCAGGAGCTGGACGGCGAGGATCTGCGCGTCCCATCGGGTCACTTCGACGCGGTGATCAGCCGGGTCGGCCTGATCTACTTTCCGGACCAACAGAAAGCGCTGGCCGGGATGCGCGCCGCGCTGCGACCGGGCGGCCGGATCGGCGCGATCGTCTACGGGCCAGCCGATCGCAACGGGTTCTTCTCGGTGCCGGTCGGCATCATTCGACGCCGGGCCGAGTTGCCACCGCCGGCACCCGGCCAACCAGGCCCGTTCAGTCTCGGTGGTCCCGGCGTGCTCGAGCAGACGCTGACGGCGGCCGGCTTCCACGACGTACGCGTCGAGTCGATTGACGCGCCGCTGCGGATGCAATCGTCGACCGAGTGCCTCCGGTTCGAACAGGAGTCGTTCGGCGCACTGCACCAGATGCTCAGCGGGCTCGACGAGGACGCCAAGGCGGCAGCGTGGGCCGAGGTCGCCGCGGCGCTCGCGCAGTTCGACGGTCCGGACGGGTTCGTCGGGCCGTGTCAGATGCTCGTCGCCGCCGGCACGAAGTAAGACAACGTGACAAGCCGCCGGCACCGGGTCTAGTTGCCCGGTGCCGCTGCGGTTAGCTGACTGGGCGCTTCATCGAGTACGTCAGCGCGTGCAACCGCTGGGGTTGGCCGATCACCGATGCCTGGCGGTCGTACGCCTGCCAACCATCCTCACCGGCACGGTTCAGGTGACGGAGGTCGTCAAAGCTCTCGTCGGTGCCCCACTTCTCGCGGCCATCCGGCGAGTGGAACGTGGCGGTCCAGTCCATGTCACGGTCGCCGCCGAAGGTACCGGTCGCCTGATATTCGAGGCGGGCGTATTCCCACTGGGTCACGCATCGATTGTGCCGGAACTGGTCGCGATCTGCGACGCCCGGTCCACTGTGGTGGATCTACATCTCACGCTCGACGACGGCAATCCGACGACGGCAATCCGCCGCCGGACCCGTGGGTTCGGCGGCGGATCGTACGTCACTTCGATTACTCGGCCACGGGCGCGTAGACGAGTGACAGCACGCCAGTCTTGAGAATGCGCGAGTCGGTGAGCGTAAGGCCCTTGCGCGCGTTGTCGTCAGTGAACAGCCGCTTGCCCTCCCCCACGATGATCGGGTGGACGAGCAGGTGCACCTCGTCGAGCAGATCGTTGTTGATGAGCCAGCGAACCAGTCCCGGGCTGCCCGACATGCCGATGTTCTTGCGACCGGGCAGTTCCTTCAGCGCGCGGACTCGCTGCGCGACGTCGTCGCCGATCACCGTGGTGTTCTGCCACGTCGGGTCCTTGAGCGTGGTCGAGACCACGATTTTCTCGACGCCGTTCATGTGGTCGGCGAGTTCGACCTCACTGCCGGCGGTCGGCCAGAACTGCACGAATTCGTCGTACGTCCCGCGGCCCATGAGCAGCGTGTCGGACGCGTCGATCTGACTCTGGACGATCGCGCCCATCTCGTCGTTGAAATACGGGAAGTGCCAGTTCTGCGGCGCTTCGACGACTCCGTCGAGCGAAACGAACAGGCCGGCAACGATCTTTCGCATGACACGTCTCCTTCAGGCTTCGATGATGTGGCGCAGTCGGTCCCGCGGATTGCCACGTGGCGTCAGCCGATGGCCGCCGCCAGCCACGCGGACCAGGCCTGCTCGGCGCGCGGCACGTCGGCATCCGCGTCGAACAGGATGTGCATGGCGAGCATCGGACCGTGCCCACCGGGTCGGAACGCCTTGACGAACCGATAGAGCGCGTCGTCGCCGCGAACGGCGAAGGTGTCCTCGTTCGTGTAGTAGACGACGCCACCAACGGTGCGACCGTCGATCGCGATGCGTACGGTGTCGCCCGGCTTGGGCCGCCCCGACAGACCCAGCGACCGGCCGAGCGCATCGCACGCACTGTCCCAGTCCTCGACCGCGGAGCTTGATGCGTCCATTGGGATCCCGACACGGCCCGCGAAGTGATTGAGGTATTCGACCAAGCTGGCGAAGAACATCGCGCCGCCCTTGGTCATCGCGTCGTACTCGTCGGCCCAGTCGTCGCCAGGCAGGAATCCGTTCGACACCAACCGGATCGACGTACTCCCACCGGCGCGGGCCTCGATGAGGTAATCGAACGCGATGAACCGTCCGTCCGACTCCGGGTCACCGCGGTAGACGAACCGACGGCCCGGCTCCGAGACGGTGATCGGCTGCCCGCCGAACGGGAGATGCACGGCGCCATCGCGCACTTCGGTGGCGCCCATGAACCACGACGTGATCCCTGGGCCGGTCGCGATCGCGTGCCAGACATCGTCGACCGTCGCGTCGACGTCGGCCTCGTGCGCTCCGCTGAACTCGTACCCCATCTCAACGCACCTCGCCCTCGACGAAGAACGCGGTGAGCGCGGGCGCGATGACCGCGGCCTTGACCTGGTGGTTTTGACCGGCCAACGTGTCGCGCCGGGAATCGGCCAGCAGCGCCGCGACCTCGTCCTGCGCATGGTGCATCCAGCGCGGGCTCTTGCCGCCGTCGCCGACCCAGACGGGCACGTCGATCGCGCCGATCGCCTTCGCGAGGTCGTCCGGGATCGGCTTGCCGAGCTGTGAGTCGCCGAGGATCGCGAAGTCGTAGCGCAGCGTCGGCGCGACGTCCTTGAGCTTCTTCCACGCCGGCATGAGCCGCAGCACGTAGGGCACGAAACCGGGTGCGCCGACCACCTTCGTCATGAAGAACCCGACGACGTCGCCGTTTCGTCCACTCGCGACCATTCGGTCGACCTGCTGACGGTAGTCCGCAGGTGGCGGCGTCCGGCTGGCGTCGACCAGCATCGGCGCCTCGTAGGTCGCGAGCTTCGTCACCTTGCCCGGAAGCGCGGCCGTGGCGCGCAACGCAAGCACTGCGCCGGAGGACGTGCCGTGGACGTACGCCGTTCCGCCGGCCGCGTCGATCAGTGCCTCGAGGTCCTCGATCTCACGCTCCGGCGCGTAGGGCATCGTGTCGCTGCTCGCACCACGACCGCGGCGGTCATACGTATACACCGTGAAGTGGTCGGCGAGCAGCTTGGCGAGCGCGGGCATCGGCCCGAACTGGCGGCTGCAGAACGCGCCGTCCACGAGGATCAGTGCGGGGCCGGAACCAACGTGTTCATAGCCGATCGTCGTACCGTCGGCAGAGGTCACCGTCGTCATTTCTGCTCACTTCCCTTCCGTGTCTGAGTCCTTGGTGCTCTCGACGTGCTTGGGGTTCTCGACGTGCTTGGGGTTCTCGACGTGCTTGGTGTGTTTGACGCTCGGGTGCACGGCGAGCACGATCCGGTGGTCGCGGCCGCCGGGCGCCGAGTCGTCGTGGTATTTGCTGACTAGCGCAGCCACCGCCGCGGCCAACTCCTCCGCGAACGCCGCGCGGTCGGTGACCGACGCGAACCGGACTTCGCCGTCGATCGCAAACGTCGCGACGCGTTTGCCGGCCTTGTCCGCGCCGGTGATGAGTGCCCCAACGTCGCGTACGAGTTTCGCTGCCACGGCGAGCAACCAGCGCGCGGACAGGCGGTCGGGCGACCGCGATGGATCCGGCTCAAGCGGCGAAAGCGCCAGCGGCGAGATGACATACGACGCCGCGGTGGCCCGCAGCACCCGCTCGGTCATGTTGCCTTTGCGGCGCTCCTCGACCAACTGGACGAGGCCGTGCTCTTCGAGAGCGCGCAGGTGGTAGTTGACCTTCTGGCGGGCGAGACCGATGCGCGCGGCGAGGGTCGTCGCGGAGCCCGGCTCGGCAAGCAAGGCAAGCAGCCGAGCCCGCGTCGGATCGAGCGAGATCTCGGCGGTGGCCGGGTCTTCGATCACTGTCACATCGTGCATACGTGTGAGCCTGCCACCGACAACTTTTCTTGTCAAGACGGTTTCCTTTGTCGGTAGGTCGCCCGGCGGCGTGCGCGCGGCAGCTGGCGGGCCAAGATCGGGCTGAGTGGATGAACATAGTCCTGATCTTGGTCGGATGAGCTCACTGAGCATCCCATTCGGCCGATCTTGCTCGGGTTACCATCCGGCGAGGACCCGAACGTCCGAGGATCAAGCCGTCCGAGGGCCAGCCGAAAATCAACCCGTCCAAGGATTAAGCCGTCCGAGGAGACGTCATGCTCGTCGATTTCATGGCCGACGTGTCGGCATCACCGCTCCAGATCGACGCGTTGGCCGGGTGGGCGGAGGAAGCTGGGTACGACGGGTTAGGAGTACCCGAGACGGGCCACGACGCGTTCACGTCGCTCACACTTGCCGCCCGCGCGACCGATCGCATCACCTTGCAGTCCGCGATCGCGGTCGCGTTCGCGCGCAATCCGATGACGGTCGCGATGCTCGCGAACGACCTGCAGCTCATCTCGAACGGCCGCTTTCAGCTTGGCCTGGGGTCACAGGTGAAGCCACACATCGAGCGCCGCTTCTCGATGCCGTGGAGCCATCCGGCCGCGCGCATGGAGGAGTTCCTCGCCGCGGTACGTGCGATCTGGGCGAGCTGGGCGACCGGCGAACGGCTCGCGTTCCGCGGCGCGTTCTACCAACACACGTTGATGACGGACTTCTTCAACCCAGGTCCGAATCCGCACGGTAACCCGCCGATCCTGCTCGCCGCGGTCGGCGAACGGATGACGGAAGTGGCCGGACGGGTCGCCGACGGTCTGCTCGCACACAGTTTCACCACGCCGACGTACCTCGCCGAACGCACGCTGCCGGCGTTGCACCGGGCGCGCGGCGGTGCGCTCGACGGGTTCGCGGTATGTCTGGCGGCACTCGTGGTGCTTGGCGCGGACGAGGCCGAACGGGCACGCGCCGAGGAGGCGGTCCGGTTGCAGATCGCGTTCTACGGTTCCACGCCGTCGTACCGACCGGTGCTCGAGGCGCACGGTTGGGGCGCGCTCGCTACCAGACTCAACGAGCTGTCGCGGCGCGCCGAGTGGGCTGAGATGGGTCGGCTGATCGACGACGACGTACTGGGCGCGTTTGCCGTTTCGGGCGACGCGGCCACCGTCGCGGCCGAACTACTCGCGCGCTTCGGCGCCGCGGTCACTCGGATGTCGCTTTATACGCCGTACGACGTCGAGCCGGCGCTGCGTAGCGCCGTGACGGATCGGTTGTGCGCGAGCTGACGCGACGCTCACCGCCGCAGCACCCGCGACCACGCATCGAGACCGACCGCGAGCAGCAGGATGAGTCCGAGCGTGATCTGCTGGTAGAGAGGGTTCACGCCGAGCAGGTCGAAGCCGTTGCCCACCAACGCGATGAAGAGCACGCCGACCATCGTGCGCCAGATCGCGCCTTCGCCACCGAGGATCGACGTGCCTCCGACCACGATGCCGGCGAGCACGGTGAACGCGAGTTGGTTGCCCGAGGACGACTGCGCGCTCAACACGCGGGACGTGTCGATGAGACCGGCCAGCCCGGCCGCCGTACCGCTGGCGGCGAACGCCGCGATGCGTACGGTGTTGACCCGTACGCCGGCCAGTCGCGCTGCTTCCGCGTTGCCGCCCGCCGCGTAGAGGTAGCGCCCGAACGTGGTACGGGCGAGCAGCACACCGAGGCACAGCAGCGCGGCGAGCGCGATCCAGATCGACGTACGCACCGACCAGAAGCTGGACTGGGCGATCTTGGCGAAGTCCGGGCTGTTCGTGAGCACGATGAGGTTGCCGTTGGTCACTTTGCTCGCGAGACCGCTCACGATGAACGACATGGACAGCGTCGCGATCAACGAGTTGATCCGGAAGATCGTGCTGACCACGCCGTTGGCGAGCCCGACGAGCAGGCCGATCCCGACGCCCAGAAGCGCCGCGACCGCCACGTTGTGGTGTTGGGCGAACTGTGCCGCGACGACGCCGGCCAGCGCGTACGTCGCGCCGACGGACAAGTCGATGCCTCCGCTGATCAGCACGAGCGTGCCGGCCGCTGCCATGATCAAGGTCGCCGATTGCTGGTCGAGGATGTTGAGAAGGTTGTCCTTGCTGAAGAACGGACCACTGCCGATGCTCAGCGCGATGAACAGCGCGAGGAACGGGACGAGAATGCCGGACGTACGCCACGACGGCATCCGGCTGGCGAGCAGGCGGACCCGGGAGGCCGGTGTGGTTTCGCTGGCGGGCGCGGTCGGAGACGCCGTACCGGTGCTCATTCATTCCCCCGTCTGGTCACGGCTCGTGGCGTTGCGGGTCGACTCGTCGAACGCCGCGGTGAGGATGCGTTGCTCAGTCATTTGTTCGCCACGCAGGTCGGCGACGATGGTGCCGGCGCGCATCACGAGCGTGCGATCGGCGATGCCCAGCAGCTCCTCGACATCGGACGAGATGACGAGCACGCCGGCGCCGTCGCGCGCCTGGTCGATCAGCAGCTCGTAGATCGCTCGGCGCGAGCCGACGTCGACGCCCCGGGTAGGTTCGTCGGCGATGAGCACTCGCGGATGGCACAGCATCGCGCGTGCGAACATCGCCTTCTGCTGATTGCCGCCGGACAGCGACGACACGGGTACGCCCGGATTCGGTACGCGGACCGCGAGGCGGTCCATCAGTGCCGACACCCCTTGCCGTTGCCGCCGGCCGTTGACTACGCCGGCGCGGCTGTAGTCGGCGAGGTTGGCCAACGTGATGTTGTCCAGCACCGACCGCTGCAGCACGAGGCCTTGAACCTTACGAGACTCCGGGATCAGGAAAATGCCGGCGCGAAGCCCGTCGGTCGGCGAGCGCAACGCAAGTGCCCGCCCGTCCAGCCGAATGTTGCCGTCCGACACGCGGGTCGCTCCGACGAGTGCGTGCGCCAACTCGCTGCGCCCGGACCCGACCAGTCCGGCGATGCCGACGATCTCCCCTGGAAACACGGTAAGGCTGACGTTGCGTACCCCCGGAGCGCGCAGGCCGTTGACCGTCAGCACCGGCGCGCGGTCGTCGCTCGACACCGACGGCGGCCGCGGCGGGAACACCGAACCGAGCGAGCGGCCCAGCATCGCCTCGATGAGGCTCTCCTCCGACTCGTCCCTCGCCGGTCCACTGCGCACGAGCGCGCCGTCGCGCATGATCGAAATGGTGTCCGCGAGCGACAGCACTTCCGAGAGAAAGTGCGAGATCAGCAGCACCGTGCGACCGGAGCGTGCGAGCTCGCGGACGACCTCGTGCAGCCGTTGCGTGTCGACGTGCGACAGTGCCGCGGTCGGTTCATCCATAATGATCATGGAGGCGCCGCGGCACATCGCTCGCATGATTTCGACCTTCTGTTGGTCGGCGGTACGCAGCGTGCCGACTACCGCGGACGCCGGCAGCTGGAAGCCGGCGGCGCGGGCGAGCGCGTCATAGTCCTGCCGCAGCCGCCGACGTCGGACGAAGCCGGCCCGACGGGGCTCGGCGCCGAGATACACGTTCTCCGCGACGCTCAGCGAGCCGACGAGCGTCAGCTCCTGCGCGATGCTCGCGATGCCGTGGTGCAGTGCATCCCGCGGCGAGCCGAACGACACGTCCTGACCGTCGACTCGCAGTAGCCCGTCGTCCGGCGTCAACGCGCCCGCGATGATCTTGCTCAGCGTTGACTTGCCCGCGCCGTTTTCACCGATCAACGCGTGCACCTCGCCGCGGGCCACCCGCAGGCTTACCCCGCGAACCGCGTGTACGCCGCCGAAGCTTCGACTGACATCCACGAGTTCGACATGGCTCGCCGCGGGTGGCGCCGCAGACGCGACCGTCATGCCGAGCCCGACCAGTCAGTCGGGCCCGAACAGTCGATCCGCCAGGTCATCCTCAGCCCGGCCACTCGGCGGTGAAACTGTCGGCGTTGTCCTTCGTCACGATGCCGCCGTTCGGCAGCTGCGCGACCGGGTCGATGGCGCCCGACACGGTGTTGTTTCGGATCGCCTTGATGAGCGCGACTACGCCGAGGCGTCCTTCCGAGGCCGGTGCCTGAGCCACGTCGCCGAACACCGTACCGGCCTTGACGAATGCGATACCGGCCGCGCTCGCGCCGTAACCGACCATCAGCACCGACTTGTGTGCCGCGGTGAGGGCCTGCGTCGTACCCTCGAGACCCTGGTCCGACGCCACGATCAGGCTGAGATCCGGGTGCGCCTGCAGCATGTCCTGTGCCGCCTTCAGGCCACCGGCCGGCGTGAAGAAGTCCTCGCCCTCGGCGACCACCTTGATGGACGGTGTGCCACTGATGGCGTCGATGAAGGCCTTGTGGATCGCGACGTCCAGGGTGGACGCCTTGATGTCGTACATGAAGCCGACGTTGCACGGGTTGAGGTTCTTGGATTGGCACGCCTGCACGGTCAGTTGACCCATTTGCGTGCCGATCTTGCTGGGTACGAACGTCACATTGGCCGACAGGCCCGCCACCTGCGGTTGGTCGGTGGTGTAGTCCGGACCGAGGATCTGGTCGATGTTGACGACCTTGATGCCCTTGGCGATCGCCTGTTGTACGAGGCTCGTGAGGCCGGTGCCGAGGATCGGCTGGACGATCACGCCGTCGTACTTGCCTGATGCGATGACGTTCTGGAACTGCGAGAACTGCGTCTGCGGGCTGTTGTTCGCGTCGAAGACGGTGAGCTTGGCGTTGCCATCCGCCGCGGCCGCCTGGGCAGCCGCGAGCATGGGTGCGTCATAGCTGTTCGCGACGGCGAACGACAGGTATGCGATGTTGAGCGTCTTGTTGGCCGCGCCCGATCCTGTCGAGGCCGCGGCCGGCTTACCGGAACTGCTGCACGCGCTCAGCGTGGTGAAGGCGAGGATGGCGGCCGAGGCCGCGATCACTGTCGAGCGCATGAATGCGCTGCGGCTCATGGCATCCCTTTCTCTGATGTCGATCGGGTTGTTTGATGTCGAGGCGGTAATCCGCTGGGTAGCGGTGTCATCGCGTCGGTCGCGCGCACTCGGCCGCGGCGGCTCACGCCGGGGTCGCCGTCCGGCGAAGCGCGGCCCGTCGGCGCGCCAGCGGCGGAATCGTCGCGAGCAGCCCGACGACGATCGCGGCGATGCTCCAGCCGACGTCGGTCAGTGCGCTGAACCCGAACGCGCGATCAAGCGAGAACCGGCCGGGTCCAGTCAGCGCCACGACCACGCCGAGGCCGGCGTAGACGACCGGCACCTCGGACCCGCCGAGGTGCGCCCACAGTCCATTGCTGGAGTTGGGTGTCGCGGCGACGATCATCGTGCCGATGACGACGGCGCAGCCACCCGGCGTGAGGAATCCGAACGCGAGCGAACCGGCACCGACCAGCTCGCACACGCCGGCGAGGACGGCCATTTCGCGGCCGGGCCGGAATCCCCACTTGTCGAAGACAGCGCCGTGACCAGTCGGGCCGAGGCCGCGGAACCAGCCAAAGAGCTTCTGGCACGCGTGCCCGGCGAGCAGACCGGCCAGTCCGACGCGCAGCAACAGCAGCCCGATGTTCATCCCGGTGGTCATCGCGATGGCTCCTTTCCACCGCCGCCGGTGGAGGTGGCTGACCTGACCGCTAGACGTACAGTTGTCCGCTAGGCGGCGTGTGTGGAACACTGCCGCGCGGGTTCCTGGTTGTCAATAGGCGTCGCAACGTCGTTATCGGACGGTCGCCCAACGCGCCGTCGACGCCACGACGCCCATCGCCGACCAGCAGGACGGAGGCCGCGATGGCGGGACGTGGCACCGGCCCCGACTTCGTCGAGTCGCTCGCCCGCGGGTTGGACGTGTTGGCGTGCTTCGACGAGCGGCGGCCCCGGATGACACTGTCCGAGATAGCGACCGCCACCGGACTTGCCCGGCCAACCGCCCGCCGGCTGTTGATCACGCTTGAGCAACTCGGCATGGTACGGGTCGACGACGGCGCGTTCACGCTCACGCCGCAGGTGTTGCGACTTGGCGCCGCGTACCTAAGCTCGCTCGGGTTGTGGGAGGTAGCGCGCGGCCATCTTCGTCGGTTGGTGGAGCACACCGGGCAGTCGTCCTCGATGGCCCAACTGGACGGCTCCGACATCGTCTACGTCGCGCGCGTCGCGGTGCCGAAGATCATCGGGCTGCGGGTCCACATCGGCACCCGCTTTCCGGCGCTACCGACGTCGCAAGGCAAGGTATTGCTCGCCGCGCTTGAGCCGGCCGCGCTGGACGAGGCGCTCGCCATGCCGAGTCGATCCGTCCTGCCGCCGCTGCCGCGCCGCGATGCGGAGTCGGTCGCCGAGGAGATGCGCGTGGTACGGACGCGCGGCTGGGCGCTCGCCGACGAGGAACTCGCACCGGGGATCCGGTCGGTCGCGGTACCTGTGCGCGACGGCCGCGGCGATGTTCAAGCCGCCATGAACGTCACCGTGAACGCGGACGAGACCAGCGTCGTACGACTGACGGACGAACTTCTGCCGTTGCTCATCGAGGCCGCTCGGGCGATCACCGCGGACTGGACACTCTGGCAGGGGCGTCCGCCCGATCAGCGCGCCGGCTGAGCGCGGTGCGCGGGACGCAGCGCGCTGGTTGGTGTCGGACAGCCGTCCGCGTGTCGGCGACGCCGTCTCGACGCAGCGGACGTACGGCGGTGGGCATGTGTCGTATCCGCGTGATTGCATGGCTGCGTGGACCCATTCGCCGAATACGCGGACTCCCCCGCCGCGCGCAAGGAAGCGCACGTTGACCGGCTGAGCGTTGCATCGGCCGCGTTCCTGTCCGATGTGCACGCCAACGACGCGGCGCTTGCCGCCGTCGTGAACGAGCTGGCCGCCGATCCGCCGGACGTCGTCGTGTTCACCGGAGACATCACCTGGGGCACCTTCCCGTCCGAGACGGTCGACCTCATCGCGGGCCTGCGAGATATGGTCGGCACCGTTGTGCTGGTCCGTGGCAACGGCGATCGCGCGCTGCTCGACCTGCACAGCGGCGATCGCCAGCCGGAAAGCCCGCGCGATCCGTGGATGGTCGCGCGCCACAGCGCTCGCGACGTCGCCGAGTTGAGCGGAGTCGTGTTCCAGGTCGACGTCGACGTTGCCGGCGTCGGTGTGATCCGGGCGTGCCACGGCTCGCCACGCGCCGACATCGAGATCGTGACACCCGGCACGCCGCTCGAGCGGTTGGCCGCGGCGACCGAGGGCATCGACGCCGACGTGCTGCTCACCGGCCACTGCCACCTGCAGTTCCACCGGCCCGTCGACGGGTTGCGCATCCGGCACAGCGTGAACCCGGGCAGCGTCGGCATCCCGTACGGCGTGGACGAACCGGGCGCCTACTGGCTGCGCGTGGACGGCTCACGCGCCGACCCGTTCGAGTTCCGGCGCACCGCGTACGACGTCGAGACATACCTCGGCCGCATGCTAGCCACCGACGATCCGCGTGCCGACGTGGTCGCCGAATACCTCCGCAAGCCGCCGACCCGCGACGAGATGATCGCGCACTCGGAGTCGCTAGTGTTCTCGGATTGACGCGCGCACGGTCGCAGGTGCCGGTCGCGGCCGCGGTCGCGCGGTCGCCGGGCCTGGTCGCTAACGGCGGCACCCGACCGCCGGCGTCAGTCGGCCAACTCGGCGATCGGCACGTTGGGATCGGCGAGCCGATCCAGATCGACGGCGTGACCGGCGAATCCGGCACGCACCAGCTTGCGGATGTCATCCTGGACGTCCCAGATGTTCGCGTTCATGCCAGCGAGCACGCGGCCGTCCTTGACCCAGAATGCGATGAACTCGGGTGCCTTTCCGTCCACGAAGTCCGTCGCGCCGCGGAACACGACGCGGTCGTAGCCACCCGGCTCGACGTACCCGGAATATTCCATGCCGAGGTCGTACTGGTCGGAGTAGAAGTAGGGCACCTCGTCGTACGTGACGTCCTGACCGAGCATCGACTTGGCCGCCACCGGGCCACTGTTCAGCGCGTTGGCCCAGTGCTCGACGCGCAGGCTGGTGCCCAGCGCGGGGTTATGCCAGTTCGCCACGTCACCGCAGGCGTAGACAGCCGGATCCGAGGTCCGCAACTGCGCATCGACCACGACGCCGTTGTCGACATGCAACCCTGCGGCCGAGGCGAGCTCGGTGTTCGGCAACACGCCGACGCCGACGATCGCGAGGTCTGCTGGGATCTCCGTACCGTCGGCCAGGCGTACCGCGCTCAGCGCACCGACGGCCCCGACGAACTCCGCGATGCCCGACGACATCCTCAGATTGACGCCGTGCTCGCGGTGCAGGTTCGCGTAGATCGTCGCGACCTCGTCGCCCAGCACGCGCTGCAGCGGCAACGCGGCCATCTCAATAACTGTCGCCTGCGCGCCATGCGCCCGAGCGGCGGCGGCGGTCTCCAGTCCGATCCAGCCCGCGCCGATCACGACGACACGTGCGCCGTCTTTCATTGCGTAGACGAGTCCGTCGGAATCCGGCAGCGTCCGCAGGTAGCGCACGCCGCCGAGATCGCTGCCTGGGATCTCCAGATGGCGAGGCCGCGCGCCGGTGGCCAGCAGCAGCTTGTCATAGCGCAACGGTTCGAACCCGTCGAGCGTGACCTGACGCTTGTGCAGATTGAGGTCGGTGGCCCGGACGCCGAGCAGCAGGTCGACGTTGTTGGCGGCATACCAGCTCGCCTCGTGGACGAAGGCGCTGTCACGAGGGTCGTTGCCGAGCAGGTATCCCTTCGACAGTGGTGGCCGCTCGTACGGCCGCTCGGTCTCGTCGCCGATCAGCACGACGCGACCGTCAAAGCCCTCGGCCCGCAGCGTCTCGGCGGCCTTCGCGCCGGCGAGCCCGCCGCCGACGATCACGTATGTGTCGCTCATGAACGGCTCCTATCCGTCACCGTGACCATGCGTCGTTGGCCGTGCGCCCTATGCGCCGGCCGTTGTCACCGCGCCGAGCGTCGCTCGGTCGGCGGCCGTGAGTTCGACGTCGGTCGCCGCGCACATCGCGGCCAGCTGGTCGGGCCGGCGCGGTCCGACGATCGCCGCGGTCACGCCGGGGTCGGTCACCACCCAAGCCAGCGCCATCGTGAGCAACGATAGATTGCGCGCCGCGGCATGCTGGGCAAGTTCGTCGATCATCCGGTACGTCGTGTCGTTGGTGAACTGCTCGTACGGCTCCGGACGCAGCGTCATCCGCGAGCCGGCCGGGAACGGGTGCTCGGCGCGGTACTTGCCGGTCAGCCAGCCGCCGGCGAGCGGGCTGTAGGCGGTGAAGCCGACGCCGTGCCGGTCGCACGCCCCAAACGCGTCGTCCGCAGCCGCGCGGTCGAGAAGGCTGAAGCTCGACTGCAGATTCGCGGGTACGGCAAAGCCACCGGCCATGGCAGCGTGCGCGGCGGCGTCCACCTCGGCACCCGAGAAGTTCGACAAGCCGACGTGTCGCACCTTGCCCGCCCGGACCAGCTCGTCGAACGCACCGAGTGTCTCGTCGATCGGTGTCGCCCGGTCGGGCTCGTGCGCCAGGTAGAGATCGACCCGGTCGGTACGCAGCCGTCGCAGGCTCGCCTCGATCTGCTCCTTGATGTGGCGCGCAGACAGGCCCTCGTCGCCGGGATCCGGCCCGACACGGTTGCGTACCTTCGTGGTCAGCACAATGTCGTCGCGCGCGCCGGACCGGCTCGCCAGCCACCGTCCGATCATCGACTCGGAGCGCCCGCCGCCATATGCGTTCGCCGTGTCGAAGAGCGTGATGCCGTGCTCCCGGGCGGCGTCCATGAGTGCGAAGGCGGTCGGCTCGTCGTCGCCGCGTTCGAACAGCTCCGGCGCGGACCCGATGCCGCCGAAGTTCCCGCAGCCGAGGCCGAGTACGGACACCTCGAGATCGGTGCGGCCGAGCCGCGCGTAGCGCATACCACTGTCTACCGCACGCGTCGATCGGTCGCCACGCGGCGCCGCGGTCGCCGACCCTCGCTCGCGGGACATTGGCATCGGACGCGACAGCGACGCGAAGACCCGTGAGCTTGTAACAGAAATGCTGAAACCGCTGTGGAAAACAGCACATGCGTTACAAGGTCATTCGTTGAGCGACGCAGCCCGCCGCGATCCGCGCTAACAGCTGCTAACGTTCCCGCCAACGGTCGCCGTCCGCACGCAACGGCTCGGTCCGGACGGTACTTCGATCAACGTGGGGTTGCCGCGTGCGTTCGTCCCTCGCCATCCCGCGGTTTGTTCTGGGTCTTCGCCGGTTCCCACCCCAGCTGTCGGTTGCTCTGGCTGATTACGTGAGGGCACAGATGACCGACGATGTGCAGGTCCACGCCCGCGGATCGAGCTTCCTCGTCCTAACCGACTACGGCGGACGCGGCGGCGACGTGTTCATTGCCATGCTCAAGCTCTCGCAGTTGCAGTGGAAGCTGCGACGCCGGCTGCCGATCTGGGCGATCGCGGCGAGCGTGTCATAAGCGATCGAGGTCGCAGACGCGGCATTCGAGGACTCCGAGCTAGTCGCTGCAGGCGAGGGAATCTCTTACACGGGCGGATGGCGTATCCCGATCACGCGCCCATCATCTGTGACACTCTCCGCCGCCAACGGCCGACTCACAGCCGCGCTGCGCGGCGTGGCCGGCGAAACGGTCAACTTCGGCGACCTCGACGTCACGACCTACATCTAGAACCGCGCAGGAGCCCGACCGCGGGCACGCTGGTTCGCGGTGAGCGGATTCCGCGCACGGCGCAACCGCCTATGCCAACTGCGTCGTCGACTGCGATGCTCGCGGCCATGGCCAACGCGCAACCGGATCGGGACCGTCCCAACGAACGTCGACGGCTCGGGTTCGGCGGCGAGGTCGCGCGGCTCTACGAGAAGTACCGCCGCGGCTACCCGACGGCGGTCATCCACACGATCGTGGACGCGTTCGCTCTCGACGGCCGCGACACGGTCATCGACCTCGGGTGCGGCACTGGTCAGCTGACCGTGCCAGTCGCCAGGCGGGTCGGCTGGGCGGTCGGCGTCGACCCCGAGGCGGACATGCTTTGGCTGGCGCGTGGGCATCCCGACCGGAATATCACCTGGCGGCTCGGTTCCGGCGAGAACTTGCCGGAGATCGCTCAACGTGCTGCGCCACAACCGATCGGCGCAGTCACGGTTGCGGTGGCACTGCACTGGATGGACGACGTCGCGGTGTTCGGCACGGCGCACGACTCGGTC
The DNA here is from genome assembly GCA_035263025.1 of Micromonosporaceae bacterium. Classification (GTDB taxonomy): domain Bacteria; phylum Actinomycetota; class Actinomycetes; order Mycobacteriales; family Micromonosporaceae; genus DASQPR01. Next base: position 34,061 of record DATFRR010000084.1, read on the forward strand.
CGGCCCGGCGGTGGCGTCGCGGTGGTCACGAACGGCAAGCCGCTCTGGCAGGTGGACACCGGCTGGGCGGCGGAGTTGCGCGCGTTTCTCGAACGCCACCGTGGTCGCGCCGCAGACCAGCACTGCGGCACGGACGACGAGTCCCAGCAGCGCTACCGTACGCATCTTGCGTCGGCGGGCTTCGCGGTGACGGAACGACACGTGCGCTATGACGACGATCTGGACTTCGATCGGCTGTACGGCATGGTCCTCTCGGCCCACTCGCTGGCTATGTTGCCGCGCGGCGACGATCGCGCGCGGTTCCGCGACGCGCTACACGACGCCCTCGGCGACGGCCCGTTCCCCGAAACGGTCGACGTCAGCGTGATCCTCGGCCGCCGCGACTAGGCGGGCAGCCCGGCGCCACGCCCACCGAAACGCAGCCATCAAACACCGTCAGAGCCACAAGCGCACCAGTGCGGTCGTCACGCAGGCAAGCGCGACCACCACGAGGAACGGCGCGCGCAACAGGACGGCGATGACGGCCGCGACAAGGCCGGCCGCCCGTGCGTCGAGCACCAGTCGATGCCCGATGGTGAAGGTCTGGATCACCACGAGCGCCGCCAGCACCGCGACCGGCAGGAGCATGGCGATCCGGCGTACCCGCGGATTGCCGAGCACACGCTGCGGCACGGACAAGCCGACAAGCTTGAGCAGGTAGCACGCCGCCGATCCGGCTAACACCGCAACCCAGGTCACGCCGGCTGCCCGTCTGGGTCGTCCGCGGACGCGTCGTCCGGCCGACGGCGCCAGCCGGCGAGGATGGCGACCAGCGCGGCGAGAAGCACGGGTACGCCGGCCGGCACGTACGGCACCGCCGCTAGTGATACGGCCGACGCCGTCAACGCAACAGCCCACGGCTGGCGGCCGCGCATTCGTGGCGCCAGTAACGCCACAAACGCGGCCGGCGCCGCGGCGTCGAAGCCGAGCACGGCCGGATCGGAGATCAGTCCCGCACCCGCGGCGCCGATCACCGTACCGAGATTCCACAGTACGAAGACCGACAGGCCAGTGGCCCAGAAGCCGAGGCGGCCGGCCGGCTCGGTCGGTTGGGTCGTCGCGACCGCGGTCGATTCGTCGATCACGAGTTGCGCGCCCGCGACCCGCGCGACGCCCCGCAGCCTGAGCAACTCGGCGAGCCGCAGGCCGTAGAACGCGTTGCGCGAACCGAGCAGTGCCGCGGTGCCGGAGGCGGCGACCACACCGCCGCCGGAGCCGAGGATGCCGACCAGCGCAAATTGCGATCCACCGCTGAACATCAGCAGCGACAGCGCGCACGTCTGCAGCAGCGACAGTCCCGACGCGATGCCGATCGCGCCGAAGGAAAGACCGTAGGCACCGGTGGTCGCGCCGATGGCGAGCGCAACCCGCAGCACCGCGCGTCGCTCCGGTGCGCCGCGCGGTGGGAAGCGCGGCTGGTCGGCGGGCGACCGATCCCCCGCGTCGTACGTCATGATCAAAGCCTATGTTGGCGAGCCGTCACTCAGGCCGCCGGGACCGTGATCCCGCGCACCGCCAAGCGGTCGGCGTAGGTTGCACGACATGGGAGATGCGCGCATGGTCGGCTTCGGCGTGAAGCAGGCATGGCTTGCCATCGGCGCAGCCGACCGCGACGTGCCGCCCGAGGCGATCATGGCGGCGTTGGGCGTGCGCGACCTCGGTGCGGTCGACTGGCGGCACGGCATCGACCTCGCCTACCTGACCGACGACCGGTTGGCGATCACCCCGCCGCTCGCCGGCGCCGGCGGTCGCGCATGGACGCTCATTGCCGGCCGCGCATTCTTTGCCGACGGTGCGGCGCCGGACGTTGCGGCGCTGTCCGCGTCGCTCGCCGCGGACGTCCAGTTCTTCGCCACGCACCGGGTCGTCGAGGCGCACTTCTGGGAGCGCGCCGCGGGCGGCCGGCTCGTCCGTGCGTTCCGCTACGTTGGCGAGCGAGGTGAGGTCACCCGGTGGTACGGCGAACCGGACGCGGCCGAGATCGCCGTCGGCCTGCCGGTCGCGTTCGATGCGCACCTCGATCCGGACGACCGGCCGGTCGTCATGGTCAACGAATCCGACGTGATGAAGGTGGCCGCGACGTGGAGCGTGGATCCGTCGACTCTGGACGGACAGCCGGCCACCGGACTGCTTCGCGTTGCTGCGCGTTAGGACCTGCCGCGCGAT